>JANOGB010000348.1:0-1562 GCA_031413955.1 Planctomycetota bacterium | reverse complement strand
CCGGGCTCCAGCCCGGCTCCGCTTCTTTCTGAGTGTTTCTCACTCCCAGGTCCGCGCGAGAAACCAGAGCCGGGCTGGAGCCCGGCGCTCCCAGGTGAGCGGAGAGCCTGCGCCAGCGCCTCGTACTCGTCGATCTCGTTGTAGGCCTCGGCCGAGACGCGCACGAGTCGCCGGGGCGGCGCCGGCCAGGGGAAGACCGGCACCTCGATGCGGTGCTGCTCGAAGAGCGTGCGCTGCAACGGGTCGATGGCGAAGGCGTCGGGGCGGGCGCTCGCCCGTCCCTCGGGCAACGGCACGGCCGCCAGGCTGCCGATCATCGACTCCGGTGCGGGCGCGGGCGTGGCGAGGGCCTCGCACAGGAGCGTGCGGCCGCGCAGTACGAGCTCGCGGTTCCGCCGTCGGAGTTCCTCCCAGCCGCCGGGGAAGAGCCCGCCGAGGAAGCGCAGGCATTCGGGCACGCACAGGAAAGCCGTCGGGTCGCCTGTGCCCGTGAAGTCGAACTCCAGGCGAAAGCGCGCGCGGTCGGTGCGCGGCGAGTTCGCGCCGTGGCTGAGGACCGGCGGGCGGATCGCGGGCTGCAGGTCGCGGCGCACGTACAGGAAGGCGGCGCCCTTGGGCGCGCACACCCACTTGTGCAGGTTGCCTGTGTAATAGGCGGGAGCCAGCGCACCGAGATCGAGCGGCAGCATGCCCGGCGCGTGGGCGCCGTCGACCAGCGTGTCGACGCCGCGCTCGCGCAATCCGCTGACGAGCTCGGCGATCGGGAAGACGAGCCCGGTCGGGCTGGTGACGTGGTCGAGGAGCGCGAGCACCGTGCGCTTGGTCACGGCCGCAAACACGGCCTCGAGCACCTCGTCGGCGGAGCGCAGCGGGAACGGGACCTGGGCGACCGTCACGCGCGCGCCCGTGCGCTCGGCCACGAACTCGGCGGCGTTACGACAAGCGTTGTAGCCCTGGTTCGTGAGCAGGATCTCGTCGCCCGGCTGGAAGCGCAGGGAGCGCAGCACCGCGTTCACGCCCGTGGTCGCGTTCGCGACCGGCACCAGGTCCTCGGGCGCCGCGCCGACGAAGGGCGCCAGGGCCGCGCGCGCCTCGTCGACGCGCGCCTCGAGCTCGCGCGCCAGGAACAGCACCGGCTCGCGCTCGATGCGCGCGCGCAGCTCCTGCTGCAGGGCCAGCACGGACTTCGGGCAAGCACCGAAGGAGCCGTGGTTGAGGAAGCGGATCTCCGGATCGATGGTCCAGTGCGCGCGCAGGGGGTTCACGCGGCCCATCTTAGCGGGCGTCGCAGCGCCTCTTGTCTGCGGACTGGGGCGCGCGGCTATCTTGGCGCCCGGGGATGTTCGTCCAGCTCGGATTCTTGCTCTCGCTTCCTGCGCTCGTGCAGCAGTCCCCGGCATCCGAGCTCGCCGCTCTGCCGCTGCGTCTGAAGCTGCGCTCGGCCGCGAGCGAGGTCGCCAAGACGGGCCAGCTCGAGCTCGTGCAGCGCATGACCGCCGTGCTGGCCGGCCTGGGCGACGACGCCAAGGATCTCGAGCGCCTCGCGCGCACCTGGGAGAAGA
>JANOGB010000347.1:0-9917 GCA_031413955.1 Planctomycetota bacterium | reverse complement strand
CCGGGCTCCAGCCCGGCTCCGGGCTCTTCTCTTCTTCCCTTGCCCTCGGAGAGCGGAAACGAGCCAAGAAGAAGAGCCGGGCTGGAGCCCGGCGCTCCCGGATGAGTTAGCCCGACCGGGCTAGACCTCCGTCGACCAGAGCTTCTCGCGCTCGTGCTCGAGCTCCCACAGGATCTGGCGCAGGAGCGTCGGGCCGTCCTCGGTGAGCAGGATCGAGTCGAGGTTGAGCTGGCACACCGCGCACACCGGGCGCGAGCCGCGGTAGCTCATGATGTCTACGTGCGGGTCGAGCACGACGTCCTCGATGCCGTAGCGCTCGGCGTCGATCGGCGTACCGTCCTCGTTGAAGCCGAAGAAGGCCTTGACCTCGGCCGGCGTGCGCCGACACAGGAAGCAGCGGTCCTCGTTGCCCGCGCGTTCGAGGGCGGCGAAGTACTGCTGGAACTGCCGATCCAGGGTCATGTCCATGCCCCTCAGATAGCTGCGCTCGTGCGCTCGGTTTCCGGGGATCTCGCTGCAAACGATAGACGAACGAAGGGGGGGCCGGGGCCCCAAAAGCGAGCTCGGGCTCAGCGTGCCTGCTGGCGCAGGCTGAGGGCCGTCTCGCCACCCGGCCCGTGGGCCGAAACGAGCTGCACGAGGCCCGCGCCGAGGACGGGCCGCAGTACCTTCAATTCTTCGTCAATCGTCGATTCGTCGGCCTCCGCGGCGAGCACGGCCACCCCACGGCCCGAGACCGTGCGTGCCAGGGCGCGCACCGCTCGGCCGGCATGCCGGCCGACTTCGGCGATCTCCTCGCCCACCAGCTCGGCCGCGTCGTGGCGCAAGCGTTCGAGCAAGAACTCGCCGCGCGCCTCCTCCAGGAGACGCGGGAAATCGGGGCGGATGAACTCTTCGAGCACGCGCGCGCCGCGTCCCGCCTCGATCAGCGAGATATGCGGTTGCACGTGCCGGAAGTGGAACGCGACGAAGCGATCGGCGATGCGGTAGACGCCGCGGCGCGAGCGCAGGGGGTCGGGGTCGGTGAGCGGCACCTCGCGCGCGACCAGACGCAGCTCGCGCAGGACGTGCAGGTACTTGTTGGCGGTGGGGGAGTCGACGCCCACGGCCAGGGCCACGTCGCCGACGCGCTCCGCGCCGCGCGCGACGGCGGCCAGGATCGAGCTGTAGGTGCTCGGGTTGGTGAGCTCGGTGTGCAGCAGGTAGTGCACCTCGTCGAAGAGATACCCTTCGGGGCGCAGCACCTCGCGCAGGAGGTTCTCCTCGAGCGTGAAGCGCTCGTCGAAACGCCCGAGATAGGCCGGCATCCCGCCCACGATCCCGTAGGCGAGCAGCGCCTGCTCGCGCTCCCAGGTGCGGAAGAAACCCAGCGCCTCGCTCGGCACGAGCGGCTCGAGCCGGCGCTGGCCCGTGCGCCGGCCGAAGAGCGGCGAACGCTCGGCTAGCACCTCCTTCTCCATGAACGAGACCTGGCTCCCGCACAGGACCAGCATCAGGCTCGAGCGCTTTCCGCGCAGGTCCCAGAAGCGCTGGATCAGGGACGGCAGCCCGGGGTTGGCCTCGCACAGGTAGGGAAACTCGTCGAGCACGAGCACCAGGCGCTCGGCGCCGACGCGCTCGGCCGCGAAGGTCAGCGCGGCCGTCCAATCGGGGAACTCGATGGTGCCGATCAGGGGATCGCCGAGCGCCTCTTCGAGCACTCTCCGGAAGGCGCGCAGGTTGTCCTTGTCGCGCACCTGCGCCGCCAGGAAGTAGGCCGCGCGCCGTCCGTGGCAGAGCTGCTGGAGCAGCTCGGTCTTGCCGACCCGCCGGCGGCCATAGAGCACGAACAGCTCGGGCTTGCCGGAGTCGGCGAGCTCCTGCAGGACGGCGAGCTCGCGCTTGCGGCCGATGAAGGGCGGCAGGGGGGCGGGAGGGGTGGCGGGCATGGGCGGGAGTATACGCGCGGGTATTATACGTGCAAGTATATAGCGCTCTCGCTGGGTCCGTAGCGCGCCCGGTGCGAGACTCACGCGCGGAGAGCTGCTTGTCGGAAGCGCGCGCAACCCCTCACTGGCTCCTGGCGCTCGGGCAGGATCCACCGCCGGAGGAGATCGAGCTCGGCGGCGCGCGCTACGACCTGGCGCGCATCTTCAAGCACGACTTCTTCGCCTACACCGCGCTCTACGAGGGGCCCGCCGGACGAGTGGTGCTGAAGATCGGCCGCAAGGCCCCCTTCTGCGGCCTGCCGCTCTCCTGGATCGGGCGCCTGCATTCCTGGCACGAGTCCGAGGTCTTCCGCGCCGTCGAGGATCTCGACATCGTGCCGCGCTTCACGGGGCGCTGGCGCAAGCACGGCATCACGCACGAGTTCATCGAGGGCCATCCGCTCGAGAAGGGCGAGCGCGTCGCCGACGACTTCTTTCCGCTGCTCTCCGCGGGCCTGGCGGAGATCCATCGTCGTGGGCTCGCCTATGTCGACCTCGAGAAGTGCGAGAACGTCCTGGTCGGCATCGACGGCCGCCCGTACCTGTTCGACTTCCAGATCTCCTGGCGTTGGCCCTTCGCGTTCCTGCGCGAGCGCTGGCCCCTGACCTGGATCGCGCGCCGCTTCCAGGCCGGCGATCGCTACCACCTCGCGAAGCTCCAGCTCCGCACCCGGCCGGACCTGTTCACTCCCGGAGAGCTCGCGGCCGCCCGGAACAAGCCCTTCCTCGTGCGCCTGCACGGCGGACTGACCCGGCCGCTCACCCTCTTGCGCCGCCTCGTCCTGCGGCACGTCGATCCGACGCGCAAGCGCGGCGAGCGCGGGCGGGTGCGTATCCCCGGTGGCGAAGCTGGCCGCCCCGACTCGGAGCTCGACGTTCCGGCGCCCTGAAAGAGCTCTGCCCCCTGAAAAGCGGGGGCAAACCGCCATCTTCCTCGTTCGCCAGCAACAATCCGGTCCACCTTCCGGACATGGGGTAGCCTTGGAGACCATGCTGGGAGCGACCGAGGAGCGCATGTTCGCCAGCCACCCCACGGAAATCGGGCCCTACCGGGTCCTCGAAGTGCTCGGCCAGGGCGGGGTGGGAAATGTCTACCTGGTCCAGCAGCGCGAGCCCTTCCGGCGCAAGGCGGCGCTCAAGCTGATCAAGCTGGGCATGGACACCCGCGAGGTGCTCGTGCGCTTCGCGCAGGAGCGCCAGATGCTCGCCTCCATGAACCACCCGAACATCGCCAAGGTGTTCGACGCGGGCCAGACCGACACGGGGCGGCCGTACTTCGTGATGGAGTACGTGCCCGGCGAGCCCATCACCGACTACTGCGATCGCCACCGCCTCAGCGTGCGCGAGCGCCTGGAGCTGTTCGTGACCGTGTGCCGCGCGATCCAGCACGCGCACCAGCGCGGCATCCTGCACCGCGACGTGAAGCCCTCGAACATCCTGGTCATGAGCCAGGACGGGCGCCACGTCCCGATGGTGATCGACTTCGGACTCGCCAAGATCCTGCGCACCGAGCCCGCCAGCGCCAACCTGCTCACGCGCGACGGCCAGTTCCTGGGCACGCCGCGCTACATGAGCCCGGAGCAGATCGAGCTGCCCTCGGACGAGATCGACACGCGCGCGGACGTCTATTCGCTGGGCGTGGTGCTGTTCGAGCTGATCGTGGGCGAGCCACCCTACGAGCGCCATGTCACCGACGGCGGTCTGCCCAAGCTCCTGCGTTCGATCCGCGAGGAGGACTCGACGCGCCCGAGCACGCGCTTGACCCAGCACAGGAAGGACGGCGCCGAGATCGCCGCCAAGCGCCGCACCGACCGCGCCGCGCTCTTGGCGCAGGTGCGCGGCGATCTCGACTGGATCGCGTTGAAGGTGCTCGAGCGCGACCGCGATCGTCGCTACTCGTCCGCCGCCGAGCTGGCTTCCGACATCGAGCGCTACCTGAGGCGCGAGCCCATCTCGGCCCGGCCGCCCAGCGCCTCCTATCGCGCGGAGCGCTTCGTGCGCCGTAACCCGCTGGCCGTCAGCGCCTTGCTCGCGGCGGTCCTCGCGCTGGTCCTGGGTTCAGGCCTGAGCTTGTACTGGTTCTGGCGTGCAAACAACCTGCGCGAGCCCAAGGTCGCGCTGATGCAGATGTGCGAGGACATCCGCACCGACGTGGCCGATGCACACCTGTGGTTCGAGGAGATCATCGCCAACGATCCCAGCCAGGACCTCGAGCGCGACGTGCTCGTGCCGCTCGAGCGCGCGGCTGCGCGCGTGGCCAACGCCCTGGAGGGGTCGACGCCGAGCAAGGAACAACCCGCCGCGCGCGAGCCGGCGATGGCCGAGCAGCTCGGGCGCCTGCGCGGCGAGATCGATCACTTCCTGGCGGTCACGATGGAGCGCTGGCACACCAAGGAAGGCGCCGGCCGCATCGGCGGCGAGCTCGACCAGCAATACGATGCGATCTACAAGGTGATGCTGGCGATCTGCGGCCAGATCGTGTCGGAGCTGACCGCGAGCACCTCGGATGAGTGGAAACGCGCGGCCGAGGCCGCGATCGCGGTGAACGCCGCGGTCATCTTTGTGCTCGTGGCCGCTGCGGGCGTGGCCCTGCGCTTCTGGATCAAGCGCGCCTGACGCGCCGCGGCCCGGCGCGCGTTTGGCCGCTGACGCGCGTGCACGGCTTTGCCTTCGAACTCCCGGACAGGGACACTGGCCGGCCATGCGCTCTCTCTGGAAGGAAGTCGGCCGGCCGCTGGTGCCGGTGAGCCTGCTGCTCCTCGCCAGCGCGACGCTGGCGCTGGGGTTGAACCTGCCCGTGGTGACACTGCGGTCCGGGCTCGCGCGCGATTCCTATTCGGTGCTGGGGGGCATCGCCGACCTGGCGCGCGCGGACGAGCTGCTCCTGGCGCTGATCGTGGGGGCGTTCTCGGTCGTCTTCCCGATCGTGAAGTTGGGCGTGCTGGCGCTCGTGCTCTTCCGGCCCGTCGCTGCGGAGCAGCGCACCCGTCTCGTGCGCTCGCTCGAGCGCCTCGGCCGCTGGTCGATGCTGGACGTCTTCGTGATCGCGATCCTGATCGGCTCGGTGCACCTCGGCATCCTCTCCGAGGCCTACGCCGAGCGCGGGATCTACGTCTTCGCGGCCGGGATCCTGTTGTCGATGTCCTCGACCCTGGCCGTGATGCGCCTGTTGCACGCGCCCCCGGAACTCCTGCGCGTGCCGCGCGCGAGCCGCGTCGAGCGCTGGGCGAGCGTGACGACGCTCCTGCTCTTCACCCTGGGCCTCTTCTTGCCCTTGATGGTGGTCGAGAAGTTCCGCTTCTGGGATCACGAGTACTCGGTCTGGAGCGCGAGTCGGCGCATGCTCGACGAGGGCGAGCACGTGCTCGGCTACGCCGTGCTGTTCTTCGTCGTGCTCCTGCCGCTCGCGCGCCTGCTCGGGATCGTGCTCCTGCGCTGGGCGCGGCGCCCCGAACGCTTTGCGCGCCCCGTGCTCGAACTCGAGAAGTGGGCCATGCTCGACGTCTTCGGCCTGGCGCTGCTCGTGGTCGTGGCCAAGATCGGCAGCGTCGCCTCGGTCGAGACGCGCATCGGCTTCTGGATCCTGCTCACCGCCGCAGCCCTGTCGCTGCGCGATTCGTGGGCGTTGCGGCGGCGACCGGCGAGCTGAACGTCTTCCGCCCCTGGGAAGGCCAGGCTCCAGCCTGGCTCTTCTTTTCGCTCGATGAGCCGCACTGATGGGCTCTACTCGGAGGTGTGCGATTTCCGAGGAATCGGGCGTTGTCGAGCACCGAGATCGAAGATCGAAGCGCGCGCGCCTCGGTCACTCCGCGTCGAAGACGCGCCAGGCACCAGCCCACCCGAGTCGAGGATCTCGAACAGCTTCTCCTCCGGCCGCTCGTTCAGGTACGCGTGGATGGCGTGCACCCACAGCCCCACTCGCTCGAGAATGCAAGGCGGCTCCGGCCCCGAGGCTCACTCGGCCCGGGGCGATCATCCCGAGCACCGGCGACACCATGCAGCGCATCACGAACGACAGCTTGCCCTCGACGACGCACCCCGTGCAGCCAGCCGCGCGATGACTCTCCACGCGTGGTACGATCCATGGCATGGGCATCGAAGAGATCGAGTCCGAGGCTCTCAAGCTGGATCCAAAGGCGAGAGCGCGTCTGGCCAAGCGGCTTCTCGATAGCCTGGAGACGCTTTCAGAGCAGGAGAACGAGCGCATCTGGGGGGATGAGGCCGCCGCGCGCGACGCCAGTTGGGACACGGCCGCCGGAGCGAATCGGCCAGCGTCGGACGTGCTCCGGGACGCTCGGGGCAAGCTGGAGTGAATGGGTCAGCCCGCGTTCCATCGGCTCGCCGAGCGCGAGCTGAACGACGCGGCGCAGTACTACGAGCTCGAGAACCCGGGGCTCGGATGCTCCTTTCTCGAAGAAGTCGAGCGCTCTCTGCGGTCGATCGCAGAACACCCCGAGGCCGGAAGCATCCTCGGTGGTTCCGTTCGGCGTCGCCTCCTGCGACGGTTTCCCTACGCGCTGCTCTACAAGATCAGGCCGGAGGGCATCCGCGTCCTGGCGGTCATGAACCTCAAGCGCCGTCCGAGCTACTGGGTCGGACGGGAGTAAGGGAGCGATGACTCGACTCAGCGCCAGGTAGCGAGGTCCGCGCGGCCCAGACCCTGAGGCGCTGCGGAACCGCCGGGAGTCCGGCCCCGAGCGCCTGCTATCTTGGCGGCGCTCGCCATGGCTTCCGAAGGACCTACCAATCTCGGCCCTTCCAGCAGCGATCGTGCGCGCAACGCGGGAGCGATCTTCCAGCGCTGGCGCGAGCGATGCGATGCGGGGGAGCCGGTCAACTTCGAGGCGCTCTGCCGCGACCATCCGGAGCTCGATGACGAGCTGCGGCGACTGCCATGAGACAGATCTTCCGAGCTCAGCGAGTGTCACGATTGAGGAATCCGTGGCACCTTTTCGGGACCTCGCTGCGTGGGCCGCGTTGCGGCTCCTCCGGGGGTTGTTTTCTGACCCGCGTCGTCGGCGCGCCTTCCCAGCGCCGCTGCGGGCTCCGAAGTTTGCTCACGCATTCCTCGATCGGGACAATAGGAGTTGTTGCGCTGTTCAGCGCCTGCCAGTCGCACAAGGTAAGCGCGCTGGATCAGACGCAGGTCACCGTCACGCTGGAGAAGCCCCGGGTCATGCTGGACGATCCAGATCGCGCCGGAATTCGGCGGGTCAACCTCGTCCTGGACGAAGAGGGCCGCACTCAGCTTGGGAGCGAGCTTCGGGGGCCGCTCGTCTCAGCCCTGCAAGAGTTCGGGCTGTTCGTTGCTACGGACAACGTCCTCCCCAGCGGTACTCGACTGGATTGGGCCGCCAAGGAACGTCGAACACTCCAAGCCCTGGTCGAGGCGAGCGGCACCCAGGCCGTCGTGCACGTCGGCGTAGGGTGGTCCTCGCAGAGGTACTGGATTCGCGTGCTTCTCTACGATCCGCGCCAGGACCGGGATCTCTGGGCCTGCGCCGCGTCCCTTCGCGCCGGAGAGAACGACATCGGTCCGATCCAGGCTTGGCCCAGCTCGTCGAACGAAACGCTGTGCCGCCGAGCCCTGGCCGCGCTGCGCGGGGAGGAAGTAGCGGAAGAGACCGAGCTCGCGTTTGTCACGGTTATCCGCGAATCGGGCGCTCCCTCGAAGCCCTGGACTGGACCTTCGCACTCACGCGTTATCTCGGCGAGCAGGACTTGTGGTTTCTCTGGTTGCTTGGTCCCCACGCCATCTACCCCGCGGCCCTGCTTGCGGCCGACATCGTGTTCCTGCCGATCGCCATCTTCCACGATCTGGTCTTCCTGGAATGAGAGCCCGTTCGACGCAGGCGCGCGCCCCACGAATGTGTCCGACCCGAGCGCTGTTCGAGAGCGACGTCCTCACACCGATGAAAAAACGGAATCCCCCTTTCTTCTTTCTTCCGCGAGCTGCCCCGGGTGGTAGCGGGGACGAGCAGCACGAGCACGGGGAGCCAGGAGGCCTTCATGGGAGACTCGGTATGGGAGTTTCGATGGGGTGGCTGGACACCTGACTCGACGCAGGGCGCGGCCAGGATGACCGGAATCCCGTCCTTCGTGCAGGGGACTCCCCTCCGCTAGGCTTCCGTCATGGCTCCCCAGGCCTCATCCCTGCGCGTCACTCGCATCATCCTCCTGGCCCTCGTGCTGGGGATCGCGACCTTCTCCGGTCTCGTGGTCTTCTTGCGCCGCTCGAGCGAGCGCGAGCTCGACCCCGCGGTCGGCCAGCTCCTGCTGGTCACGCTCGGCGTGCTCGCCGTGGCGGAGCTCCCGGTCTACTTCCTGCTGCGCAAGCAGTTCCTCGCCCGGGCCCAGGCCATGAAGGGCGAAGCGCTCGAGCTCCTGCTCCAGGACCTCACGCCGCCAGCGCTCTTCTCCTTGACGATCATCGGAGCGGCGATGGCCGAAGGCCTCGGCCTGCTGGGCGTGCTCGCGGTGCTGCTCGGGGCGCCGCTGTACGCGCTCGCGGCCACGTTCCTGGCCGTGCTGCTGATCCTGGCCCAGTTTCCGACCCGCGAGCGGCTCGAGCAGGCCGTGCGCGGGGTGTAGGGTGCGTCCGCGACTTCCGCAGTAGCATGAGTGCGATCGCTCCGCAGGGGAGCGGCCAAGGAGCCTCGCGATGGGAATCCGATGGTCGGTAGGGATGGCGCTCGGGTTCGCGCTGGGAAGTTGCGCCGATCCGGAGCCGCCGAAGTCGTCGATCGAGGAAGGAACGGCCGCCAAGTACCTGACGACCGAGGAGCTCGAGCAGGACATCGGCGCCCGGAACGAGGACGAGACGAAGTCCGGCGTCTCCAGGCCGAGCTCCTCGGACGACTACACCTTCGGCTTCGAGGCCCGCGATCACCAGCTCATGCTGCACACCGGCACGGACCCGCAGCTCTACACGGTCAAGGCCAAGGACGGCAGGGTCGTGGCCGATGGGATCGACGACGCGCGCTTGGAGCGCGACTATCCCGATCTCCACGACATCGTTCACAGCGCAGTCGATCTCATCGGCATCGGAGACTGAGATCGGGCTCGTCCCGCGGTGCTCCCTCCTCCATGCACCTCTTCCTGCGCTTCGTCGTGATCCTGGGCATCGGGTATCTCGCCCTGTGCCTGGTCGTGTACCTCACGCAGGCCAAGCTCATCTACTTTCCCGGACCCGCGCCGCGCACGACGCCGGGGGAGTTCGGGCTGGAGTTCCGCGAGCTCGAGTTCCTGAGCACGGACGGCGTGCGTCTGCACGGCTGGTTCTTGCCGGTAAAGGACGCGCACGGTGCAGTGCTCGTCAGCCATGGCAACGCGGGCAGCATCGAGGGGCGCATCGAGCTTGCGCGCGCGTTCCTCGAGCTCGGCTGGGCGGTGCTGCTCTACGACTACCGTGGCTACGGCAAGAGCGCGGGCCAGCCCGACGAAGAGGGCACGTACAAGGACGCCGAGGCGGCCCACGAGCACCTGACGTCGGTCGAGGGCTTCGCGAGCGAGCGCGTCGTGCTCTACGGCGAGTCGCTCGGGGCCGGGGTTGCGCTCGAACTCGCGCGGCGCCGACCGTGTGCGGCGGTGATCTGCGAAAGCGCCTTCACCTCGCTGCCCGACGTCGGCGCCAAGGCCTATCCGTTCCTGCCGGTGCGCCTGCTCGCGCGCTTTCGCTACGACAACGTGGCGAAGGTCGCGGAGCTCGGTGTTCCGTTGCTCCTGATCCACAGCCCGGCGGACGAGATCGTGCCGATCGAGCACGGGCGGCGCCTGCTCGAGGCCGCGCGTGCGCCGAAGCGGCTGTTGCTGACGGAGGGCGGCCACAACGACGGCGGCTTCCTGCGCCGGCCGGAATGGCGCGCCGAGGTGGGGAAGTTCCTGGCGGGACGCTGATCACCCTGGGAGCGCCGGGCTCCAGCCCGGCTCTTCTCTTCTTCTTCTTCCGTC
>JANOGB010000346.1:0-4978 GCA_031413955.1 Planctomycetota bacterium | reverse complement strand
CGGCAGCGGCAAGAGCACGCTCCTGCGCCTGTGCGCGGGCCTGCTGACGCCCAGCGCGGGCTCGATCGAGCTCGACGGGGTGGCCCTGGCCGCGCTGGCTCCGCGCGTGCGCGCCAAGCGGATCGCCTTCGTGCCGCAGGCCCTGCGCGGCCCGCCGGACGTGGATGCGCGCAGTTTCGTGCTGGGCGGGCGCTACGCGCACCACACGCGCTGGGCCGGGATCCTGGCGCGCGAGACGCGCGCCGACCGCGCCGCGGTCGAGCATGCCCTGGCCGAGGCCGACGCGCTGGAACTCGCGGCCCGCCGCGTGGACGAGCTCTCGCTGGGCCAGTTCCAGCGCGTGCGCGTGGCGCGTGCGCTGGCCCAGGAGGCGCCGCTGCTGCTGCTCGACGAGCCCACGGCCGCGCTCGATCCCGAGCACCAGGTGCGCCTGTTTCTGCTGCTCGAGCGGCTGGTGGCGGCCGGACGCGCGGCGCTGGTCGTGACCCACGAGCTCAACCTCGCCAGCCGCTTCGCGCAGCGCTGTCTCGTCTTGCACGCGGGGCGCGTGGCGGCCGCGGGCCCGCCCGCCGCGATCTTCCGGCCCGCGACGCTCGCGCCGGTCTTCGGAGCGCACCTGCACTATGGCCGCGTGGGCACGGGCGACTCCAGCGCGCGGCCGCTGGTCGTGCCCTGGCCGGCGGAAGACGCTCCGCAGTAGACTGAGGCGATGAGCAGCGAGAAGAAGAGCGAAGCCGGCGGAGCCTTCGACGACAAGCTCGCGCGTCTGGAGAGGATCGTCGGCGAGCTGGAGCAGGGCGGCATCGGCCTGGAGCCCGCGATCGAGCGCTACCAGGAGGGCATCCAGCTCCTCAAGGAGTGCCACGGCGCGCTGGAGGGGTATCGCCGGCGCGTGGAGGAGCTGACGCGCGAAGCCGAGGCCGCCATGCGGCCCTTCGAGGGCGATCCCGACTTCGCCGGCCCGGCCACGGGCGCGCGCGCGAGCGGACCGCGCGCATGAATCCGCCGCGCTGGCTCGAGGAGGGCCGCGCGTGGGCCGAGGGCTTGCTCGCGGAGGTGCTGCCGGCCGAGGGCGAGACGCCGGCGCGCCTGCACGCGGCCATGCGCTACGCGCTGCTCGGAAACGGCAAGCGCCTGCGTCCGGCCCTGGTGCGCCTGACCACCCTCGAGCTCGGCGGGAGCGAGGCGGCGGCGGCGCGTCCGGCGGTGGCGCTCGAGCTCGTGCACACCTACAGCCTGGTGCACGACGACTTGCCCGCCATGGACGACGACGCGCTGCGCCGCGGCCGGGCGACGGTGCACGTGGCCTTCGACGAGGCCACCGCTATTTTGGTGGGAGATGCGCTGCTCACGCGCGCCTTCGAGGTGCTCACGGAGGATGCGCGCGGGCGCGCGCACGCCCGGGTCCTGGCGCGGGCGGCGGGCTCGCACGGCATGGTCGGCGGCCAGGCCCTCGATCTCTCGCTGGCGCTGTCCGACAGGGCGCGCGGAGACGCGCAGCTGTCCGAGCTCGAGGACATGCACCGGCGCAAGACGGCCGCGCTCTTCGCCGCGGCCTGTGAGATGGGCGCCATCGCGGCCGGACGCGAGTCCGAGGGCGAGCGCTGCGCGGCCTACGGCGAGGCCCTGGGCGCGCTCTTCCAGGCCGTCGACGACCTGCTGGACGTGACCGGCGACGCGGCCACGCTGGGCAAGACGCCCGGCAAGGACGCCGCCCAGGCACGCCCGAGCCTGGTGCGCGCCCTGGGCCTCGCGGGTGCGCGCGCGCGCGCTGAGGAGCTCGGTGAGGTTGCGCGAGCACGCGCGCGGGCGCTCTCCTTCATTCCCGGGCGACCGCTCCACGATCTGGTGGACTTCCTGCTGGCGCGGCGGGCATGAGGGGGAGAGGATTGGGTCTCTCCCGATGAGCGACCAGACCGAGGCAAGCGGCACGCGCTGGCTCGAGCGCATCCAGTCGCCGCTCGACCTGCGTGGCCTCGCGGCCGAGGAGCGGCGCGAGCTGTGCGCCGAGATCCGCGCTTTCCTGCTCGACTCGGTGCAGCGCACGGGCGGGCACCTGGGTTCGAACCTGGGCGTGGTCGAGCTGACCGTGGCGTTGCACACGGTGTTCGATTTCCGCCGCGATCGGCTGGTGTGGGACGTCTCGCACCAGGGCTACGTGCACAAGCTCCTGACCGGGCGCGGCGCGCGTTTTCCGAGTCTGCGCCAGACCGGCGGGCTGTGCGGCTTCACCGATCCGCGCGAGTCGAGCTACGACCTGTTCCACACCGGACACGCCGGCACCTCGATCAGCCTCGGACTCGGGTTGGCTCTCGCCACCGCGCACGAGGCCGACCGCCCGCACGTGGTCAGCGTGATCGGCGACGCCTCGCTGGGCGCCGGGGTCGCCTTCGAGGCGCTCAACCACGCCGGTGCGCACGGCGCGCGCATGCTGGTGGTGCTCAACGACAACGAGTGGTCGATCTCGAAGTCGGTCGGGGCCCTGGCGCGCTATCTGACGCGCATCCGCTCGGCGCGCGTCGTGCAGCGCGCGCAGCAGGAGATCCACGGCTTGCTGCAGTCGATCCCGCTGATCGGCGACAAGGTCGAGCACGCCATCGACCAGGTGCGCGAAGTGCTGCGCCACTCGATCGTGCAGGGCCACGTGTTCGAGGAGCTGGGCGTGACTTACGTCGGCCCGGTGGACGGGCACGATGTCAACTACCTCATCGAGAACCTCGAGCGCGTGCGCCAGCTCGACGGCGTGGTGCTCTTGCACACGCTGACGCAGAAGGGCAAGGGGCACCCGAAGGCGCTCTCGCACCCCGAGCGCGTGCACGCCGCCAAGGGCGAAGCGCCGAAGTCGAAGCTCGCCGTGGACACCGGCAAGCTCGAGCTCGCGCGCCGCTCGCCGGGCGGCCCGGCCTTCACCAAGGCCTTCGGCGACGCGCTGCTGGCGCTCGCCGAGCGCGACCTGCGCGTACACGCCATCACGGCCGGCATGCCCTCGGGCACGGGCCTCAGCGAGTTCGCCGAGCGCTTCCCGACGCGTTTTCACGACGTGGGTATCTGCGAGCAGCACGCGGTCGCGATGGCCGCCGGCATGGCCAAGGGCGGCCTGCGCCCGGTGGCCGCGATCTACTCGACTTTCTTGCAGCGCGCCTACGACCAGGTCTTCCAGGAGGTCGCGCTCCAGGCCCTGCCGGTCGTGTTCTGCCTCGACCGCGCCGGGCTGGTCGGCCAGGACGGCCCGACGCACAACGGGGTCTTCGACGTGGCCTTCCTGCGCACGCTGCCGAACTTCGTGCTGTGCGCGCCGCGCGACGCGAGCGACCAGCGGCGCATGCTCGAGATGGCCCTGCGCCACGATGCCGGACCGGTGGCGCTGCGCTGGCCGCGCGACGAGTGCCCGCGCGACGAGGTCATCCCCGCGCCCGAGCGGCGCGAGATGAAGCCAGGCCTGGCCGAGGTGCTGCGCGACGGAGAGGATCTCGTCGTGTGGGCCTACGGCGCCCTCGTGCGCCAGGCGCTGGAGGCCGCGGACGAGCTCCTCGCGCGCGGCGTGCGCGTGGGCGTGGTCGATGCGCGCTTCGCCAAGCCCCTGGACGAGGAACTGCTCGGCGTGCACCTGCGCCGCTACCGCCACGTGCTCACGCTCGAGGAACATCAGCGCGCCGGCGGTTTCGGCGCGGCCGTGCTGGAGGTGGCGAGCCGCCTGCCGGACGCCCGCGCGCGCGTGCGCATGCTGGGCGTACCCGACCGCTTCATCGAGCACATGAGCTCGCGCGACGAGCAGCTCGCCGAGGTCGGGCTGGATGCCGCGGGCATCGCGAAGAGCGTGGTGAACGTGCTGCGCGCGACGCTGGTTTGAGCATTTGATCGGCCTCCGAGGGCTCGGCCGGTACCCTGTCCGCACCGATGGACCCCCGCACGCTCGCCACGCCACGCGCGATCACGAGCGTGTTCGTGCTCGCCAACGCCGAGAAGCCGGCCGCGCAGAGGCTCATCTCCGAGCTCGAGCCCTGGCTGCACGCGCGCGTGAAGAGCGTCGAGGTGCGCACGGATGTACGCGCGTTTCAGGAGGAGCGCGCGGCCGCCCTGGCGACGGGCCGCTCGGTCGCGCGGCCGGACCTGGTGGTCGTGCTGGGCGGAGACGGCGCGATCCTCGGCGCGGTGCACGCCTTCGCCGACGCGCCCGTGCCGACGCTGGGCATCAATCTGGGGCAGGTTGGCTTCCTGGCGGCGACGCCGGCCGCGGCCTGGCGCGAGGCGCTGGCGGCGTGTCTCGCGGGCGAGGCGATCGAGGAGCTGCGCGTGCGCCTGGAGGCCGAGTGGCAGGTCGAGGGCCAGACGCGACGCGCGCTGGCACTCAACGAGGTCACGCTGCAGAGGAGCTCGCAGGGTGGCATGATCCAGGCCGCACTGTGGGCGGGCGACGACTGGGTCACGAACTACCGCGCCGACGGCGTGATCGTGGCGACGCCCAGCGGCTCGACGGCGTACTCGCTCTCGGCCGGCGGTCCGATCCTCGAGACCTCGCTCGAGGCCACGGTCGTGACGCCCATCTGTCCGCAAGGACTCTCGAACCGGCCGCTGGTGCTGCCGAGCGCACTCGAGCTCACGTTGCGCGTGCTGGCCTCGAGTGGACACCCGACGCTGGCGCTCGATGGGCACGACTTCCACCGCCTGGCGGAGGGCGACACGGTGCGCCTGCGACGCCATCCCGTGCCCGTGCCGCTGCTGTGGATGCGCGGTATGGATCCGTATCGGCGGCTGAGGGAGCGTCTGGGCTGGCGCGGCAGTTTGGATCCGGCCGAGGGTCCGGCGCGGCCGGAGTGAAATACGGAGTCAGGCACGTTTGTTCACGAAGCCGCGAGACGGTTCGGCAAAGCCTGACGCTCAGAGCCTGAGCAAGAATCGGCCGACGCGGCGGTTGGCCCCGACCGGACCAGCTCAGGCAGGGTTTGGCGCGTCAGGAAGCTCCGGTAACGGCCTCGGC
>JANOGB010000345.1:0-26293 GCA_031413955.1 Planctomycetota bacterium | reverse complement strand
CTGCTCGTGGCTACTTGCACGTTGCCGATCTGGAGTGCAGTTGAGGCTCGCCGCCCCAGGGCGTCATAGGAGTAGGATCCCAGTGTGGTCGGGGTTAGCTGAATCTCGGCCTCCGTTAGCAGCTCCCCAAACTTGGAGTAGGTGAAAGCCAGCGTGCTGAGCCCAGTTGACGCATTGGTAAGCTGGCCGAGCGAGTCGTATGCGTACGTAGAGACAACGCTTCCATCGAAAGCCTCTCCCAGAAGTCTCCCTAGGGGATCATACGTGTATCTCGTAGTGTGGCCGTTACGATCCATGCGTGACGCGAGGAGCCCGTTCTGCAAAAAGGCAAACGATTCGGGTTGGCCGAGCGGGTCGTAGTGCACGGCAAGACGATTGCGCTGGTCATAGACGAGCACCGTATCCCCCTCCGGATCCGGCCCGGGATCGAGCCTTGCGTCATCTACCAGCACGACCTGTCCCAACCCATTGCGGACGTAGCGCGTGATTCCACCCAGGGCATCGATCACTCGCGTGAGCCGCCCAAGTTCGTCACGCTCGTACAGGGTGCTCGATACCCCGTCGGGCAGTGTCGACTGCTTGACCATGCCGGCGTCGTCAAGGACGAAGGTTGAAGTCTTGCCTCCTCGGCTGATCGAGGTCGTGCTACCGGTGGCCGCATCCGAACCGAAGAGCGTGCGGACGCTTTCGCCATCTTGCACGCTAGCCACCTTGCCCAGTGGTCCATAGGTAAAATCGAGCCCGTATGTTGCGGGATCGAAGACTGCTGCGATTGCAGATCTGACCACGTTTCCCTGGGGATCCAGGGTGAACGTCGTGGTTCGCTGCAGTGAGGTACCTGGTGCCTCCTTGATTTCCCGGAGCCAGGCGCGCTGGGTATCCCAGGAGTAATCCGTTCGACGGTCGTCCGAAGCTGTAGTGAGATCTCCCAGTTGAATGACAGCGATCGGTAGCCCCCTGGCAGTGTCCCACGCGTAGGCGATGGAACGCAGTGGCTGCTGAGCTCCATCCCGATCGGTCACTTGAAGGGGCAGCCCCGTGATCGGATCGGTAGTGGTTAGACTAGAGGTTCCGTCCGGTCGCTGAGTGACGATGCTCGGGGGATTAATCTTTCGCAGGTAGGTATAGGCGTTCCCCTCCTCGTCGGTGAGTGTGCTCTGGGCCTGCCCTTGGCCAGGGACAGGCTCTGCAAGGGCGGAGGTATTGCCCGGAGCGATTCCCACAACTTGCAGAGGAACGATCCTCTTCACGCTGCCATCGGGATAGAGGCTAAACCTGAAGCGGCCGAACTCGTCGTAGTGTTCCTCGCTGCGGTGGGCCTCTGGATCGATAATGCCCGTGAGGAGTCCCCGGGAATCGTATGCGTATGCCCAGACCCCGCCAGCAGCGTCTGTGATCTGAACCAGATCTTCGCCCGATCGCTGCAGAGCAGTCACCCGGCCAGCGGGATCGCGGAACTCGATGACCTTGCCAGCTGCGTAGACAAGTTCTGTGTTTCCACCGGCGGAGTCGACCACTGCCAACGGTCTCCCCGCCGAATCCCGGACGAACGTTGTCGCTCTTCCGCGCCGATCCATGCTCTCCACGATACGGCCGTCGGAGCCGAAGGTGTCCTGCCGTCCGTCTGGGAAGTCACGAGTGTATCCACCTTCATCGAGACGCGTGATCGTTGTGAAGTCCCCGCCATCGCCCTTGAACTGTTTCCCATCTCCTAGGCCAGGGCTGGCGGCTCGGAGAGAATCTTTAGGCAGGATTCCCCCGTTAAAGCCGACACCCGAAGCCATCAGCCAGAGATGGGACATCTGGCCGTGGTCTACGTAGGCAAGCTTGATCGACACCGGGCCAGCGGGAAGCTGGACGGGAGAGGAGATCTTGAAACCCGTCGGGTTTGTTCCGGTCAGGGCCATGACGAACTCGCCATTGGCTTCCAAGGCGAAGGCGTCGTCGGCAAACACCGTAAAGACAACGCCCCCAGCCTGGGGGACGACGAGAGTGCCCTCGAGAAGGGCTCCGAAGGTGTCCGCGTTCGATGCAGCCTGGAAGGCAACGTCGTCGCCCTGGGGGCTAGCGGGGTCGACGGTCTCCTGCGTGCCATTCTCGCCGACGTAGAGGAAATATGGACCGGGCGCGTTCCAAAACTTGACGTTCGGGACAGTAGTCCCATTGACGAGCTGGGGTGGCTTGCCCGACTCCAGCCTCGTGAAGACTGCTGGCGGCGAGTTCTGGAAGAAGGCGGCCATCCCGGTGTCAGCGGCGTTCGAGTAGAGGCTCAAGCGCAGTACCCGTTCACGGGTCGGTAGGCGCGCAGTGTGCGTTGAGGGCGAGTCTGCGAGCTGCGTGAGGCAGCCGCTTTTTGCGTAGTTTTTCGGCGGAACACGCGCAGGTGGACCGATGGATACTGGTGATGAGCGAAGCCGCGCCGAACCCCGACTGCCGCGGATGCCAAGCCTTGCTGAAGCGCGTGGAGCGGCTCGAGCGCGAGCTCCAGGCCCTGAAGGCGCTGCTCGGTCGCAACTCGTCGAATTCGAACAAGCCTCCTTCCTCGGACACACCAAGCCAGCGCGCGGATCGCCCGGCACGGCCTTCGAGCGGGAAGAAGCCTGGAGGCCAGCCTGGACACGAGGCGCATCTCCGAGCGCGTTTGCCTGCGGAGCAGGTCACGCGGCGCGAACGCCATGACCCGCATCGCTGTCGGCGCTGCGCTGCGTCGCTGGCGGGCGCGGAGGAGCTCGAGCCGCAGCACCATCAAGTGGTGGAGATTCCCCGCATCGTGCCGGATGTCACGGAGTACATCTTGGGTTGCAGGCGCTGCGGGAACTGCAACACGCTCACGACCGCGCGCCTTCCCGCGGGTGTTCCGCAGGGGATGTGCGGGCCACGTTTGTCGGCGCTGATCGTGCTGCTGACCGGCGACTTCCACTTGAGCCGTCGCAAGACAGCAGCGCTGTTGGACGACATGCTGGGCGTGAAGCTCGCCCTTGGCAGCGTGAGCAACGTCGAGAGCAGGATGAGCGCTGCGCTCGAGGGCGCGCATGCCGAAGCCCTCGCGCGCGTGCGCCAGGCGCAGGTGAAGCACCTTGACGCCACGGGTTGGGTGCAGAGCAGCGAACCGCGCTCGCTGTGGACGTTTGCGAGCCGATTGGCAACGGCATTCGTGATCACCGTCGGCGCCACTTCGGAGACGGTCCGCACCTTGGTCGGCAGAGTGCGCGGCACGCTCGTCACCGACCGTGCCTCTCAGTTCGGCTTCTGGGCCATGAAGCGGCGCCAGATTTGTTGGGCCCATCTGGTGCGCAAGTTTGCCGCCTTCGCGGAGAGCCCGCGGCCCGAAGTCCAGCGCCTCGGCGAGGCTCTGCTCCTGCTCTCCCAGGTACATCTTGTCGAGTGGCATCGCGTGCGCGACGGCCATCAGACGCGCGAGCGTCTGCAGGAGCTCATCGCTCGGCTCGAACCGCTCTTCGTCAGCCACCTCGAGCGCGGGGTCAGCCTGCGCTTGCGCGAGGTCAGTGGAGCCTGCAAGAACCTGCTCGCCCACAGGGACGCGCTGTTCACCTACGCTCGCGTCGCGGGCGTACCCCCGACGAACAACCACGCTGAACGAGAGCTGCGAAGCTTCGTGATGTGGCGCAAGCAAACCGCCGGCAGCCGAAGCGAGCGTGGGGATCGCTTCGCAGAGCGCGTCATGACCACCGTCCACACGCTCCGCAAGCAAGGTCGCCACGTGCTCTCCTTCCTCGAGCAGGCCTACGCCGCGACGCTACGCGGCATGCCGATTCCAAAGCTCATACTGGACGACCCGTGAACGGGTACCAAGCGCAGGCCCTTCTCGGCGACGAGCAAAGCATCGGAGAAGGAGAGGGCACGACC
Organism: Planctomycetota bacterium; assembly: GCA_031413955.1. Lineage (GTDB taxonomy): Bacteria > Planctomycetota > UBA1135 > UBA1135 > JABFRZ01. The sequence goes on along the minus strand of JANOGB010000345.1, from coordinate 22,426 downwards.
TGATCCCTGCACGAGCATTAGCCGCCCATTGGTTTCGATGATCCTGTCGTCTCCGGAAAGGCTCCAGCCTCGTCCGAAGACATCGCTCGTGGGCCTCCAGATCTTGACGTGTCTTTTTGCGGATGTGCCTACAGAAGACAGGAAACTGAGGATGTTCCCACCGCAGGGGGAGTTGCGGAGGGTCCCTACGCCTGCGGCCTCGAGCGTCGCGCCAAAGATATTGGTCATGTCGACGCGTATATCCTGGATGCCCTGAGGCAATGCTGCTGTATTCAAGAAGACAGGAACATCAATGAGATTGTCGTCACTTTCATTCAGAGCGTTACCACAAAACCACTGCCCGCCTCCGATGGCGATATTGTTCCAGAAACCTCGAGCAAATATAAAAGCCGGAATGGTGCTCTGGACCGGGATATTGGCCTGCATCCGCAGGATATGGTTTCCAACGAGAGGTTCGGAGTTATAATTGAGCGAGAGCTGGAAAGACTCATCAAACAGGCGGCGCTCAGGGAGAAGAAAGACCTCTCGAATGAATCCGGTCGCCTGCTCCACCTCGGGTCCGAATTCTTCCATTGGTCCAGTTTCACAGCAACTGTTAGCACAAAGGTCGTCATCCGGAGGGATCTGTGGCGGGCAGGCGCAGTGCCAGCTCCCGCCCTGAAGCCCTCCATCGATCGTGACCAACTCGGCTCCCTGGACTTGCATTGTCCCCATCCGCTGGAACTCTCCGGTCTCGTGGTTGACAGAAAAGAGGTCCAACAGGTTGCCCTCGGCATACTCGAATGTCCCGTCGGGCATTCGTTTGTTCGGGAAGGTGATGGGCAGAGAGACTACGCTTCCATTCGACGCGCTCCGAAACTCCATACCAGTCGGTTGAACGGTGATGAGGAGCGAGGGATCCGATCCCGGCGGCAGGTTCGAGGGAGCCTTCCTTTTGTTGACCGGTTCGATCGTCAGGAACTGGCCGCAGGGATCCTCATCGTTGATGAACCTGACGTAGGTCCCCTGTCGGATGTGGAGCTTGACTCCTGTCAGGACGGGCTCGTTCGGATTCTCAAGCAGGTAGTCCTGCAGGAAAACTCCCTGTGAGCAGGAGAAGATGCCGTCCTGCTCGAGCTCCGCAAAGGTCACAACGGGGTAGACCTTGGGAAGAAAACACAGGGCAGCATTCGTGATTGCTCCCGGAGCGGGGGTAACAGGGCGCCGGTAGACCGGGTAGCTGTAGGTCGCTTCCGGGGGAAGGATCGCATCCCGAGGATCGAAGATCAGATGAAACTCACCGCCGAAGGGGGCGTCGACGATCTCGTAGCGACCCGTATTGTCTGTCCGTTTGTCTTGTGGGCCACCCTCCTCGAAGTAGACCCTGGCACCGACGATCGGAACGTCTCCTTCGGGGTCGAGTAGGAACCCGAAGACCGTGGTGGGGCCTCCGCTATTCTCGGTCGAGACCACGAAGCTGGACCTGGACTCAAGGGTCTTTCCGCTCTTTCCTGCAACTGTCGCAACTGAGACTTGTATCGAGTGAGAGCCGTCCGAAACCGGCCCGACTCTCCCCACCGCTGCGCGTCCAACCACCTGGAAAGAGGGCGTGACATCATCGCCATCGAGAAGGACAACCGTTGTGGAGGGATCGAAGAGCGCTCCTGCGAATTCGATCACGATGTCAGGACGGCTCGAGTTGACGAAGGCACCATTCTTCGGGTTGATCGTCACCCTCGGACGGGAGCCATCCGGGCGTGTCCCGAGGCCGGTCTCGGGCGGCACTGGATCCGGCTCTCGTGCTCCAAGTACCCGAATGTGAACCGTCGCGCTGCTCGTCATGTCTCCGTCAGTCGCGACAAAGGTGACATCGAAGACATGATTGACCTGTCCTTGCCGGGGGACGAAGTGGAACTTCGCGCTCTGCTGGTCGAAGTTCGCCCCATCGGGCAGAGAAGAGGCCGTGATCTTTGTCTCGTCACCATCCTGGTCCTCGACCTGGACCACGAACAAGAGCTCCGATCCCAGCTCGATGTCCAGGTCTCCCGGCGCAGCGATCACCGGAGGATGGTTGCGGGTCACTCGTACCGTAAATTCCTGGGTATCCGTAGCCCCTTGTGCGTCCCTGGCCAGGAGAACGAACCGTCGATCACCTTCGTCCTGGGCTTGCGGCAGCCAGGTCAACGCTCCATCGACAAGGAGCGCACTCGCGGGTCCGGTTACGAGCTGAAGCTCGATCTTGTCTCGCGGATCAGGGTCCAGAACTGTGATCGGGTAGAAGTACTTCCTCCCGACGATTGCCTGAGTGGGCGGCGTCGACGTGATCTCCGGGGGCACGTTCCACGAATGGGTTCCGATGCCGGGCAGGACGAACAGCAGGCCCAAGTACAGATGCATGTCGGATCTCCTCCAGGGGACAGCGGAGAGCAGTCCGGTTGCTCGCCGAAGGGAGTCTAGGAGCCTTGAGAAGCCGCGGGTCCGGAAACGTGCCCTTCTTCTGACTGGCTTGCCCTGAAGTCTGGGACAAGTCTGGGACGGAAGCTCCACACTGTGGAGAAGCGCAAACGCCGATCGAGCGCTGCAATCAGCCGAGGATCACTTGCTCAAGTGCAATGTGGGGGCCGGGTTAGGGAATGCCGACTTCCGCTCGTGAGGCTGGCTCGGGGCATGTCGAAGCATCAGAGGCGGAAGGGCATGGAGGCGAGCGACCGGCCCTCCGAGGCTCGTGAATCGCCGAGTCCCTTTCGCGTGCTTTCTGACCGCGTGGTCTCGCTGGGCGCGTCCGCGCGCCTTCGTCCTCGACCGGCTCGACGGCCAGTCTTGCCGGCGGGTGCAACTGATGGCGAGCCTCACAGCGCTCCACTACCCTCATTCGCCTCACCTAGAGCCTTCCCCCTCCATGTCCGACTCTCTCCCCATCACTCCCCGCGCCAAAGACTACGCCCAGTGGTACCAGGACGTCATCCGCGAGGGCCAGCTCGCCGAGGCCGCCGAGGTCGTGCGCGGGTGCATGGTGGTGCGGCCGCACGGCTGGGCGATCTGGGAGAAGATCACGGCCGAGCTCGACGGGCGCTTCAAGGCGACCGGGCACAAGAACGCGGCCTTTCCGCTGCTGATTCCGCTCTCGTTCCTGCAGAAGGAGGCACAGCACGCGGAGGGCTTCGCGATGGAGTGCGCGGTGGTGACGCACGCCGGGCTCAGGAAGGGCGCGGACGGGAAGATCGAGCTCAAGAACGAGCTCGAGGAGCCCTACGTCGTGCGCCCGACCTCGGAGACGATCATCGGGCACTTCTTCGCGAAGTGGATCGACTCGTGGCGCGACCTGCCGATGCTCCTCAACCAGTGGGGCAACGTGATGCGCTGGGAGCTGCGCACGCGGCTGTTCCTGCGCACCGGCGAGTTCTGGTGGCAGGAGGGGCACACGGCGCACTCCACGCACGCCGAGGCCAAGGAAGAGGTCGCGCGCATGCTCGACATCTACCGCGAGGTCTACCACGACGTGCTGGCGGTGCCCGTGATCCGCGGCGCGAAGACCGAGAACGAGCGCTTCGCCGGCGCGCTCGAGACCTTCTGCGTCGAGGCGTTGATGCAGGACGGAAAAGCCCTGCAGGGCGCCACCAGCCACGACCTCGGCCAGAACTTCGGCAAGGCGTTCAACGTCACCTTCCAGAACAAGTCCGGCGAGCGCGAGTTCGTGTGGCAGACCTCCTGGGGCGCCTCGACGCGCATGATCGGCGCGCTGATCATGGCGCACAGCGACGACGACGGCCTCGTCCTCCCGCCCAAGCTCGCCCCGATCCACGTGGCGATCGTGCCGATCTACAAGAACGACGGGGAGAAGGCCGGCGTGCTCGCGGCCGCGCAAAAGGTCGCGGCGGAGCTGAAGGAGGACGGCCTCACGGTCGAGCTCGACGACCGCGACGAGGTGCGCCCGGGCGCCAAGTACTTCGAGTGGGAGCGCAAGGGCGTGCCGCTGCGCCTGGAGATCGGTCCGCGCGACGTGGCCGAGAAGAGCGCGCTCGGCAAGCTGCGCGTGAGCGAGCTCGACGAACGCGGCAAGCCGAAGAAGGTCAAGATCCCCTTCGACGGCCTCGGCGTGCAGGTCGGCAAGCTGCTCGACGGCTTCCAGGCCGACCTCTTCCGCCGCGCACAGGAGCGCACGCGCGCCAACACGGTCTCCGTCGACACCTGGCAGGAGTTCCTCGCCGCCTTCGCCGACGACGGCTCGAAGTTCGTCCACGCCCACTGGGACGGCACGGCCGCGACCGAGAAGCTGATCAAGGACGAGACCAAGGTCACGATCCGCTGCCTGCCGCTGCCCGGCGACGGCCCCGCGCCCGAGCCGGGCCAGTGCATCAAGACCGGCAAGCCGAGCGCGCGGCGGGTGCTGTTCGCAAAGGCGTATTGAACTTCGCACTGTTCCCTCCGCGCGGCCTCCTGACACTCAGATCCGAGTCTGAATGCGCAGCGACTAGCGCCTCTGCCGGTCCCAGTGGGGCATTCGACCACGCTCTCTTCCCGCAGGAACTGGTCCAGGTGGAACTCCTGCTGACGAGGCGCAAGAGCCGCCCTTGGACATCTGCAGCACCGCAAGGGACGTCCGCCGCATGACGTGCTAGCCTGGTTGAAACTCGATGGCCCGTGTCTACCTGGAGACCAGCTTCGTGAGCGCCTGCGTGACTTCGCGGAAGGACCTCGGAAGCCGCTATCGCCGCGAGGCAAGCCTCGAATGGTGGCGTGTCCAGTCGCGCCGCCATGCGCTCTTCCTCTCGGCATAAGTGGTTCGGGAGCTGTCCTCACCTTCCTATCCGGCGCGGGAACGCGCGCTCGAGTTCATCGCGGGCATCCCCCTCCTGGCTCTGGACGAGGAAGTTCAGGGTCTGGCGCGGATCCTCATCCGCGAGGTGATGCCGCAGCCCGTCGCCGGGGACGCCATCCACGTCGCGGTTGCCTGCTGGCACGAGATGGGCTACCTCCTGAGCTGGAACGTGAAGCACCTGGCGAACCCACGCAAGGTGCGCCATCTCGAGACGATTTGCCTGCGCCTGGGACTGGTCCCCCCCAGGATCCTCACACCCGATCTGCTCTGGGAGGATGAAGATGAAGAAGCCGAGCCGTAGGAAGGTCACGCGGACACAGGCCCGCAAGGATCCCTTGGTCGACGAGGTGCGCCGCATCCGGGCCGAGATCTCCAAGGCCTACGACCACGACCTCGCCAAGCTCTGCGACCACCTGCGCGAGGTGGAAGCGCAGTACGGCGGCAAGGTGGTGCACAAGCGGAGCAAGCGTTCGTCGGCCTGAGCGACCTGCAGAAGGAGGCGCAGCACGCCGAGGGCTTCGCGATGGAGTGCGCGGTGGTGACGCACGCCGGGCTCAGGAAGGGCGCGGACGGGAAGATCGAGCTCAAGAACGAGCTCGAGGAGCCCTACGTCGTGCGCCCGACCTCCGAGACGATCATCGGGCACTTCTTCGCGAAGTGGATCGACTCGTGGCGCGACCTGCCGATGCTCCTCAACCGGCAAGCCGAGCGCGCGTCGGGTGCTGTTCGCGAAGGCGTACTGATCCAGTCGGAGGAGAGAGAGAGCGTGAGCGTGAGCACGCTCTCTCTCCACTGGAAAAACTTTCTCGATGTCTTCCCTGGTTGCACGTGCTCGTCTCACGCGCGCGGAAAGAGAAAGAGAACGCCACGGTCCAGTGCCCCTTTTTTTCGTGGGCTCACTTAGGATTGGTAATCGCTTCGCGGTAGATGAGCTCCCTTGCCAGCAGCCTCGCCGTCCGTTCCCGGGACGCGCGCTCGAGTCGAACTCGTTTTCCATCTCGGGGTCTCGGTTGGCTTCCGCTGGTCCTGCTCGTGCTGGCCTGGACGCCGGAGGCTGGGGCGCGGCAGCAGTCCGGTCAGCTCGCGACGCGTCCGAGCGACGAGCGGCGCTCCGACTTCCTGATCGAGTACGGCATGAACGCCAGCGAGAACGTCTGGTGGCAGCGTGGCATCGCCTTCGCCGATGCGATGGCGCGCGCGAGCGAGTTCGACCGGATCGTGAACGGCGAGATCACGCGCGAGCCGGCGCCGCTGATCCCGCTCGGGGTGGGGCCGCCGCTCCTCGGCGCGGGCTGGCCCGACGTCGCGGCGCTCGCACCGGGCGAGATGGCCGGGGCGCGCCTCTTCGGCCGGATGGCCGGCTCGACGCCGGACGGACGCGTGCAGCCCTACGTGCTCACCTGGGTCGGCCGGGGGTCGTGCAGCCTGGAGGGCAAAGGCGTCGTGCGCGAGGCCAACCGCAGCGCGAACCGGGTCGAGGTCTTCGTCGACCCGACAGCGGGCGAGGGCAATGCGGTGCTCGTCTGGCTGATCGAGTGGTCCGACCCGAGCGATCCGGTGCGCGACTCGCACGTGTGGCTGCCGGGCATGGAGGCACGGAAGCCGCTCCTCTATCCGCCCTTCGTGGAAAAGCTCGCGGCCATGAACGGCGGCCTCGGGCCGAGCGCCTGGCGCGCGATGGACTGGAACCGGGTGAACGACTACGGGCGCCGAGACGGCGAGGCGCCGTTCGTGTTCGACCTCGCGGTCCGTATCCGGCCGGGGAGCCCGAGCCAGGGCACGCGGCGCGGCGTGTGCGTGGAGTACCAGGTCGCGCTGTGCAACGCGGTCGGCTCCGGGCTGCACCTCAACGTGCCGCACAAGGCGGACAACCTCCCCGACCAAGACTATGAAGAGTTCCTGCGCGACCTCTTCACGCGCGTGCGCGACGGCTCGCCCGCGGTCCCGGGCATCAACGGCGGGCGACCGTTCGCAGCGCTCGCACCGCACTTGGAGCTGACGGTGGAGTTCTCCAACGAGATCTGGAACCCGGGCTTCCCGGTCCACAACTGGCTGCGCAGGCGCGCCCAGCTCGCCGATCGCAAGCTCCCGGAAGAGGCCGCGCTCGAGATGCGACGCGTGTTCGCAGTTGCGGAAGAGGTCTTCGCGGGCGCGCACGCGCGGCGCCTGCGGCGCTTCGTGGGCGGCTGGTTCGACCAGCCGCGATTCCTGGAGGACGTGCTCGACGCGCTCGGCCCGGACGTGCAGGTCGACGCGCTCGGCCCGGCCTGCTACTTCGCGCCGCGCGATGCGGACGTCCGCGCGTGGCTGCAGGGCTGGGACGGCCTCTCGTGTCCGAACTGCCCCACGGCGGAGGAAGTGGTCGAGTCGGCGCGCAGGGACATCGCGGAGCTCGACGGGAAGCTGCGCGCGCACGCGCTCCTGGCGCGGACGCGCGTCAATCCGGACGGCTCGCGCGCGCGGCTCGAGCTGTACGAGGGCGGCGCCTCCTTCGAGTCCGGCTTCCAGCCCTGGGGTCTGGCCGCGATGGAGGCGCAGCGTCTGCCGTCCATGTACGACGCCTACGTGCTCGACCTCATCCCGACGCTGATCGCGAACGGGGTCGACACGATCCACTGGTACAGCTTCATCACCGAGGGCAACCAGGGCAACTCGGGTCCGTTCGGCCACTGGCTGCGCATGGACCAGACGATCACGCTGCCCGTGCCGAACGTCTACGTCGACGAGGGCCTGCCGAAGGTGGCCGCGATCTACAAGCTGCCGCCGCGCAGGATGTCCGCGCACTTCCAGGCTCGGTAGCGACGGTCGGCCGCTCGCTCAACCGGGAGCGCCGGGCTCCAGCCCGGCTTCTGCTTTCTTGCTCGTTCCTTTTCTGCGGAGAACGGAAAGAAGGCGGAACGGAGCCGGGCTGGAGCCCGTCGCTCCCGGTTGAAGCTCAGTTCGACAGCGCGCCGAGCAGCTTGAACAGGCTCGTGCCCACGAAGAAGTAGCCGTGGTCCTCGGGGACGCTGAGGTCGTAGCCGATGCCGGCGAAGAGGTAGCCGTCCCAGAGGGAGAGCTGCGCCCCGAGGCCGAACTCCACGCTCTGGTCGGGATCGAGATTCATGGACGCCGCGTGGATACCGAGGCCGGGATCGAGCCAGTTCCAGAAGGCGCCGAAGTCGTTCGGATCGCGCTGCTTGTGGTGCCAGGTCGCCATGGCCGTCACGTTCGGCTCGAAGCTGGAGTTGGCGTCGCCCGAGATGCCGCGCACGAGCATGGCCTCGCCGCGCACGGTCCGCCGCCAGCCGAAGCGCGTCACGCGAAAGTCGAGCTCCGCGCGGTCGAGCTCGTCGCCCGGCCGGCCGGCGTTCGAACGGAACGTCTGGACGACCACGCGCACGCGGTCACCGACCTCGACGTTCTCGCCGAGCTCGACCAGGCCGACCTCGAGCTCGTCGATCGAGCGCGGGACGCTGATGCCATCCCCGGCACTCACGGCTGAGGCGGCCGCGGCGAGCTCGCGCGGCTCGGCGCCCAGATACTCGGCCGCCGTGCGCGCGACGTCGACCAACGGCCGGAGCCGGTCGAGCCACGCCTGCACCTCCGCCGCCAGAGCCTGCGCGCGCTGTCGCTCCTCGGGCGCAGCCGCCGCGAGCGCGAGATCGATCAGCGCGGCCGGATCCAGGCCCTCGAACGCGCGCGCGCTCTCCTCGGCCGCCTTGCCGGCCTCCTTCAGCTTCGGGAGCAGCCCTCCCAGCTCGCTCGCGGCCTCGCTCGCGAGCTTGCGCAGCTCGCTGTTCTCGTCCAGGAGCTGAGCCAGGGCTCCGGCCAGGTCCAGATCGAGCCGCGCTCCGCGCCGCGCCAGCTCCTCGATCTTCTGCACGCCTTGCACCGTGGCCTGCACGCTGCGCGCGAGGGCGAGGAGCGCGTCCAGGGCCCGCACTTGCTCGGCGGAGAGTCCCTCACGCGTAGCGTTCTCCAGAGTCGGAACCAGGTCCGCCCAGCCCTTCTTGGACGTGATCTCCTCGCCGATGCGGTGCAGCTCGTCGCCCAGCCGGCGCGCGAGCTCGCGCGCTTGTTTCACGAGCTCGTCCATGCGTCCATCGAGCTTGCGCAGGACCTCGGCCGCGCGCTTGGCTTGCGCGAGGTCAGAACCGAGGCGCTCGCGCTCGGCCGTGGAGAGGTCGAGCCCGAGCCGTTCCCTGGGCGCCGGGTCCTTGCCCTCGATCTCGTCGTAGTTGCGCACGTGCAGGCGCACGGCGTCGCCGCCGGGGCGGTGCGCGAAGGCCGAGACGAGCACGAAGGCGGCGCCGTCCTGGCTGAGGTCGTGGTCCAGCTCGTCGGCCAGATGCTCGAGCTCGCGCGCGAAGTACTTGCCGAGCAGCGTCAGCTCGGACTCCGGCGGCGGCGCGTCCGGCGCAGCGTTGTTGCGCTCGTTCTCCCACGCCTCGGCCTGGCGCCGTCCCTCGGGCGTGCGTTGCAGCAGCTCCTCGCCGGTTGAGGCGAGCTCGTCCACACGCTCGTCGAAAGCCCCGATCTCGTCGATCAGCGCCTGGACCTCCGCGCTGGCCAGCTCGCCGCTGGCGCGAGCCTCGAGCTCGACGCGCGCAGTCACCAGCCCATCGAGCGCGTGCAGCCAGTCGTTCAGCGTTTGCCAGCGCGGATCGGCCGGAGCCGGGTTCGTCTTGGTGAGGCCGAAATCGACGCGGATCAGCGAGCCGCGGTCCACCTCGGCGCTGCCCTCGATGCTGAGTTTTTTCTCGCCCGAGACCTGCTCCATGACCTCGAAGACGAGCGGACCCACCTGACCGCGAAACGCCTCGCGCGAGCGCCCCGCAGCGCAGGCCGCGAGCAACAGCGTGCAACCGAGCCAGGCCGCGCGCTTCACTGTCCCGCTGCCAGGCCGTGGGCCTTCTTGCGCGCCATCTTGAGGCTGTTCGGCTGTTCCGCCTGGCGCCCGACAAGCACCAGGGCCACCTTCCCGTCGCGCGTGACGAAGACGCCCTTCGGCTCCGCGTCTCCCGGCGGCTCGTCGTCCGCCCTGCGCCGATCGGCGGGCCACGGGATCTCCTCCAACACCGCCACGTCCGCCAGCAGGAACATCTCCAGCATCGCGTAGTCGCCGAGCGCCCACACCGCGTTGCGCCACGCAGCGCCGTTCGCGACGCCGAAGGTCAGATATACGAGCGTCGTCGGATGGGCGATCGCCGCGCGAATGTCCGCGAGCTGCGCCGGAGGCACGATTCGAAAGTTCGCCATGAGCCACCTCCTTCTCTGTTCGCCAACCAGATCATCGTCGATGAGCGCGGGAGGATAGCAGGTACCGAGCCGCCACACGCGCGCGCGTTGGCACACGGAGCCGCAGCGCTCGTCCCGTCATCGGACAGCGGGCCCGCGGTCTCCAAGACCGCGGATCCTCGGCGCCAAGCACGACGCCAAGACAACCGGTAGCGCGCCCGAATGCATGACTGCACGCCCCTCAGCCTCCCGCCCGACCTTCGCGGCCGAGATGCTGCCGGTGGACGTCGGCATCGGCGAGCTGCGCAACAACTACGCGGGCTTCTTCGACTCGGGCTTCGGCTCGGAGGAGCCCGGAACGGCCACGGGACCGCGCGGCACGCCGGCCGTGCTCGAGGTGCGCGCCCACGACCTGCCGTTCCTGGTCGATGAGGGCCAGGTCTTCTTCCGCTCGAGGTTCTTCCGCACCACCGAGCGGCCCGAGTGGCTCTACGGACACGGCCGGCCCTCCTACGCGCACCAAGACCTCACCCTGGCGCGCTGGAGCATGCCCGGCCAGCACCGCTCGCTCGCCGCGCGCGCCCCCGGCCACGCGCCCTCGACCCAGCTACGGCACGGCTGACGCGGAGGTGGAGCTCGCCCCGGACCAGACCGGGAGCTGCACGCTCGTGCTCCCGCTGAGGGGGAGGTTCCAAGGAGGAGGAGCGGCTCGATCACCTGGACTGGTTTTCTCCTTGGGAACCGTCTTCCCGTGACGCTCGGCAACATCGCGGATGGCGCACGGATGGTCGGCCTCGCCTACTGGTTCATCTTCCTGCGGCGACGCTGACATCAACAGGCCTCGCGGCCTCCCACGGAGGGCCGCCAGCCCTGGACGACCGATCGGATCGATCAAGGCACTCGGTACACGCTGGGGATCTGTCTTGCCAGAGCCGCGCGATGCCCGCCCGCTGGTGTGTGCCGACGACGAGGAGATCGACCTTGGATTCTGCCGCGAGCTGCGTGAGGTGGCTATCCACGCGCCCCCATCCAGGCTTGACGACGAACGACCGGACGCCTGGCCCTGGTTGCTCGCCGGCCCACTGTTCCAGGTCGCGCAGAAGCACTTGCTCGAGCTCTGGACGCAGATGATCGAGCGGCATTGGCGTGGAAACGCCGATGCGGTGGTGCTCCTCGGCCGGCCACGCGATCTGCGCCACAAGGAGCTCGCAGGGGCCGATCGCGCGCAGCTCGCCGGCCCAGTGAAGCGCAGCCTTCGAGGTCGGCGTCAACTCGACGCCCACCATCACGCGAAGCGCTCTCGCCCCCCGAGAAGCTCTTCGCTCGCAGCGGCCGTCGCCTGGTGCTCACCGAGATGGGCCGTGTTGTCTTCCGCTACGCCGAGGAGATCTTCACGCTCGGACGGGAACTCCGAGACGCCGTCAAGGGAAGGCCGGTCGGCAGACCCCTGAACTTCGTGGTCGGAGTGGCCGATGTCGTCCCCAAGCTGGTCGCTCGGCGTCTCCTCGAGCCGGCGCTCAGGCTGTCGGAGCCGGCCGGCTGGTCTGTCGCGAGGACAAGCCCGAACGGCTTTTCGCCGAGCTCGCCGTGCACAACCTCGACATCGTCCTCGCGGACGCTCCGATCGGCCCGTCGATCCGCATCCGGGCGTTCAACCACCTCCTCGGGAAGTGCGGTGTCGTCTTCTTCGGCACGGCGAAGCTCGCGGCTGCCCATCGGCGGGGTTTCCCGAAGTCACTCTGTGTTCGGCCAGGTCGGGATGGGTCTCTTCCCGGCACCCTCCGTCATCGCGGACGAAGTCCAGCGCCAGTACCAAGTCCGGCCAGTCGGAATGATCGATGAGGTCCGCGAGCGCTTCTACGCGATCTCGGTCGAGCGGAAGCTCAAGCATCCCGCGGTCATCGCCATCAGGGAGGAGGCCCGTCAGGAGCTGTTTGGATAGAGGCTGTGGATGAGATGTGGATGGATGCCGACTACACTGTGGAGAGCCTGTTGAAGAACCCGTCGCCACCCATCAACCAAGTTACCGAATCCACGGCATGAGCCGCGCGCGGTTCACGGCCGTCTGCTTCTCGTGGTCGAGGTCGCGCAGCACGCACTGCAGCTCGTGGAGGCTCTCGACGTCGAGCAGGCGGCCCGGAGCCACTCGACCTGGTTGGTCGAGGCGAGCGGACACCCGGAAGTCCCGCGTACAAGGATCAAGAACACCACGCCATGGCGCTCCTCGAACATTTGACACTCACGAAACCGGACGATTGGCACCTGCATGTGCGCGATGCAGAACTGTTGCGACGGGTCGTGCCCGATAGCGCGCGGCGTTTCGCTCGGGCGATCATCATGCCAAATCTGCGGCCGCCGATTACCACCACTGACCTGGCGCGCCAGTATCGCGACCGCATCCTCGCCGCGGTCCCCGACGGTCTCAACTTCCAGCCGTTGATGACGCTGTTTCTGACCGACGAGACGTCTCCGGCTGAGATCGCCAGGGCCAAGCCCAGCGGGTTTGTTCACGGCGTGAAGTGGTATCCGGCCGGCGCGACCACGGGCGCCGAAAACGGAGTCCGCGAGATTGCGCGCTGCTACCCGGCTCTGGAAGCGTTGGAAGAGCAGGGCCTGCCGTTACTGGTGCATGCCGAGACCACGGATCCCGACATCGACGTGTTTGACCGTGAGGCCGTCTTCCTCGACAGCCAGCTCGCCCCCGTCATCCAACGGTTTCCCGGCTTGCGCGTGGTGGTCGAGCACGTCACGACGCGGAACGCCGTGCAGTTCGTGCGAGACGCATCGTCCGTGGTCGGAGGCACGATCACGGCTCATCATCTGTTGCTCAATCGCAACGCGCTCTTTGACGGTGGATTGCGGCCACATCACTATTGCCGGCCGGTCTTGAAACGGGAACCGCATCGGCTCGCGTTGATCGAAGCCGCCACCAGCGGCCACCCCCGATTTTTTCTCGGAACCGACAGCGCGCCGCATCTCCGCCGAGACAAGGAAGCCGCCTGCGGGTGCGCCGGCATCTACACTGCGCACGCGGCGATTGAACTGTACGCGGAGGCATTTGAGCAGGCCGATGCGCTGGATCGTCTCGAACCCTTCGCCAGTTTTCACGGTGCCGACTTCTACGGATTGCCCCGCAACGCCGAGCGGATCACCCTGGTGAAGAGCCCTTGGCAGGTTGCGCCGTCGCTCGGTGAGGGCGACGATTCCGTGATTCCGTTTCGCGCAGGCGGAGGCGTCGCCTGGCAATTAGCGGGAGTTGAATCGAAGAAACTGGCAAAGCATTAACATTAATGCTTCTGGAAATCTGGAAGCATCCCCAGGAAGACGTCGTGATCGTTTCCGAGCGCCCGTCTTTCCATCTCCGAGAGCTGTGCGGCTCGCTCCACTTCGGCTGGGTTGCCGCCAGCGCTTTTCCCCTCAACTACTTGCGTCAGGCAGTGTCGACGCGTCAAGCGCCCGCGTCCGGTTCCGGTAGCTCGATCGGGCGCATGCGGCCGGCGCGGATGTCGAAGGCCAGCTCGGGGTAGTGGAGCTCGCCCGAGAGCGCGAGCAGGAGCGCGTTGAGGATCGCCGAGGCGGCGGCCGCCCGCTGGCAGGCGTGAACATCACGGGAGCCCCATACTCCGACTTCAGCGAGCGCTGGATGCCCACGGCGGCCGACGGGAGCTTCGTCCTGGGCGGGCTGGAGGCGGGGCGCTGCCAGCTCATCGCGGACGGCGGCACGAACGGTCACGCGCAGACCGAGCTCCAGCTGCGCGCGGGCGAGGAGGCGCGCTGGGACGTCGTGCTCACGGCCGGCGGCGTGGTGGCGGGCGTGGTGCTCGACGAGCGCGGCGCGCCGCTCGCGCGCTGGCACGTCGCCGCCGTCGAGCCCGGGCATCCGGGGGACTGGCTGCGCGAGGCGTACAGCGACGCGGCCGGCCGATTCCGCATGGAGGACTGCCCCGCGCAGCGCTTCGTGCTCGCGCTGCGCGCGCCCGAGGAGGAATGGGGCGACCCCGTGCTGGAGCTCGAAGACTTCCGCGTGGGCGACGAGGCGCTCGTCCTGCGCGCGCTGGACGCGTGCCGACCGAGCGCGTTCGTCGAGGGCCGCCTGGTCGCTGCCGACGGTGGGCCGCTGGTCGAGGTGGAGATGTGGCACGAGGCGGTGCGCTCGGGCGAAAGCGTCACGCACGTGCCCGACGCGGACGGACACTTCCGCATCGGCCCGCTGCGGTCCGGCGAGTACACGCTGGGCGCCGAGGCGTTGCTCGACGAGGCCGCAGGGCTCTATCAGCTCCGCCCGCTGCGCTTCGCGCTCCAGGCCGGCGAGACGAAGGACCTCGGGGACGTGGTGATGGAACGCTGCGGCTGGATGCACGTGCGCGCCGTCGCCCAGAACGGCAGCGCGCTGCCCGCGGGCACGGTCCTGGAGGCCGTGAGGCTGCTGGGCGGGTACGGGGGCCGGATCTCGTTCGAGGACCTGCAGGGAGGCTCCGAGCCGCTCTGCCCAGGCACGTACCTCGTCCGCGCGCGCGAGGGAATCTGGCGCGCGAGCGACGCCGAGGTCGAGGTGCGGCCGGGCGAGACGACCGAGCTCGAGCTCGCCTTCGAGCCCACCACCCAGCGGCTCATCGAGGTCGTCTCCCCGGACGGCGTGCCCGCGAGCGTGCTCGAGCTGCGCGTGCTGGACGCAGAGGGGCGCGCGTACGACGACATCGACGGCGATGTGCGCGAGGGTCGCTACAGCGCCCGCGTCGGCGGACTCCTGCTCGGCAGCTATTCCGTCGAGGCGCGCGCCTCGGACGGCCGCAGCGCGACGGGCGAGCTGCGCGTACTCGACCTGGCCGAGGACGAGACTCCGCTCGTCCTCACCCTGCCCTGATCGCGCCGGCGCGCGGCGGCGACTACGCTGTCGCGCCCATGAATGCCCTCGCCTCCCCGCTCGCTCCTCGGCCTGAGCCAGGAATCGACACAAGTCACACTCTCACGGGGAGCTTGCGGCGAGCTTGGCGACGACGTGCGGACGCCCAGAGCCACCTGAGCCAAAGTGAAGCGCGTTTTCGAGATCGATGTGCTCACCTGTCCCTGGTGCGCAGGCAAGCGCAAGCTCATCGCGCTCATCACCGACGGAACCGTCGTCCGCAAAATCCTCGAGCACCTTGGCCTCCCACCGCGGCCCCCCTTCTCGCCCCGGCCCGCTCCCCGCCAGAGCTCGACTTCGCCGGGTAGGCCCGCTCCTCCGTAGAGGGGGGCTCCCGTGACGCCGGGCGACGGCATCAGGTCATTGTCGCCGTTCGGCGACTTTGGCAGAATGTCGCCGAACGCTGACACGGACCTTCCATGAGAATCAGGACTCCTCTGGACCTCGGGCTGGCCATCCGCGAACGACGCCGTGCCCTGGGCCTCGATCAACGCAGTCTCGCGAAGCGCATCGGCGTCAGCCGCCAGTGGCTCGTGGAAGTGGAGAAAGGCAAGGCGCGGGCTGAGGTAGGACTCGTGCTGAGAGCCCTGAAAGCGCTCGACATCGAGCTCTTCGCGCACGGTGAGGCCGAGCGAGCGCAGTCGGGGTTGGGCCTCGGAACGGGCGGCTACGGCTCGGGACTGCCGGACGGATCCGGATACGGAGACCCGTTCGTCGACATCGATCAAGTGATCGAGAAGGCGCGCGGCAAGAAGCGCGGAAAGTGAGCGAGGAAACGCTCCTCGCCCTGTTCGCAGGCCGGGACGTCGGCGTTGTACGAAAGGCCCGCAGCAACCGCCTGGCCTTCCGTTATGACGAGCTCTGGCGTTCCTGGCCCAACGCTTTCCCACTCTCCCTGTCGATGCCGCTCGCCGCGGCCGACCACGGTCACGACGCGGTCAGCGCTTTCCTGTGGGGGCTGTTGCCGGACAACGAGCTCATCCTCCAACGGTGGGCGCGTCGCTTCGGCGTGTCGCCGCGGAACGCGTTCGCTCTCGTGTCCCAGGTCGGCGAGGACTGTGCCGGCGCGATCCAGTTCGTACGACCGGATCGGATGGAGGCCGTGCGCGCCGGCGGGGCTCCGGATGTCGAATGGATCGACGATCGAGGAGTGGCCGTGCGCCTGCGGGCCTTGAGGACCGACCCCGCGGCATGGCGAATCGCCCGAGATGTCGGGCACTTCAGCCTGGCAGGGGCGCAACCGAAGACCGCGCTCGTTCTCATGAAAGGGCGATGGGGAGTTCCCAGGGGGAGCACGCCCACCACGCACATCCTCAAGCCTCCGACGGAAGGCCTCGACGGGCACGTGCAGAACGAGCACGTTTGCCTCGGGCTAGCGCGGTCCTTGGGCATCCCTGCACCGAGCTCCGAAGTGCGCACCTTCGACGGCGAGGTTGCCATCGTCGTGGAGCGGTACGACCGTGCACCAAGCACTCGTTCCAGAATCGTCCGGGTGCATCAGGAGGATCTCTGTCAAGCCTTGGGGCTGATGCCGACCGCGAAGTACCAGAACGACGGTGGGCCATCCCCGAAGACGGTCGTCGATCTCCTGAGAACCCACTCCAGTCTTTCTCGGGAGGACATCGCGACGTTCGTCGACGCGCTCGTCTTCAACTGGTTGATCGCCGGGACCGATGGGCACGCGAAGAACTACTCCCTCCTGCATGGCGCTGGCGGACGCGTGCGTCTCGCCCCTTTCTACGACCTGGCAAGCGTGCTCCCTTACGACGACTTCGATCCGCAACGCATCAAGCTGGCGATGAAGATCGGCGGGAAGTACCGCATCCGGGACATCGGTCCACGTCAGTGGAGCCGTCTCGCCGAGGATTCGGGCCTCGACCCAGAGAGCATGCTCGCACGGGTCGCCGAGCTCGCTGCGCTCCTTCCGGCGAAGATGGACGAGATCCTGGAACGAGCCCGCGACGAGGGATTGACCCACCCGATCCTCGAGAAGCTGGGGCGGGCCATGAAAGACAGGGCACAGCGGTGCTCGCGGGTGCTGGAAGCAGGAGCTGGATGAGGTCCTTCGCGGCGCCGATCCTCTCACCCGTCCGCCCTTCCATCCGGCCGAGCCGCCGAGCGATCACCGCGTCGAAGCGAAGCGCGTGAAATCGACGTGCTGATTCCAGCAGCGCAGCCCCTCACTCGTCGCTGGCTGGCTAGCGATCCAGCACCCCCTCCTCGCGACCGCCTTCTCCACGACAGCGCGCGCCGGAGGAGGAATGGGGCGACCCCGTGCTGGAGCTCGAAGACTTCCGCGTGGGCGACGAGGCGCTCGTCCTGCGCGCGCTGGACGCGTGCCGGCCGAGCGCGTTCGTCGAGGGCCGCCTGGTCGCTGCCGACGGTGGGCCGCTGGTCGAGGTGGAGATGTGGCACGAGGCGGTGCGCTCGGGCGAAAGCGTCACGCACGTGCCCGACGCGGACGGACGCTTCCGCATCGGCCCGCTGCGGTCCGGCGAGTACACGCTGGGCGCCGAGGCGCTGCTCAACGAGGCCGCAGGGCTCTATCAGCTCCGCCCGCTGCGCTTCGCGCTCCAGGCCGGCGAGACGAAGGACCTCGGGGACGTGGTGATCGAGCGCTGCGGCTGGATCCAGGTGCGCGCGGTCACTATGGGAGGCGGAGCGCTGCCCGCGGGCACGGTCCTGGAGGCCGTGAGGCTGCTGGGCGGGTACGGGGGCCGGATCTCGTTCGAAGACCTGCAGGGAGGCTCCGAGCCGCTCTGCCCAGGCACGTACCTCGTCCGCGCGCGCGAGGGAATCTGGCGCGCGCCCGACGCCGAGGTCGAGGTGCGGCCGGGCGAGACGACCGAGCTCGAGCTCGCCTTCGAGCCCACCACCGAGCGGCTCATCGAGGTCGTCTTCCCGGCCGGCGTGCCCGCGAGCGTGCTCGAGCTGCGCGTGCTGGACGCCCTCGGGCGCGCGTTCGACGACATCGACGGCGACGTGCGCGAAGGTCGCTACAGCGCCCGCGTCGGCGGACTCCTGCCCGGCAGCTACTCCGTCGAGGCGCGCGCGTCGGACGGCCGCAGCGCGACAGGCGAGTTGCTCGTGCTCGACCTCGCCGCGGACGACACTCCGCACGTCCTTACCCTGCGCTGATCGCCGCTGGTCCGGGCGAGCGGTACCTCGTCGCCTGGCACGTCAGTCCTTGCGAGAAGCTCGGCGAAGCGCACCTGCGCATTCGGCCTGCCGCCCGCGTTCTCGATCGACGCCGGACTCCGTAACCGCCGCCTTCCGCGCAGGTACGCTGGGCATGGGACCCATGAGCTGCGCGGAGGGAGGGAGGGGGCGAGCGCGGATGCTGGCCCTGGCACTCTTCTCCGCGTGCGGTTCGGGCGACTCCGCTCTGTCCGAGTACCAGATGGCCACCAGTCCGGCGCAACGCGCGACGCTGGTGGTGCTCGACGGGCTCGACGACCGACCGCTCGCCGGCGTGCGCGTCGCGGCGCGCGATGGAACGCGGCTCGGCGAGACCGACGCGAGCGGCGCCTGCGAGCTGCGCGCGACTGAGGAGCAAGGCCGTGCCTGGTTCCACCTGGAGAAGCCCGGCTTCGCGCACGGGGTGGCGACTCCCCTGTGGGCGCCGGTGATGGAGGCCGGGCTCGCCCCGCTCGTCACGCTCCACGGCCGGGTGCTCGCGGCGGACACCGGCGAAGCCGTGCCCGGAGCACGCGTGAGCCTTCCGCGCGTGCAGTGCAGCTGCCCGACGGTGGAGGTGCGCGCCGATGCGGCGGGGCGCTACGAGCTCGCCGTCGACCCGTTCGACCTGCAGCTGGCGTCCCTGTCGGTCGCCGCGGCAGGTTTCGCGCACAACCCGTCTCGGCCTCGGCTGGAGAGCGCGCGCTGGATGCCGCGCCAGCATGATCTCGAGATCCAGCGCGGCGTCGAGCTCGTCGGTCGCGCCGTGGACCTCGAGACCGGACGAGGGGTGCGGGCCGAGGTCGAGGGCCTCCCGACCGCCGAGGACGGGAGCTTCGCCCTGCGTGTGTTTCCCGAGCGGGGCTTCGCCGAGCTCGTGCTGCGGGCCGAAGGCCACTGCGCCCTGTACGCGCGCATCCCCGAGGCCGAGCTCGCGCGTGCCGAGCCGTGGCGCTTCCCGCTCGCGCGCGGGACGGCGCTCGAGGGCGTGGTCCGCGACGAGGCCGGGCGCGGGCGGGCGGGCATCGAGGTGCACGTCTACGGGCACGCCCTCGCTCCGGACTCGCGGGACCTCGACGATCCGGAGCGAGCACCGGAGCTCGCCGCGCTGCCGCCGGGCTGGCGGCTCGAGCTCGACTCCCGCACGCCCGGGGAGCCGCCGACCACCACGACCGATGCCGGAGGCCGTTTCCGCTTCGATGGGCTGCCACCGTGGAGCCGCTCGCTCCGGCTCTCCGCCTACGACGGCAACTTCCGCGGCTGCGACCAGGACCCTGGTCCGCTCGCGGGACCGGGAGCCGCGACGAGGGTCGAGCTCGCGCTCGGCCCCGAGCGGTATCCCGAGCTGGCCGAGATCACCGGCAAGATCCGCGTGAACGGCTTCGAGGGCGAGCTCCCCGGGGAGATCGCGTGGAAGGGACGCACGCGGGCGGGCCGCGCCTCGACGCACGGCGAGCTCCGTCTCGCGGTCGAGAGCGGGGAGGTCGCGCTCCGCGTGGCTCTCGACGACTTCCCCGCGCCCACCTCGGGAAGCGAGATCGTGCTGGTGCACCGCGGCGGCTTCCTCCAGCGCGACCTCGACGTGCGCGTGCCGGCCCGCCCCATCCGGGGACGAGTGCGCTTCGAGGACGGGCCGGCGGTGCGCATCCGGGTGAGCGCGAGCGGTCAGTCGCCCCGTTCCGTCGGCGGACCGCCGGTTCGCTGCCTCGCGGCCGAGGTGCGCACGGACTCCGAGGGCCGCTTCCGCTTCGATGCGCCCGACCTCGGGCAGCCGTACGAGATCACGGTGCACCTCGGCGAGGGCGGACGCGTGCTCGAGGCGTGGCCGGGCGACGAGGAGCTTGACGTCGAGCTCGACGTCGAGCTCCGGCGCCCGGCGGTGCTGGTCCTTCGCGCCACGGAGGCGACCTCGGGGCGCGCGCTCACGCCTCGCGAGGTCCAGTTCTGGTGGAAGGCCGCGGACTCGGCCGAGCTCCGGCGCATGCGGCTCGAATGGTCGCATCACCCGCCGGAGGACGAAGGCTGGCACCGCGTCCTGGTTCCGAACGGCGCCCTCGAGCTCGAGGTCTGGCCCGATCCGGACGCCACGCTCATGCCGGCTCGCGCGCGGCGCGTGCTCGCCACGCCCGGGGGCGAGCCGACGCAGGTCGTGCTCGCGCTGCAGCCGGGCCTCGAGCTCCACCTCGGGCTCGACCCGAGCTCCGGACCGTTCCCGCGCGGCCACGTCCTCCTGCTCCTCGAGGAAGCGGCTCGCGATGCGGTGCGCACGCCGCTCCCCGACCCGGATGGAGAATGCGGTCCGTCCGGACCCCCTTACGAAATCGTGAGCACGCAGCCCTTCCTCATGCGCGAGCTCCGCTTCCACGAGACCGGCACCGCCCTCGCCCGCGGGCTCGAGCCCGGTCGCTACGTGCTACGCGCCTTCCCCGCCGACCTCGTGCTCGAGCCGGAGACGATCCAGCTCGAAGCGTCGACGACCGCGCCGGTGCTCGTGCGCTGGAAGCCGACGCGGTGAGCCTGGCAGTCCGTTGAAAAAGGTCCCTGCTACGGCTTCGCGCTCTTCGCCTGGGCGTCGTCACGCTCGTCGTTTCGTATCGAGCCAGGCCGTGCTCAGCGGCCATAAAGGCCGCTTCCGCCGTCTCTCTGTCGCGTTCCTAGCCCAGGCGAAGAGCGCTTTGCCTCGCGACGGGACTCTTTCAACGGCCTGCTAGGAGGGTGATTCGATTCCGGAGCGGTTCGGAGCGCGGCGCGCCGCTCTCGCACTGGCACGTCGCCGCGGTCGAGCCTCTCGCGCGCACGAAGGCCACCGCGCTCGTCCAGCCGCGCCGGGGATGTCGGGACCAGCCGCCTCGGCCCGCGTTCCCCTTCCGCGCTAGCGGCTCGGCTTCGGCACGGCCTGATCCACCAAGATCGGGTTGCCGTCGGGGTCGACGAGCGTGAAGCTCGCCGGACCGTCGGTGGACTCGTCGGCCTCGGTCTGCAGCTTGATGCCGCGCTGCTTCAGGATTCGCTGGAGTTCGCGGACGTCCTGGAAGTCCTCCGGGGTCTTCCGCTCGTGGTCCCAGCCCGGATTGAAGGTCAGGCTGTTCTTCTCGAACATGCCCTGGAACAGGCCGATCTTGGTGGTGCCGTTCTTGAGGACGACCCAGTTCTGCTCGAGCTTGCCGCCCACCTGCTTGAAGTCGAGCTTCTCGTAGAAGGCCTTGGAGACCTTGATGTCCTTCACGGCGAGGCTGAGGCAGAAACCGCCGAGCTGCATGGAGTCGTCACTTCTTGGCTTGCTCGGGCTGGGACGCGAGGTCGTCTGGGTCGCGGCGACCAGGCCGCAGGGAGGAGGATCGGGAGGAGGGCGTTCATGGGTGGTTTTCCTTCGTGTCCAACGGTGACGGTGGTCAGAGACTTGCGCTGCCGGGCATTAGAGTTGCACGGAGGACGGTGCGTTTCGAACATGCTCTGGCAGATCCTCCCAGGCCCCGACCAGGGCGGCGACTTGCGACGGATCGTGTCCGGACCCGCCCTCAGACTTCAAGTCTGGCGGCGACGTGGGCAGGGCGTGGAGAGCTCAGGGAGTGTGGCCGCGCGCGGTTGTGACGAATCTGCTGACAGCTCGGAAGGCGCCGACGCAACGCCTTGCGCTCCCGGGTGTTCCGACTCGGGCTCGCGGTTCTCAAGACCGCTGCTACTTGTCTGGAGCGCGCGTTTCTCCCCGACCCCGGCGCGGCACGCGCGCTCGCCACGTTCAAGAAGAAGCGCGGATTCGTGGGCATCGGCGCGGAGCTCTACGCCCTGCTCAGGCGGCGCTTCCGCCCCGTCGACCACGTGGCGGTCGTGCGCGGGAGCCGCAAGCTCGAGCAGCCCGTCTTCCACGGCGCCGCGGCGCAGTAGAACTTCTTCCTGCGCGGCTTCGATCACCTGCTGGTGTTCAAGAAGGAGCGCCGCCGCGCAGCGGGGGACGGGCGCTAGTCGGCCCGCTCGACCGCGAACGAGTAGCGCGTCGTCCCGGAGAACTTCCGGACCATCTCGACCGACTGCCCGCCCACTTCGTACGACACACCCTGCGTGATAGCGGCCTGACCCTCGAGGTTCAGCGAGATCAGGTGCGAGTGCTCGACGGACCAGAGCAGGTCGCCCTCGGCCTGCGTGGTGAACTCGAGCTTGGTCTTGGCGCCCGGCGCGCCGCCGTGCTCGCTCGCGTACTCGCTCGATGCTACGGACTCGCCGGTGCGCGAGAGGTCGGCCTTGACGTGCAGCACGAACACCTTCACGCCGTCCTCCTCGCGCTGGCCCGCGTAGGTCACCTTGGCGTCGCCGTCCAGCGAGGCGTAGAG
>JANOGB010000344.1:0-3451 GCA_031413955.1 Planctomycetota bacterium | reverse complement strand
GCTGGAGCCCGGCGCTCCCAGGGTGAGGGATCCACTTGCGGGCTCGCGGGCCCTCCCTCGTGGCACAAGCCATTCCTTCCCATTCCGGCGAACGCGCCCTCCAGGACCCGGGTGAAGCTCAATTCGCCGCGGCGCGAATCTCGATAGGCCGACGTTCCCCCATGTCCTCGCTCCGCCCCGACCTCACGGCGGTGGTCGCGACTCACCGCGGTCGTAAGTAGCCCGCGATGCAGTTCCTGCGCGATCTCCTGCTGCGTCGCAAGCTCATGCTGATCATGATGCTTTCGAGCTGCGTGACGCTGGGGGTGGCCTGCGTGGCGTGGTTCTACGAGGACTGGAACAACTCGCGCGAGGCGCAGGTGCAGCAGCTCTTGCAGCTGAGCGAGATCATCGGTGCCAGCGTGGCGCCGGGCATCGAATTCTCCCAGCCCGAGTCGATCGAGTCCGATCTCCTGATGCTGGCGCGCCGGCCGAGTATCCGCCGCGCGGTGGTGTTCGACGAACAGGGACAGGTTCTATCTAGCTACGCCGCCCACT
This sequence comes from Planctomycetota bacterium, assembly GCA_031413955.1. Taxonomy (GTDB): domain Bacteria; phylum Planctomycetota; class UBA1135; order UBA1135; genus JABFRZ01. The sequence goes on along the minus strand of JANOGB010000344.1, from coordinate 2,914 downwards.
CCTCGCGTCCGGTCGGGATGCTCCCCTACCGGACTTCGGGTGAGTTCCTGGAGAGCGGCGGGCTGGTCGTCTACACCCCGATCCATTCGAAGAACGAGTGTCTCGGCACGGTCGGCATCGAGTCGGACCTGACGGAGATCGTCGAGCGCCAGCTCGAGTTCGGACGCTCGGTCCTGGCCGTCCTGCTCGTGTGCCTGCTGGTGGCCTTCGGCATGTCCTACCGGCTGCAGGAGTTCATCTCCACGCCCGTCCTGCGCCTGGCGGATACGGCGCGCAGGGTCTCGCAGGGCAGGGACTACAGCCTGCGGGCCGAGAAGCTCGGCTGCGACGAGCTCGGCTACCTGACCGATTCCTTCAATGCCATGCTGGCCGCGATCCAGGAGCGCGATGCACGCCTCGAGGAGCACCGTGCGACGCTCGAGGAGCAGGTGGCGGCGCGCACGCGTGAGCTGACCGAGAAGAACGAGCGCCTGCAGATCTCGATGGAAGAGGCGCGTGCGGCCTCCCTGGCCAAGGCCCAGTTCCTGGCCAACATGAGCCACGAGATCCGGACGCCCATGAACGGCGTCCTGGGCATGAACGAGCTCCTGCTGGAGAGCGGGCTCGACGAGCAGCAGAAGAGCTATGCCGAGATCGTCAAGAGCTCGGCCGAGTCCTTGCTCGAGATCATCAACGACATCCTGGACTTCTCCAAGATCGAGGCCGGCAAGCTGCGGCTCGAGAGCATCGAGTTCGATCTCCACCGCACGGTCGAGGAGGTCGTTTCCATGCTGGGCGGTGCGGCGCACAAGAAGGGACTGGCGCTTTCCACCTGGCTGCAGCCTGCGATCCCGCGCGCCGTGCGCGGCGACCCGACGCGCCTGCGTCAGGTGCTCACCAACCTCGCCGCCAACGCGATCAAGTTCACCGAGTACGGCAAGGTCACCGTGTACGCGGAGCGCATCGAGGAGCTGGAGAAAGGAGTGCGCGTGCGCTTCGTGATCGAGGACACAGGCATCGGCATCGACCAGGATCGCCAGAAGAAGCTGTTCCAGCCCTTCACGCAGGGCGACGCCTCGACCACGCGCCGCTACGGCGGCACCGGCCTCGGGCTGGCGATCTCGAAGCAACTGGTCGAGCTGATGGGCGGCGAGATCGGAGTCTCGAGCGCGCTCGGCCAGGGCTCGACCTTCTGGTTCACGGCGCGCTTCGAATGCCTCCCGGCCGGGTCGTTTCGCAGCTTCCTCCTGCCCGATGGCTGCGTGCGCCCGCGCATCCTCGTGACCGAGGCCAGTACGGCCGTGCGCGAGACCCTGCACCAGCAGCTCTCTGCCTGGGATCTGGAGCACGAGCTTGCCTCCGACGGAGGCCGCGCGCTCTCGGCCCTGCGTCGCGCCTACGCCGCAGGCAAGCCCTTCGGCTTGTTGCTGCTCGACGGCGAGCTGTGTGCCCACGAGGAACTCGCGCAGTTCCTGCGCTACGAACGGCCGCCGCTACGGCCGAAGGTGGTCCTGCTCACCTGGGGCGGGAGGCCCGCGAGCGAGGGCGCCGGCCTGGGCGAGCCCTCGGCCACGCTGGTCAAGCCCCTGCGCCCCTCGCAGCTCTTCGATGTCCTGATCGGCGTGCTGGGCGAGGACGAGGACTTGCACGCGAGTCTCGCCGAGCTGACGCGTGAGCTCCGTCCAGCCCAGGAGCGGGTGCCGGCCAGGCCGCTCTCCGTCCTGCTAGCCGAGGACAATGCCATCAACCAGATGGTGGCCAGGAAGATCCTGGCCAAGGGCGGCTACGACTGCGACGTGGTCGCGGACGGCAAGCAGGCGGTCGCGGCCGTGCACAAGCGCGCTTACGACGTCGTGCTCATGGACTGCCAGATGCCGGAGCTCGACGGCTTCGAGGCCACGAGTCTCATCCGCGCCTTCGAACGTGAGCAGCGGCGTACGCCAGGCACGCACGTGATCGCGCTGACCGCCAACGCCATGAAAGGCGATCGCGAGCGCTGCCTCGAGGCCGGTATGGACGACTACCTCCCGAAGCCGGTCAAGCCCGATCTCTTGCTGGCCAAGCTGCGTCAGGTCGGCCTGGCGCGGGCCGAACGAGGCGTGGCTTCCGCTCCGACGCGGCCCTTCGACGTCGAAGCCCTGGCGGCGCGCTTCGCCGGTCGGCCGGCCGAGCTGCGCGCGTCCCTGGCGGAGCTGGAGCTGCGCGCGACCGCGCTGCTCTCACGGATCGACGCGAGCCTGCGCCGTGAGGACCTGCAGGAGCTGCGCGCACACGTGGTCGAGCTGCGTGCCGCCGTGGCGCTGCTCTCTTCCCGGCGACTCGAACAACTGGCCGACCAGCTCGAGACGCTCTCCGGCGCCGGCCGATTCGGCCCGGCAGCGGCTGCCCTGAGCGCCTTCGAGGCCGAGCTCGGCTCCTGCGCCGCGCTCGGTCCCGAGGCGCTGGCCCGCGCCGCGACTGGCATCGGCGTGCCCGCTTGTACCCCGGCCGCTACGCCCCGATCGCCAGCAACCGCTTCCACAGCGAGGCCCGCTTCGGACGCGCCTGGAAGTCCGGGCAGTCGCGGCGCAGGTTGATCTTCTCGTGATTGCCGGGGAGCTGTTGCTCGTCCAGGCAGGCCAGCTTCTGCCGGCCGGGCATGTTCTTCTCCAGGTAGCAGCCCTCGACCCTGGCTTCGTAGGGGCGGCTCCGGAAGTGAACGCAGTCGCAGCACTCGACTTTGGGGGAGGAGCTCATGGCGAGTCGGCGGGAGAGTCTGCCGAGCCGCAGCCACCGAGACAACCGCTCGCGCGCGATCGGGCGGCCCCCGCCACAGCGGTTCCGTTCAACCGGGAGCGCCGGGCTCCAGCCCGGCTCTTCCCTCTTCCCTTCTTCCGCTCCGCAAGGACCTCGGAGTCAGGAAGAGCGGAAGAAACGGAGCCGGGCTGGAGCCCGG
>JANOGB010000343.1:0-15750 GCA_031413955.1 Planctomycetota bacterium | reverse complement strand
CCGGGCTCCAGCCCGGCTCCTGGGTTCTTCACGCCTTCCGCGCTCCAGGGTCACGGAAGAACGAGAGCTAGAAGAAGAGCCGGGCTGGAGCCCGGCGCTCCCGGTTGAAGGAGCTCAGAACGGGAAGCCGACCGAGAAGTGCAGGACGGCTTCGTCCTCGTCGGACTCGGGATCCGGGTTGACGCCGAAATCGAGGCGCACCGGTCCGATCGGCAGCAGGTAGCGCAGACCCACGCCGAGGCCGGTGCGGAAGCCCGCGAAGTCCAGGTAGTCCTGCGCTTCCTCCGTGACGTTGCCCCAGTCGAGAAACAGGGCTCCGGCCAGGTTGCCGGTGAGCAGGTGGCGCAGCTCGAGGTTCAGGGTGGTGGCCGCTTCGCCGCCCTGTGGCTCGCCGTCCAGCCCCTGGGGCAAGAGCTCGTCCTCGCGGAAGGAGCGCACCGAGTTCTCGCCGCCGTTGAAGAAGCGCTCGGTCAGCGGGATCTCGTCGCTGATGCCGAAAGGCGCGATCACGCCGGTGCGGGCCGAGGCGGCGAAGACGCTGGAGTCGCCGAGGCGGATGAGGCGTGTGTACTCGAGCTGCGCGCGCAGGAACTCCGTGTCCGAACCCAGCCCCTGGTCGGCCCATTCCAGACGCGCTCGCCCCTGTCGTCCGCGGGTCGGCACGAGCGGGTTGTCGCGGTCGTCCAGGGTGAGCGACACCGAGAGTGCGGCCACGCTGGTGTCGTCTTCCGCGGACGCCGGGGCGCTGTCGTCGGTGACGTTCGTCGGCCGGTACTCGTAGCCGGAGGACGCGCTCCAATCGTCTCCCAGGTCGCGGCGCAGGAAGAAGCCCAGGCCGCGGCGCACGTACTCGAACGAGGGCTCCTCGCGTTGCTCGACGAACGCGCTCGTCTCCGAGGTGAAGCTCGTGCCGAGGAAGTCGCGGTCGACCAGGGCGAGGCGTAGGGCCTGGGCGCGCAAGCTGACGGTGCCCTCCAGCGACAGCCCTTGCCCGCGGCCGCGGAAGTTCTTCTCCTCGATGCCGACCAGGACGCGCGGCCCCTCGTAGGAGCCCCAGCCCGGCTCGAGGCGGATCTCCACCGAACGTGCCTCGACCAGCTCGACCACCAGCGTGCGTTCGGGACCCGTGCCCTCGAGCTCGAGGGTGACCGACTCGAACAATCCGGTCGCGTACAGATCGCGGAAGGCCTTGCGCTGGCGCTCGGCGTCGTACACCGAGCCGAGCTCGATGCCCATCACCTCCAGGATGGTCGCGTCTTTGGTGCGTGGGTTGCCCTCGCGGGCGGAGTTTTGGATGCGGAAATGAGCCACGATCACGCGCTCTCCGGGCGTGATCATGACCGAGATGCGCACCTCTCCGGTCGCCTCGTCGAACTCCGGCCGTACGGCGACCGTGACGTCGGGCTGGCCGCGCCGCTTGTATTCCTCGATCAGAGTGTGCTCGATCTCGGGCAAGAGCACCGGGAGGTACAGCTGGCCCGCGTGCTGGTTCGCGAGCAGGGCTTCGCGTCGCTCCATCTCCGCGATCCCGCCCTGTATCTCGAGCGCGCGTACGCGAAAGGCCGGTCCTTCGTGCAGCGCGATCCGGAGCGCGACCGTCGCGCTCGAGCGATCGAACACGACCTCGGGCTCCTCGATGGCGATGCGCAGATGCCCTCGATGGCGATAGAAGTCGCGCAAGAGATCGAGTCCGGCCGCGAGCCGATCTTCGTCGTAGACGCCACCCTTTGCAGCGTCTCCGAAGAAAGTGCGCACGCGCTCGGCATCGATGGCCGATGGTCCTTCGAGCACGAGCTCGCGGACGCGCACCACGGGGCCTTCCACGATGGAGAAACGGGCCTGGGCCTCTGAACTCCCGGTCGCCGGCTCGAACTCGTACCCGACCACCACGTCCACGTGGCCACGAGCGCGGTAGAAGAGTTCGAGAGCGAAGGCCGCGTCGTCCACCGCCGCCTTGTCCGGCTCGCGCACGGTCAGGCGCGCGAGCTCCCGCCGCACGATCTCTGCCAGCCGCTCCTCGCCGACGCTCTCCTCACCTTCGAACGCGAGCTGGAGCTCGAACGGGAGCTCCTCCGGTGAGGCTGCCTGGCTGCGGCAAGCCGCGGCCAGCGCGCAGGTGGCGACGAGCAACGAACACCTCCTCATCGCGGGCGGAAGACGATGCCGAGCGCGAAGTTCGCACGGTCGTGCACGTCCAGCTCGGCCGAGAGGTAGGTGGCGCGCCCCGAGCGGCGGTCACGCGGCCGCAGGTAGAACAGTGCGCGCCCGGTCGGCTGTCCGCTCTCCGAGGTCTTGGCGCCCACGTCGATCTCGAAGCGCTCGAGCAGGCTCTCCGCGTCGCCGGGCTCGGAGCCGAACCAGCGTACGAGCGTGTCGCGCGCCAGGAACACGGCCAGCGCTTCCATGGCCTGCGCGTTCCTGTCCTCACCGCGCGCGGCCGGGAGCTGGCCGGTCAAGAGGAGCATCCACAGGTCGTCGGTCGGCAGCGGCGGGCTCGAGGAGAGCTCGACGTTGTCGGGTTCGTCGAGCGGCCCCGTGATGGTGGCGGTCACGTCGTGACGCTGCACGCGCATCTCGGCCGTGAGCGCGGCCTCGGGTCGCAGCGGTGCCTCGCGCCGGAAGGTCAGGAGACCGTCGAACTCCAGCGTGCCGGAGGGCAGGATCAGGCTCGCCTCCTCGACGTACAGCGACCCTTCGAGCACGGGGAAGAAGCCCGTGCCGCGCAGCCAGGCGTCGGGACGGAGCGTGGCCTCGAACAGGTTCGTGCGGTACTCGAAGGCGCGCTCGCCGCCGAGGTGGACGTCCAGTTCGGCGCCGGCCAGGAAGCCCTCCGACCAGAGCGAGAAGTGCTTCGGGGTGGGCGGCGATTGCGAGCGCTTGCCGGCCTGCAGGAGCTCCTCCAGCGGGCTGATCTCGGTCGTGAAGCGCCCCTCGGCCAGGCGCAGCTCGCCGCGGATCGCGAGCTGGCTCGGCGTGCCCTTCACCACGAGCTCCGTGTCGGCGCGCAGCACGAGGTGCGCGTCGCGCAGCAGGAGCAGGTTCTCGCCCGCGAGCTCGAGATCGAGGCGCCGGAACGGTCCGAATGGTTCGATCGTCCCGGACGCGCGCACGGGGGAACCGCCGACCTCGCCCACGAGCTCCTCGAGGCGTACGAGGTCGTCCTCGAAGGAGAGATTGGCCGCGACGTTGCGCACGGGTGGCGCGCTCGCTGAAGCGACGCGCAGCTCGCCGCCGCGCAACTCGAGCGCGCCGCCGAGCACGGGTTCGAGCGCGGTGCCGCCGACCGTCACGCGCCCGGCCACCTGGCCGGAGACGCGGCGCAGGTTGGCCGACAGCCCGGCGATCCAGCCGATGTCTGCCAGATCCAGCTTGGCCGCGAGCTCGAGCGGCGCGTCCAGCAGCGCCCAGCGATCCGTCAGCCAGCGTGGCACGTCGAGCGCGGCTCCGACCTCGCCCGTGAGCGTGATCGTGCCGCTGGGAGCGGTGAAGAGCGCGCGCTCGATGCGCGTGCGCTCGCCGAACCAGACCTCCGCCTCCAGATCGCAGGCGCGCGCGCCGGCTTCGACGCCGAGCGTGATCGCCCTTGCGTCGACCGTCAGGGAGCCGCCGAGCGCGCTCCATCGGCCGGCGAGATCGAGCCCGAAGCGGCACGGACCCGTCGCGCTCAGCCCGGGCTCGATGCCCGCCCGGCGCAGGCTTGCCGCGGCGTCGCGCGTCTCGAGCTCGAGGCGCAATTCGACCGGCCCCGCAGCGAGGGCAAGCGGTGTCCCGGGATCGAAGGGCACGCGCAGCTCCCCGCGGGCGTGCGCCGCCTCGCCTTCCTCGAAGCCGAGCTCGAAGCGCTCGAGGGTGAGCTCGTGACCGTCGAAGCCGCCGCGCAGCTGTGCATCGAGTTCCGGCCAGGCGGACGAGACGCGCCAGTCCTCGAGTGCGAGGTCGATCTCGAGCGCGGGTGCCGCCCCGGCGCCGCCCGCGCCACCGAGCTCGCCCTCGAGATGTCCGCTGGCGCGGCCGGCCTTCCAGCCTGGCGGCAAGAAGGGTGCGAGCAGCGACCCGGCGTCGTAGTGCTCGAAGTCCAGCGTGCCGCGCGTCACGCCGTCCGCGTGCCGCAGGGCGATCCCTGCCCGCCCCGGAGTGCCCGCGCTGTCGGAAATGAGCTCCAGGCCGTCGACCGAGAACGAGTCCAGTCCGAAGGCGAGACGCGCGCCGCGCTCGAGCTCGGCCCGCGCCCCGCGCCACTGGAGGCCGAGCCGTTCCAGCTCGGCCGTCCAGCTCGTCCCCGAGCGCTGCAGGGTTCCGGCGGCCTCGGCGAAGCTCTCGCCGCTCGTGAGGCGCAGCTCGGAGACTTGCAGAGTGTCCGCATCGAGCGCTCCACGCGCTTCGGCGTCGTCGATGCGAATACCGCCGAGTTGCGTGCCGTTGGCGCTCAGCTCGAACGCGCCGCGCAGCGCGCGCGGCGGCCCGGCGAGGCGCGCGTGGACGAAGGCGTGCTCGCAAGGGAACGGCAGCAGCACGGCCAGCGGCGTGGCATCGGCCGACACGTTCAGGGCCACGTCGACGAGCTCGAGCGGCTCGAGCCGCAGCCCACCGCGCAGGACGGCTTCGAGCTCGGGGCCGCTGATCTCGCAGCGCTCGATGCGCGCAAGCTTGCCGTCGGTTTCCACGTCGAGCTCCACCAGGTCGAAGGCGAGTCCCGCCACGCGCAGCGCCTCGCCGCGCCCGACGAAGCGGCCGACCGGGGCTCGCCAGGGTCCGCGCACGTCGATCGAGCCGCGCCAGCGGCCTGCGAGCGGCTGGCCGAGGAGCGCGCCGAGCGGCGCGAGGTCGCTGAGCTCGGCCGAGAGGCCGAGATCGAGCTGCAGCTCCTCCAGACCACCGCTCGCGGGCAAGCGCAGCTCTCCACGCTCGATCTCGAGCCTGCCGTACTCGAGCTCGATTCGTCCCGCGAGCCGGGCAGTCCCGCTCTCGGCCGAGAGCGTCAGTTCGGCCGAGCGCAGCGCGAGTGCACGCCCGAGAAGGCCAGCGAAGACGCGCCCATCGGGCAGCGTGGCGGCGAGCTCGCCGCGAAAGCTGCGCACGAGGGCGAGCCAGTCGCGCTGCGTCAGGTCCAGGACAGCCCTGGCGAGCGCGACGCGGTTCGGGCCCGCGACGAGTTCCAGCTCGTCGACCTGCGCCTTCCCGCCGCGCAGCCCACCGCTCGCGCGCAGGCTCTCGACGCGCTCCGGTTCGCGTCCGCCCTGGCGCACCACGAGCTCGGCCAGATCGAGTTCGACGCGCGCGAGATCGGGCAGCGTGTTTGCCATCGAGCTGGAACTCGAGCTGGAACTCGAGCCGGAGCCCGAGCCTGCGGCTCCGAGCTCGAGCTCGACGCCGCGCGCCTGCACGCGCACGACGAGCTCCGGCGCGCCCTGCCATGCGCCGAGCAAGGAATAGCCGAGCTCGATGCGCGCCTCGCGCACGCCGAGGAGCGGCGGCCGCGCGCTGCTCCAGCTCACGCCCTCGAGCGTCAGGTCGTGGAACCACCCGCCGGACACGCGTTCGATCGCGAGCTCGCCCCCGAGCTCCACGCGCGCGCGCTCGCACACGTACCGGATCAGGATCGGTCCCAGCCATGCGCCGCGGAAGACGAGCGCCAGGAGGAGCAGCAGGAATGGCGTCGTGCCTCCGAGCACGAGCCAGCGGCGTACGCGTTTTTTCCGGGGTTGCCGCGCCCCGGACGAGCCATCCGAGCTGTCTTCGTCCACCATGACCGAGGCGTGAGGATAGCGAGCGCGCCTGCGGGGCGGCGTTGTCCCGCATTCCCCCGCGCGCTACCCTGCACCCGCCCCTGCATGATCCTCCGTGATCTCCTGCGAGTTCTCGGCTCGGCCGACCGGCGTGACGGGCGCAACCTGACCCACGAGGAGGCCTACCGCGCCTTCCTCACCATCCTCGACGGCGAGGAGAGCGAGATCCGCATCGGCGCGTTCCTGATCGCGCTGCGCTGGAAGGGCGTGACGGTCGACGAGGTCACCGGCTTTGCGCGCGCCGCGCGCGAGCGCGCCTCGATCCCGTGCCAGGGCGAGAACGGGCTCGTGTGCCTGTGTCCGCCGCACGACGGCTACGACCTGACGCCGCCGCTCGAGGTGGCGGCCGGTCTGGTGGCGGCCGGCGCGGGCGCGAAGGTCCTGCTGGTCGCCGACCGCGGCGTGCCGCCGAAGCGCGGCTTGACCGGCGCACACGTGCTCGAGTTCCTCGGCGCGCCCATGAGCTGGGACCCGGCCGAGGCCGAGCGCAACGTGGCGCGCACCGGCTTCGGTGCCATCGCCGCGCCGGGCATGCTGCCCGCGCTCCTGGGCCTGCGGCGCGTGCGCGGCGACGTCGGCGTACGCACGCCGCTCTCGACGGTCGAGAAGCTGATCGTGCCGAACAGCGCGGCGCTCCTCCTGGGTTCGAACCCGGGTCCCGTCCTCGGCCTCGCCGCCGGCACGATGGCCGGCCTCGGCCACACCTCGGCCATCGCCATCCAGGGCGTCGGCGGCGGGATCATCCCCTCGCTCACGCGCCGCACGCGCGGCGTCGAGGTCGCGGGCGTGCACCAGGTCCCGCTCTCGGTCGAGCCCGCCGACTTCGGCCTCAACGGCAACGAGAACCCCGAGCTCCCGATGTACGGCCCGCCCGAGGAAGGCCAGGGTCCGGGCGACAACCCCGCCCTGGTGCGCGCCGCCGGCGAGATGACCGCCGCGGTATTGAAAGGCGAGCCGAGCGCCGCCCGCAACGCGACCCTGCTCGGCGCGGCCGTGATCCTGAAGGCCGCGCGCCGCACGCTGACGTTGGCCGAGGGCGTGGACGCGGCCATCAAGAGCCTGGAGTCGGGCGCAGCGCGGGCGGTGCTGGCCAAGCTGAAGACGTAGAGCAGGGGCGGAGATGCGCGTGCTCGGAGCTTGTGCGCGTTCGAGATCCGTTGACGCCGGCATCGACTTTCCAGCCGGCTCGCCCGCGGATACCCTGGCGCCAGCGGCCGTCCGGCAGGCGGCCGGAGTAGCAAGAGCAGGCAAGAGCAGGCAGGAAACGTGGGAGGACCGATGGAGCGTTCGTCGCTGCGGTCGTGCTGGAAGGCGAGTCTCGTGCGCATGGGGCTCGGCCCTTGCGGCAGCATCTGCAGGTTCGTCGCGCTCGCTCTGTCGTCGTTCGGTGGAGATCCGAGCGCAGGCGGAGAGACGGTGCTTGCCGGCGACCCGCCGGCGATCGAGCAGGTCCTCGCGCAACTGCGCGGGAAGTACAAGCAGGAGGACAAGAAGTACGACGCGCTGGTCGCGAAGGTGGACAAGGCCGTGCGCAAGGCTCTCGCGAGCGCCGCGCTGCCCGGCGACACAGTGCTCCCGGGAGACGCGGATCCGACGCGGCACCTCGACCGCCATCCGTTCGTCGTGCTCGTGAACGAGCTCTCCGCCGCCGCGAAAGCGGGGACGGGCAAGGCGAGTCCCGCGACGAACGCGATCCTCGCCTCCTATCCGTGGAGCAAGGACCTCGAGCTGGTCGAAGGTCTGCAGTACGGCTCCGACCGGCCGATCCCGCCGCACGAGAGCGGTTTCATCCGCCTCGGCAACCTGCCCGATCCGGCGCCGGGTCATCCCGAGCTGTGCGTGAACCAGTACCTCTTCGGGTTGCACGAGATCGTCGGCTGGCAGTCGGGCGTCAAGCTCGAGAAGCCGCTCGCCTTCCGCGCGCGCGGGCCGAAGGACCCGCGGCCGACGCTGGCGACGGCACTACCGGCCTGGGAGGCGTTGCGCCTCTACCTCCACGGCTCCTTGCCCGAGGTCGCGCTGTTCGCGATCCCGCAGCTGACGCACCGGATCCATGCACGGCTGGCGGAGCTGCGGCGTTCCGCGGACGGCAAGGCAGCGCCGATGGACGAGCTCCTGGCGCTGCTCGACGCGCACTGGAACGGCTTCAGCTTCCAGAGTCCCTATTCGAAGGCGCCCACCGCCTTCGCCGTACCGGTCTTCGCGTTGATCGCCGACCGCAAAGGCTTCGTGTATCGCTTCGAACCGGGCGCGCACTACGGCACCACGGGCGACATCCCGTTCGTGTCGGTGCTGACGGTGCAGCGCTACGCGCGGGCGATGCGCTCCGAGCAATTCGAGGTGCGCGCCTTGATCACCAAGGGACCCGCCGCCAACGCGGCGACCGAGGCGTTCTGGCGGGACTGCGTGTACCTCAGCCGCTACCGCGCGATCATCGACCTGTGCGTGCGGGCGCTGCTCACGCCGGAGCATGCCCTGCCGGCCTACCTGGAGAGCTTCGACTGTCCGGGCGGCAGCGCGCCCGCCGAACGTGCCGGCGCGCGCGCGCTCGACGAGGTCGCCCGCAAGAACGCGCTCCTCCTCTGGGCCAAGGCAGGCAAGGACCCGGTCGCGCTGGCCGACTTCCTGCACGAGAACATGCTCGACCTGGAGATCAATCGCTTCCCGAAGAACGCCGCGCTGGACCGCGAGCTCGCGTACCTTGCCAAGAAGCGCGAGCCCGAGATCCTTGCCGCCCTCCAGACGCGCATGGCGAGCGAGCGCGCGAACCCGGGCGCCGCCGGCGACTTCGAGCGCGAGTTCTCGCCCCACGCCACCTACCTCGAGCCCGCGACCGAAGCGGCCGGCGGCTACCTGCTGCACAGCTACCACGCCTTCCACGCGCCCATCGCGGACGCGATTCGGGCAGCAGCCTACGAGGTCGTGCTGGCCGAGCTGGCGAAGTGAGCTCAGCCGGGAGCGCCGGGCTCCAGCCCGGCTCTCTGATTGTCTCTTCTTCCGCTTCGCGAGGACCTTGGCTTGAGAGCGAAGCGGAACAAGCAGAGCCGGGGAGGAGCCCGGCGCTCCCGGCTGAGCTGAGCGCTCGAGGCCGCCTCGCGCTCTCTACCCTCCCGCCCGGCGCGCGGGGCTCGACCACCGCACCGACGTCACATCCTGCCGTACGAGATGCTGGCGCTGCAGCGGCCGTTCCAGGGCGCCACCAGTCACCAGGTGGCCGCGCAGATCCTGGCCAAAGACCCGCCCGATCCGCGCACGGCGGGAACTCCAGCAGTCCGCGCGGGAAGGAGACGCGCAGGCCGGGCGCAGGGCGGAACTCGCGCCCCACGTGGGCCAGGCCGGAGAAGCGGCGCTCCACCCGTAACGCTGCGCCAGGCCGGGCGAGGAACTCGGCCGCGGCGATGCCCGCGAGCAGCGCGAGCGCCGCACTCCACAGCCAGAAGAGCGGCGAGAGGAGCGCCAGCAGCGACACACCCGCCACCGCTCGCAGGCCTCGCGCTGACCGCCCCGGGAAAGTCGGCCTTTCCCGGGGCTGAGGAGAGCGATCTCTCGAGGGTCAGAATCCGACGATCAGGTCGAGCGCGTTCGACAGGCCCTTGCGCGCCCGCATCGTCTTCGGTCCGAGCGCGCCCTGGGTGCTCCAGCAGAGCCCCTGAGCGTGGAGGTCCAAGCCGATCAACGCCGGGTCGTTCGGGATGGCCCAGGTGAACTGGCTCACGGAGCCCGCGAAGACCTGGCCCGAACGGAGGAAGAGGGCGCCGGCGATCAGTTGCTCGCCGAAGGGCGTCATCGTCCCGTATGTCGCGCGCCGGCACACGGTCAGGGTCGCCAGGCCGCTGCCGAAGCCCCGGCAGTCGAGGTTGGCGGCCCACGTCCCGCCGATCAGGGGCAGCGAGCCGCTGGAGAGGATCACATGGTTCACGCCCGACCCGTTGCGCCTCTGGACCGACGGCGGGGGGTGCATGGCCACGCCCGTTTCGCACCAGCTCAGGTCATCGACGCCGCCTGAGTGGGCGAGGTTGATATCGATCTGAAGCACGCCTGTCGGATCGAAGCCCGGGTCGTCGACAGCCGTAGCAGTCGAGCCGAATCCGATCTGGCCATTCGTGTCCGTCAGGTCGAGCAACTTCCACCCCGGGGGCCCGTCGCTCATGAAGTCTCCCGTCCAGTTGGCCGGAACGGAGTAGGTCCGCTGGGCTCCCGCGCCGTCGGTGAGCACGACCGTCGAGGTGCCGTCACTGGAATCGATGTCGATCAGCACCACGCTGGCCGGCGTGATCGGGCCCGGGAATCCGAAGCTCAGCGTGCCGCCGTCTTCGTCGTCGTTGTGAGAGCAGTAGATGCCCGAGGCGGGTGGGCACTCGCTCGTGTTGGCATCCGTCTGCAGGATCAAGATATTGCCCCGCCCGACGAGGAGGTCGGGATCCTGGGCAGCCGGACCGGTGTCCGAGTCCAGGACGGCGGCGGTGGGGAGGTTCGAGGCATTGACGCTGCTCGTGATGGTCACGGGGAAACTCGCGCCGCCATCGAACTCCGGATCGCCGTTGCCGAGGTGTTGGCCATGCACCAGAGGTTGCCCTTCGTCGTCGGTCTCGAAATCGAGTGTGAAGCACTCGGCAGTGGCTTCGCACTCGGTGATCGCCCGATCGAGGATGTCGATCCAACCGTCGTCGGAACTACCGAGGGGCGCGCCGTCGAACCAGTCCCAGCCGAGGTACATGATCTTTCCACTCCCGAAGGGCATGATCGCATTCGTGGTCCCCTCGAACGCCAGGTACAGCGAGAGCGTGCCGGCGGGAAGGCCAGACGTCAGCGGGTGCGTTCCGTTGTGGTTGGGAACAGGGGTCGGTCCGCCATCGAAGGCCGTGCCTGCGACGTCGGCCGGGTTGATGGCGCTGGAGCCGCCGACACCGAAGTTCGTGTTGACCAACGAGAAGCCGAAGGCGGCGTTCATGAAGGACGGAGCGGACTGATTGATGAAGTTGGAAGCACCCATGACGATGATGCCTCCTCCGGCCGAGACGTAGTCCGAGAGTGTCGTCGCGGCGGCCGGCGAGAGGGCTGCGAGAGGGCGGCCCCCAAGTCGCCCAACTCCAACTCGGGGATCAGGAGGCAATCGCTGTCATCGATGGCGCCTTGGAAGTCCGCGGCGGCGATCCCCGTGAAAGTGGTGACGGTATGTCCCAGCATCACCAGCGATGCCTGAACGGTGTCCGATTCGCTGATGTTGGAATTGTTGGAATCGACGAACGCCGGATCATCGAACACGGCGACCGTCAACTGCGCTTGCGCCTGGGTGAAGAACGCGGCCAAGATCGCCAAGGTGCCAACGATGGAACGAAGTACTCTCATCCCGACCTCTCCTTGTTGGGGGGGAAGCCACTGGCCTCCTCCGGAAACAGTGATGTGCTCGCCATTTCACCCGCCCGCGCTCTCGGCGCGCTCCCTCAGCCTAGGCTCGTCACGCCCGCAGCGGGCACAATGCACGCGCATGCGTGCGTACATACTACGAGTCCTTCTTGTCGACGTTGATCATCTGGTCAAACAGGTGAGCCTGACGAGTGCAAGTGGCGGAGGACACGTCGATTCTCCAGCACGGGCGCTTGCCCACAGTCGTCCGGACCGCGGAGAGCTTCCCCTCTTTTACCCAGTACGCAGCCAGCTGCTTGCTCACTCCGAGCTGTCGCGCGGCCTCGGCGAGTCCGACCCAGCCTGCCGGTGCGTTCCCGCCGCTCAGCCGACGGCGGACCTCTTCGCCGAGCACGATCCGCCACGGCGCGCGCGGCGTCGCCTGCTCGCCTGCCAGCACGCCCTGGCGCAGCCAGTGGTGAATAGTGCTCGCGGTGACGCCCAGTTCGCGCGCGGCCTCGTCGGCGGTGAAGGGACCCTCGCGCTCATCACGCGGTCTCTTGTTCACACAGAGCGGGATCTGGTGCTTGTGGCGAAGTGCGGACACGCTCGACTTCGTGAAGGCCAGGCCCAAGCCACTGCGGCGTCCCTGGCGATGGAGGATCCGCGCGATCTGCGCGTCTTCGAACTCGCACGCGAGCTTGCGCACCAGCTCGACGATGTCCTCGGACGTCGCGGTGTGCTGGCCACCCCGCAGTCGCACGACCTCGCGCTCCGTCACCGCGCCGCCCTTCCAGACGATGCACACGCGATGGCGCTTGGCCTCGGTGTGCATCTGCACCTCGTCGATCAGTGCGCGCAGGAGCCGCTTGCGATCCCGGGCCGTCGTCGTCGCCGCGCGCCAGACCGCCTCGAGGTCCTGGCCGAGCGCCTGCGCCCGCGCCTGCTCGTCGGCCGTCAACGGACGTCGCTCTTGGCGCACCGCGGCCGCCTTGGCGCGTACCGCCTCCAGCTCCTCCAGCCGCTCGTTCCAGCGCCGCTCCAGCTCGCGCGCGAGGGTCCGGTTCTCCGGCTCGACCGCCATGTACTGCCGCTCGGCCCGCTGCACCTGGTACTCGGCCTTCTCGATCTGCAGCCGCCAGGAGCGCTCGGCCCCGTCGATTTCCTCGCGCAGCTGCTCGCCGGCCAGCGCGGCTGCCTCGGCACCGGCCTCGGCCGTGACCGCCAGAAACGCCTCGACCACCGTCGCCTCGATCCGCTTGCCTCCGACGAGCTGGCACTCGGCGCTGGCAACCACTGACGCTCGATTCCGCGAACAGCGGTACTGGAGCGAGCGGGAAGCGCGCTCGCCTCCGTAGCTGACGTACATGCGGCGACCGCAGTGGCCGCAGCGGGCCAGCCCCTGCAGCAACGCGCGTCCTTCGCGCGCCGCCCCGGCGTGACTCTCGTCGGTGCTCGATCCTTTCATCACCGCGTTGGCGTGCAGCCGCTCCTGGTTGCGCAGGTACTGCGCGAAGGAGATGTAAGCCGGATGGTGATCCTGGATCAACACCGGCCAGTCCTTCATCTCCCGGCGCATCCCGCGATGCACGATGATCCGCTGCGTCTGAGGATCGAGCGCACGCGTCGTATGGCTGCGGCCGAACACGAAGGCGCCCGCGTAGATCGGATGACGCAGCGTCTGGTACACGAGCCGGTAGGAGATCGGGACCCACGCGATCGGGTGGGCGCGCGGCTGCGTGCGCCGCACCGGAAACGGCAGGCCCTCGGCCCGCCACCACAGATACACCTGCCGGGCGGCACCCAGCTCGTCGAATTTGTCGAACACGCGCCGCAGAGCCACCTGCACCGCCTCGTCGCTGGTGAGCACCCACTGGTCGATCTCGTCCAGCTCGTAGCCCGCCGGCGGGATGGTGAACGCCTCGCCGCGGCGCGCTTTGTTCCAGCGCGCCTCGACCATGCGGTGCACGAGGTTGTCGCGCTCCATCTCGCTGACCTGGCCGCGGATGCCCAGCACCATGCGGTCGGCGCACGACGAGGGGTCGTACACGCCATGCTCGTCGGCGATGAGCGCACCGGTCCAGCGGCACAGGTACACCAGGTGGTTCCAGTCGACGTCGTTGCGCGACAGTCGCGACAACTCCAGGCTCATCACGATCCCGACCTCGCCACGCGCTACGGCGCTGACCAGCTTGGCGAAGCCGGCGCGCGCCTTGGGGATCGCGCCGCTCTTGCCCTGATCCTCGTCGACCACCACGACGCGCTCGCGGCTCCACCCCAACGCGACCGCCTGGTCGGCGAACGCGTACTGTCGGCGCTGGCTCTCGAGGTGGTGCTGCACCTGCCGCAGCGACGACTGCCGCACGTAGACGAAGGCGGAGAGCGCCAGATGTTCGGCGCGGATCTTCGCTGGTTCAGCGCTCGGTCCGTTCATGGCCTGGCTCCTTTCCGCTTCGTGGCGCTCGGGCGGCGCTGCGCGACGGCGGCGATGAGCTGCGCCCACAGCACCACGGCTGCCCGGCGGCTGTGCTCGGGCATCTGTTTCCAGATCGCGGCGAGCCGCTCGCCGCCGAAGTCCAACGATCGTTGACGCACCATGTCAGGTCCTCCATTTCGTCGGGGAGGCCCTCATGCGCACACGAACGACGCGGCGGTTTCAAGCGCGACGCCCCAGAATGTCGACGTGCTCGATCAGCTCGCGCAGCGCCTCGGCGGAGAACACGTGCTCGCTGCGGTTCGACGGCGGCGCACCATCGGCGTCCGTCCACGCGCGCGGCAACCGCATCGCCGTGCCGTCGCGCAGGCGCACGACCATCTGCACCGGCCCACCGGTAACCACCTCGACCACCTGTCCCTCGAGCGGATGGTGCCGCCGCGTTACCCGTACCTCGGCCGGCGTCGGGCAACTGTAGTACGGAGTCTGTGACGGCCTATCCATTGGCCAGGATGCCACAGTCGAGGAAGCGGTAAAGCTCGCGCCGCACGAGGCGGGTAGCCCCGGCCCGGCTCGCTCGTCCACGCGCGCGAGGAAGGTCTGGAGGTGGCGCAGGAGGATCTGGTGGAGCACTCCGCGCTCGGGCTCCCGGCGGAAGCTCAGCCCTTCACCACCACGAAGGGCTTCAGCTTCGCAACCGGCTTCGCGAGGCCCGCGCGCACGACGACGTCGATCACGTCGGCGACGTCCTTGTAGGCTTCGCTGATCTCTTCCTCGACCGTGGCGCGGCCAGCGGACTGCAGCGAGATGCCGAGCTTGGCGAGCTCGCGCGGGATGTCGCGGCCCTTGGCGCGCTCGCGGGCCTTGGTGCGGCTGAGGAGGCGGCCGGCGCCGTGGCAGCAGGAGCCGAAGGCGCGGCGCTCGGCCTCTTGCGTGCCGAGCAGGACGTACGAGTAGCGGCCCATGTCGCCGGGCACGAGCACGGGCTGGCCGAGCTCGCGGTAGGGGGCGGGGATCTCGGGGTGGCCGGGGCCGAAGGCGCGCGTGGCGCCCTTGCGGTGTACGACGAGCTCGCGCTCGACGCCTTCGACCACGTGGCGTTCCTTCTTGGCGATGTTGTGGCACACGTCGTAGACCACGCGCGCCTCGACGTCGCCGAAGGCCTTGCGCAGGACCTCGCGCACACGGTGCGTGATCACCTGGCGGTTGGCGAAGGCGAAGTTCATGGCCGCGCCCATGGCGCCGAAGTAGGCCTGGCCCTCATCGGAGTCGAAGGGGGCCGAACACAGTTGCCGGTCGGGGAGCGCGATCCCGTAGCGCCTCGAAGCATCCTGCATGCGCTCGAGGTAGTCGTCGCACACCTGGTGTCCGAAGCCGCGCGAGCCGGTGTGGATCAGCACGGTGAGCTCGCCCTCGAGCAGGCCGAGCGCGCGCGCTGCCGTCTCGTCGAACACCTCCGCGACCGTCTGCATCTCCAGGAAGTGGTTGCCCGAGCCGAGCGTCCCGAGCTGCGGCGCGCCGCGGATGCGCGCGTCGGCCGAGACGAAGCGCGGATCGGCCCAGGCCGCACAACCGCGCTCCTCGGTGCACTCGAGATCCTCGGGCACGCCGTACTCTCGCGCCACGGCCCAGGCGGCGCCCTGCTTTCCGACCTGGTCGAGCTCGTGCGCCTTGAGCTGGATCGCGCCGCTGCGCCCCGCGCCGGCCGGAATCGCCGCGAGCAGCGCCTTCGCGATCTCGCCGCGATGCTCGCGCGCCTTCTTCGGCCGCACGCCGCGCACCGAGAGCAGGCGCACGCCGCAGTTGATGTCGAACCCGACGCCGCCGGGCGAGATCACACCGCCTTCCTTCGGATCGAAGGCCGCCACGCCGCCGATCGGAAAACCGTAGCCCCAGTGGATGTCCGGCATCGCGATCGAGGCCGAGACGATCCCGGGCAGACACGCGACGTTCGTCACCTGCTCGAGGCACGGATCGTCGCGGATCGACTCGAGCAGCTTCTCCGAGGCGAACACGCGCCCCGGCACGCGCATGGCACCGGAACGGGGAAGCTCCCACTCGAATTCCGTGACCTGGACGAGACCCATCCCGTGCGAGCCTAGGAAGCGGAGTACGGAGTCGGAGCAATTTTTCAACGATCCGCTGGAAACGCGCGAAAACGCGTGGCCGCAGGGGGGATCGTTG
>JANOGB010000342.1:0-20958 GCA_031413955.1 Planctomycetota bacterium | reverse complement strand
GTTCGAGCTCTGCCCCGCGAGGCTCGACGCGTCGGCCGCGCAGGCGCGCGTCGCGCACGCGAGCTGCGGCGCGATCGCGCTCTTCACGGGCACAACGCGCGATGAGAACCGCGGTCACAGCGTCGTGCGCCTCGACTACGAGGCCTTCGAAGCCATGACCGGGCCCGAGATGGGGCGCATCTTCGAGCGCTGCCGCGCCGAGCTGTCGCGCGCCGCTCCCGCGGATCGCGCGCGCGAGACGTTGCGCATGCTCGTGCAGCACCGCGTCGGCACGGTCCTCGTCGGCGAGCCGTCCGTCGTGATCGCGGTCGCGAGCCCGCACCGCGACGCCGCCTTCCAGGCCACGCGCTTCCTCATCGACGAGCTCAAGGCCCGCGTCCCGCTCTGGAAAAAAGAGGTCTACGCCGACGGGCACCACTGGATCGGCGAACGCTCCTGAGCTACTCGATCCTGAAGTCCTCGCTTGACGCACGGATTCTCGCAGCAGGAAAACGCACCGCGGAGACACGGAGGTCGCGGAGGAGCGCGGGGGAAAGAGGTCAGAGAGGATGGGGCCTCCGGGGCTTCGGCCTTCCGAGAGTCGCCGATCCGGAGGCCCTTCTTCTGCCTCCGCGAGGCTCCGCGTCCTCCGTGTCTCCGCGGTGCGTTTGGGTTGCGGGCGTAGCCCGCGCTCTGAGGCCTCGTCCGGCGAGAAGTGCGTTGCTAGGCTGCGCGAGGTAGGAACGGAGCCACGACCAGGAGAGCATGCAGAGTGTAGGTGGGGTCAGTCTCAACGCGCAGGGCGTCGAGCGCGAGGAGCTCGAGGTCGATGTGCTGATCGTGGGCGCGGGGCCCGCCGGACTCGCCTGCGCGATCCAGCTCAAGCGCCAGCTGCAAGCGGCCGGCAAGGGCGAGGCCTCGCTGCTCGTGCTCGAGAAGGCCGAGGAAGTCGGGAACCACGTGCTCTCCGGCGCGGTGATGGATCCGAAGGGCATGCAGGAGCTCTTCCCCGAATGGCGCGCGCAGGGCTGTCCGGTCGAGAGCCCGGTGACCTTCGACTGCGTCGATTACCTGCAGGCGAACGGCAAGAAATGGCGCCTGCAGGGCGCGCTCGTGCCGCCACCGCTCAAGAACCACGGCAACTTCATCGTCAGCCTGTACCGCGTCGTGCGCTGGCTGAAGGAGCAGGCCGAGAGCCTCGGCATCGACGTCTATCCGGGCTTCGCGGGCGCGAGCGTGAACTACGACGGCCGTCGCGTCACGGGCGTGCAGACGCGCGACGCGGGCCTCGGCAAGCATGGCGAAAAGAAGCCGCAGTTCCAGGCCGGGATGAACATCAAGGCCAAGGTCACGGTCTTCGCCGAGGGCACGCGCGGCTCGCTGGCCAAGGGCTTGATCGCCAGGCTCGGCCTCGACCAGGGCAAGAACCACCAGCTCTACGAGACCGGCATCAAGGAGATCTGGCGCATCCCCGAGGCCCGCGCGAAGGAGCTCACCGGGAGCGTGATCCACACGCTCGGCGCGCCGCTCGGCACCTCCGGCTACGGCGGCGGCTGGATCTACGGTCTCTCCGAGAGCCGGCTGTCGATCGGTTACGTGGTCGGCCTGGATCACCCCGACGTCAAGCTCGATCCGCACGCGCTGTTCACGCAGTGGAAGCTGCACCCGGCAGTGGCCGGGCTGCTCACGGGTGGCGAGATCCTGCGCTACGGGGCCAAGACCATCCCCGGCGGCGGCTACTTCTCGATGCCCAAGCTGTTCGGCGACGGCTTCGTGCTGGTGGGGGACACGGCCGGGTTCGTGAACATGTCGCGCCTGAAGGGCATCCACCTGGCCCTGAAGTCGGGTCTGCTCGCGGCCGAGACGATCGCCGAGGCGCTGGCCAAGGACGACCCCTCCGAGCGCACCCTCGCGAGCTACGCGGCGCGCTTCGAGGGCTCCTGGGCGCGCGCCGAGCTCTACCGCGTGCGCAACTTCCGCCAGGCCTTCCAGTCCGGATTCTTCGCGGGCCTGGTGGACGCCGGGCTGCAGCAGATCACGGGCGGGCGCGGCCTGGTCGCGCGGCGGACGGCCTGCGCCGACCACGAGACTCGCCGGCCGGTGACGGATGCGCGCCTCGTGAAGCCGGCCTTCGACGGCAAGCTGGCGCTCGACAAGCTGACCGACGTCTTCCACTCCGGCGCGGTGCACGAGGAGGACCAGCCCGCGCACCTGGTGGTGCGTGACCCCGAGCTGTGCATCACGCGCTGCAGCCAGGAGTTCGGCAACCCCTGCCAGCACTTCTGTCCCGCCGCCGTCTACGAATGGCCGCATGCCAGCGCCGCGGAGGCACGCGAGAAGGGCGGCGTGGTGATCAACTTCTCGAACTGCGTGCACTGCAAGACCTGCGACGTGGCCGATCCGTACCAGATCATCGAGTGGACCGTGCCCGAGGGCGGCGGCGGTCCCAAGTACGTCGACATGTAGGCTTGCCACCCCGATGGGATCTCCGGCATGAAGCTTTCGGTCCAGGACGTTCGTTCCCTTCCGCGCTGCGATCTGCTGGCGGTGCTCGGCCTCCAAGGCGAGAAGCTGGCCCTGCCGCAGGGCGTGAAGGTCCCACCGCTCGCGCTGGAGTCCTTCCAGGGTGAGCTGCGCGAGACGCGCTTGACCGATGCGCTGGCCGGCCCCGCGGCGCGCTTCCTGCAGATCGGCCTCGGCAAGCGCGCGGAGGTGGATCACGAGCGCCTGCGCCGTGCGGCCGCGATCGCCGTGAAAAAAGCAGAGAGGGTGCGTGCGCCCGGGCTCGTGTTGTGGATCGAGCCGGGCCTGGCCGAGCTCGTGGGCGGCATCGAGGGCGGCATCGCTGAGGCCGCCCAGGCGCTGGCCGAGGGCTGCGTGCTCGGCAGCTATGCGCTGCGGCAGTTCAAGACGAAGCCCAAGGGACCCTACCTCGACCGCGTGACCCTGTGCGGTCCCGGCGCGGAGTTCGCGCGCGGCGCGAAGAAGGGCGAGCTCGTGGCCCGCGCCAACACCTTCGCGCGCGAGCTGCAGGATTCCCCCGCCAATCGCATGCGGCCGCGCGAGCTCGTCGCGCATGCGCGCGCGCTGGCTCGCGCCGACAAGCAGATCCAACTGCGCATCCTCGACGAGCGCGCTGCGGCCCGCCTCGGCATGGGCGCCTTCGTTTCCGTCGGCAAGGGCTCGGAGGAGCCGGGCTTCCTGATCCATCTCACGCGCAAGCCGCGCGCCCGCGCCCGCGGTTGCATCGCGCTGATCGGGAAAGGCCTGACCTTCGACGCCGGGGGCATCAGCCTCAAGCCCGCGGCCAAGATGGAGGAGATGAAGTACGACATGTCCGGCGGCGCGGCCGTGCTGGGCGTGTTCCAGGCCCTACGCGCGCTCGACCTGCCGCTCGAGGTGCACGGCATCGTGGCCGCGACCGAGAACCTGCCCGACGGCGACGCCAACAAGCCTGGCGACCTGGTCACGGCCATGAACGGGACCACGATCGAGATCCTGAACACCGACGCCGAGGGGCGGCTCGTGCTCGCAGACGCCCTGGTCTACGCCGAGCGGAACGTCGAGCCGGATGCGATCGTCGACCTCGCCACACTGACCGGCGCGGTCGTCACCGCGCTCGGGCACGAGCTCACGGGCGTGATGGGCAACGACGATACGCTGCGCGACGAGATCCTGGCCGCGGGCAAGGCGACCGGCGAGCTTTGCTGGCCGCTGCCGCTCCTGGAGCAGCACAAGGAGCACATGAAGGGCACGCTCGCCGATCTGAAGAACATCAACGCGGGCCAGGGCGCGGGCGCCTCGGCCGGCGCCGCCTTCCTCTCCCATTTCGTGGCCAAGACGCCCTGGGCGCACCTGGACATCGCCGGTTCGGCCTGGGGTGCGGACGAGCGCGACTACCAGGGCGGGAGCGGCGGCACGGGCGTGGGCGTGAGGCTGCTCCTGAAATGGCTCGAGACCCGGGCGTCCAGGCAAGAGGCCGGCCCGAAAACGCGGAAGAAGGCGTGAGCGCGGCGACGCTGCGCGTTTTCGAGCAGGGATATACTGCGCTTCGATGAGTGCCGCACTGCTCCTGTTGGGCCTCGCCGCATGGCAGGAGGCTGCGCGACCGGCTCCGCCGCGGGCCGTCCACGCCGCACCGAGCGAGGAAGAGCTCGCCGGCCACAAGCACTTGCTCGAGCTGCTGGAGGGCGTGCGCCGCCGGACGCCCCGCACGAACCCGTTCCTGGGCGACTTCCAGCTCAAGCAATTGAGCGAGTCCCGGGCGGGCATGGACGAGCGCACGACCTCGCCCAAGACGCTCGCCAAGCTCGAGCACGACTTCGGCCGCAATTACCTGCGCCTTGGGCGGACCGAGGAGGCCCTGGCGAGCTTCCGTGCCTGCTACGAGCGCCTCCAGTCCGTGCCGCGCGAGGACTGGCCGCCCTTCGCGGAACGCTTGAGCTTCGACCTGGGCGTGGCCGCGATGCGCAAGGGCGAGGCCGACAACTGCGTCGCTCGTCACACGGCCCAGAGCTGTCTCTTGCCGATCGAGGCCGGCGGCGTGCACACCGAACCGGCGGGCTCGCGCGAGGCCCTGCGCTGGCTGCGCGAGGCGCGCGAGACCACGCGCGACTTCGAGGTGGCGCTGAGCGCGAAGTGGCTGCTCAACATCGCCGCCATGACCCTGGGCGAGTATCCACAGGGCCTGACGGCGGACGAGCTCATCGCCCCGCAGGTCTTCGCCGCGGAGGCCGAGTTCCCGCGCTTTCCGGATCTCGCGCCCGCGCTCGGCTTGAACCGCTCCGATCTCGCCGGCGGGGCGATCCTCGAGGACTTCGACGGCGACGGTCGCGTGGACGTCTTCACCTCGACCTCGGACCCCAGCGAAGCCCTGCACTACAACCAGAACCGCGGCGACGGGAGCTTCGAGGATCTCTCGCAGGAGGCCAACCTCGGGGGGCTGTTCGGCGGGCTCAACCTGCTCAGCGGGGACTACGACGGCGACGGCTGGACGGACGTCTTCGTGTTACGTGGGGCCTGGCTCGCGGGTGAACGCGGCCAGATCCCGAAATCGCTGCTCCAGAACCGGAACGGTCGCTCCTTCCTCGACGTCACCCAGCGCGCCGGCCTGAACGAGGTGACCTATCCGTCCCAGGCCGCGGGCTTCGCCGACTACGACCTGGACGGCGACCTCGATCTCTACGTTGGCTCCGAGGCCCTGCCCGACGACCCGTTCCCCGGCCTGCTCTACCAGAACCAGGGCAACGGGACGTTTCGCGACGTCGCTCGCGCGGCGGGCGTCGAGAACCAGCGCTTCTGCAAGGGCGTGACCTGGGGCGACTTCGACGGCGACCGCTATCCCGATCTGTACGCGTCGAACCAGGGCAACCGCAACCGGCTCTACCGCAACCGTCGCGACGGGACCTTCGAGGACGTGGCTGAAAAACTCGGCCTCACGCTCCCGAAAAACAGCTTCGCCACCTGGTTCTGGGACTTCGACAACGACGGCGCGCTCGACCTGTACGTCACCAGCTACGAGCTCGTCGATCCGCAGTCGAGCCTGCGCATCGGACCGGTGGTCGCGGGCTACCTCGGGATTCCCTACGGCGAGCTGCCGTGTCTCTACCGCGGCGACGGCCGCGGCGGGTTCAGCGAGGTGGCGCGCCAACAGAACCTCCAGCGCGTGACCCTGCCCATGGGCGCCAACTTCGGCGATCTGGACAACGACGGCTTCCTCGACTTCTACCTGGGCACGGGCTATCCGGCCTACGACGGGCTGGTGCCGAACGTGCTCTACTGGAACCAGAAGGGCGAGAAGTTCCTCGACGTGTCGGCTGCGGCCGGCATGGGGCACCTCCAGAAGGGGCATGCGGTCGCCTTCGGGGACCTGGACGACGATGGGGACCAGGAGGTCTTCGAGCAGCTCGGCGGCGCCTTTCCGGGGGACGGCTTCGGCGACGTGTTGTTCTCGAATCCGGGCTTCGGCAACCACTGGCTGAAGCTGCAGCTGGTCGGCGTCCAGAGCAACCGCTCGGCCTTCGGGACCCGCATCCATGCGGAGTTCGAGGAGCACGGCGCGCGGCGCCACGTCTGGCGCTGGGTGGGCACGGGCGGGAGCTTCGGCTGCAACCCGCTCACCCAGCACCTCGGGCTGGGCCGCGCCGAACGGGTGGCACGGCTCGAGATCTACTGGCCGAAGAGCGACACCACGCAGGTGTTTACCGACGTGCCCGTGGATGCCAAGCTCGAGATCGTCGAGGGCCAGCACGAGTTCTCCATGATCACGCCGCGGCCCATCGCCTTCGCCGTGCAGCGCTGATCGTGGCGGCAGCCCGTCCGCGAGTCGCCGGCGATATCCGGGCGCGGGCTTGAGCCCGCCGCCTCCGGCCCGTATCACTGGGCTTCCTCGCCCGGCCCCACTCCATTCGCGACTCTTCTCATGGACCGCAATCGAACCACCGGAACCCAGCCCAACCGCCTGGAGCGCACGCTCTCGCACCTGAAGATCATCTCGCGCCTGCTGGCGCGCGAGCTGCAGGCCCAGAACGCGCCGCGCCTGACCTTCAGCCGCGAGGAGATGATCGAGATCCAGACCAGCATCGACCTGTTCATCGAGGAAGCCCAGAAGGGCGCGCGCGGCACGCTCGGTGGTCCGACGCGTGAGGTCGAACTGCCCACCGTCGAAGCGCGCGTCAACTGAGCAGTCCGTTGAAAAAGGTCCCTGCTGCGGCTTCGCGCACTTCGCCAGGGCGTCGTCACGCTCGTCGAGCCGTGCTCAGCGGCCAGGAAGGCCGCTTCCGCCGTCTCTCTGTCGCGTTCCTAGCCCCGTCGAAGTGCGCTTTGCCTCGCGACGGGATTTTTTCAACGGCCTGCTAGCCATCCCTCGCGCGCATGGAGACCGACTCCCTACGCGCCCAGGGCCCTGCACGGTCCCGGCCGGGGACTGCGCAGGCCCTTCCCGCCCTGCTCGTGCTGGCTCTGGTTTTCTTGCTGGGCCTCGCGCACCAGGTGCGCTCGCGTGCGCGGGCTGGACCTCCGCACGCGGAAGCATGGGTCGATCCGGCCGCCGCGCGCGTAGTGGCCGTGCCCGCGTGGGTCGATCCACGCTGGCTGGATCACCTGGGCCTGTTGCTCGAGCGCCAGGCGCCCATCCCGGTGGCCGCAGCCGGCGAGCTGGAGGCCCTGTGTGCCGAGCTGGCCGCGCTGTCCTTCGTCGAGCGCATCGAGCGCTGCGAGCTCTCGGCCGCGCGCGGGCTCGAGCTCGAGCTCAGCCTGCGCGAACCCGTGGCTTGCATCCCCGTGCGCGGCGAGTTCGCGCTCGTGGACGAGGACGGCGTCGTGCTCGAGGGCCGCTGGCCGAAACCTCCGCGCCTCGGGCGCGCGTGGCTGCCGGTCCTCGGGCCGCTCGCGGATCCCCTGTTCGCGCGCGCGCGCACCGGGGACTGGCTGGTGGAGCCCGAGCACACCGACGCGCTCGACGTGGCCCTGTCCCTGGCCGAACACCTGGACGAGGAACAGCGCGCGGATCTCGGGCGAGTGGTGATCGACGCGCGCGCGGGGCGGCGCTCCGCGGTGCAGGAGCCGGGCGTACGCCTCGAGCTCGAGGGCGCACGCGTGGCGCTGTTCGGGCGCGCCCCCGGGACGGACGAGCCGGGCGAGCTGGCCGCGACTTCCAAATGGTGCGCGCTGGTCCGCGCCCTGGAGCTCTTCGAACGCGATCCCACCGGCAACGACTGGGAGCTGGTCGACTTGCGCTGGGATCGACCCGACATCGCCCTGCGGCACGCGCCGGCGGTGGCCGCGCTCGCGCACGAGGCTCCGCGCACGCGTGCGCGCCAGACGCGCGAGCGCTCCGAGCCGGACGATTCAGGCGCGCGGGTGCGGTAGCGGGAGCGAGCATGGGTGCGCGCCTGCTCGCGGCCGCGTTCCTGCTCTCGATCCTCGTGCCGCTGTGCGAAGCCTGGCTGCCCGCGTTCCCGCTCGCGCAGGGGTCGCTGGCCGCGCTCGCCATCCTGCCCTGGCTGGTCCTGGCCCCCCTGCCCCGCCAGCGCCACGCGCAGCGCGAGCCGCTCTGGCGCGGGCCGCTCTCCGCTGCGTGCCTGGCGCTGCCTTCGCTTTGCCTGGGCGCGGGCATCGATCTCGCCCGCGGAATCGAGCCGCACGTGCTGGCCCCTACCACCGCCGCGGCCTGGCTCGTGCTGGTTCTCTGGAGCGGCGCGGCGGAATGCGCCCGGCGCTCGGACAGGACCCGCTCGGCTTTCGCGACGCTGTGGTTCCTGCTCCTGCCTGGTGCGAGCGCGTTGCGCTTCGCGCTCGCCTGGGTGCCGCTGCGCGCGAGCACGGCGGGGTCCGGCCGCGCACCGCTCTACGCCCTCGATCCGCTCCTGTGGTGCCAGCGCTGGGGCCGGGCGGGCGGCCTCGAACAGCTGGGCCTCCTCGAGCTCTGCCTGGCGCTGGGCGCAGCGCTGCTCGTCCTCGTGGTCGTGCTCGTCCTCCACCGGCCCGAGGGCGCGGAGAAGAGCTCTGGATGAGAAGCTGGATGCAGATCCTGCTGCTCGCGGGCACGACGGGCGGCGAGAACCGCCTGTGGTTCGTCGATCTCGAATTGCGCGGCGCCTGCGCGGAGGTCCGGCTCGACTGCGGACCCGACGGCGAGACGCGCTTCCTCGGACCCTTCGCGGACGGCGAGAACCGGCGTCTCAGTCTGCCCGTGCCCGTGCGTGCATTGCCGGGCGCGGACCTTTCCTCACTGGCGCTGCCGCGCGCGCTGGTGCTGCCGGCGGAGGCCGCGGCGACGGCCCATGTGCTCGGCTGGAGCGCGCTGCAACCCGCCCTGAGTCTGGAGCGTCGAGCCAGTGCGCTCCGCACCCGCCCGCGGCCGCCGCTCTCCTCGACCTTGTCCCGCGCCGCGTGGCCCGAGCTCGTCTTGGTGCTGATCGCTGGCGTTTTCCTGCTGCGATTCCGGCGGCGGCTGTCGATCCTCTTGCCGCTGGCGGTCGGAGCCGGGCTCGCGAGTCTCGAGCTCGCGCGCTCGCGCCAGGCCGAGGCGCACGCCGAACGCGTCTTCGAATGGGAGGCCGGGGACACGCGGGCGCTGGCCATCACGGTGGCTCGGGACGAGCTCGCGCTGCCGCGCGAAGGGCTGGAGGTCGTGCCCGAAGGCCACCGGCTCGAATTCACTCTGAGCCGAGCAGGGGAGGGGCTCGTGCGCGCGCGGGGGACGCGGCTGACTGGCCTGGAGAGCGCCGGGCTTCCGCCGCTCGCCCACGCCAAGAACGAGGGTGAGCCGCTGGTCGCGTGCTGGACGCGCTCGGCGACGGGCGTGTGGCTCGCGCGCGGAACCTGGGCGCGGGGTGAACCGCTCGGGAGCCGTGCAGCCGGAGGATCGGGTGATCCACCCGGGTGGCTGGCGAGCGCCCTTCCACCCGGGCGTTCGGTGCTGATCGGACGAACGGAGGCAGGGGACTGGCTGCGCTGCCTGGGATTCCCGCTCGATTGACCGCGCGCGAAGGCGCGGGGGAGGGCATTGCCGAGCCCTGGCTCGGACCGTACCCTGTTCGCCCCACCAGGAGCAGGGGGACCGTCCTGCTCCGTCCTTCGGACCGTCCTGCTCCGTCCTTCCACGAAGATGAAGACCACCCGTTTCCGCGCTCAGGACGTCGAGCAGCGTTGGTACCTCTACGACGCGTCCAAGCACGTGCTCGGGCGCATGTCGGCCGACATCGCCATGCGCCTGATGGGCAAGGACCAGCCGACCTATACGCGTGAAGAGCTCACCGGAGCCCACGTGGTCGTGATCAACGCGGCCCAGGCGCGCTTCACCGGCAAGAAGTCCGCGACCAAGTACTACCCGAAGTACTCGGGCTACCCGGGTGGGCTCTACGACCACACGCTCGACATGCTCAAGGCGGCGCGGCCGCACGACATCGTCAAGCAGGCCGTGCGCCGCATGCTGCCGAAGAGCACGCTGGCGCGGACCATGATCTCGCGTCTCAAGGTGTATGGCGACGGCGAGCATCCGCACGCTGCCCAGATGCCCGTCCTGGTGGAGAAACTGATCCGATGACGGCCTCGCAGTTCATTCTCGGCCTGGGCCGGCGCAAGACCGCGGTCGCACGCGTGCGCCTCAAGCCCGGTACGGGCAGCTTCCTGATCAACGGCCGGCCGCTGGCCGAGTTCTTCGGCACGCTGCGCGATGCCAACGAGGCCAAGGCGCCGCTCGGGCTGCTCGAGACGCCCGACACCTATGACGTGCTCGCCAGCGTGCACGGCGGTGGTCCCCACGGCCAGGCGGGCGCGCTCTCCCTGGGCGTGGCTCGCGCCCTGAAGACGGCCAACCCGGCCCTGTTCGAGCGCCTGCGCCAGGGCGGCTTCCTCACGCGCGACCCGCGCATGAAGGAGCGCAAGAAGTACGGCCGGCGCGGCGCCCGGCGCGGCTTCCAGTTCTCGAAGCGCTGAACCGCGGCGCGCTCGCCATGGCGGGGCATTCCCACTCGGCGAACATCGCGCGGCGCAAGGGCGCCGTCGACCAGAAGCGCGCGCGCACCTTCAACAAGTGCGCGCGCCACCTGCAGTCGGCCGTGCGCCAGGGCGGGCCGGACCCGGCCACGAACCTGAGACTGCGCTACGCCATCGAGAAGGCGCGCGCTTGCAACATGCCCAAGGACAACATGGAGCGCACCATCAAGCGCGCCGTGGGCGAGGGCAAGGTGGACGAGGAGCTGACCTACGAAGGCTACGCTCCCGGCGGCGTGGCGCTGATGGTCACGGCCCTGACCGACAACCGTCACCGCACCTCGGCCGACCTGAAGCACATCTTCGAGAAGGGCGGCGGCAACATGGGCTCGCCCGGCTCGGTCGGCTTCCTGTTCCAGTTCCGCGCGATCCTGGTGGTCGAGCGCGGCGCGCACGGCGAGGACGAGCTGATGGAGCTGGCGCTCGAAGTCGGCGCCGACGACGTGCGCTTCGAGGGCACGACGGCTACTTTTCTGGCCGCGCCCACGAGTTTTCTGGAAGTGAAGTCGGCGCTCGAGAAGCGCGGCCTCGCATTTCTCTCGGCCGAGCTCGGCTACGAGCCCCACAGCACCGTGGCCCTGGCCGACAAGAAGGCCGCAGCCACCGTCCTGAAGCTGATCGAGAGCCTGGACGAGAACGAGGACGTCCAGGACGTCTACGCCAACTACGACCTCCCGCCGGAGTGGCTCGAGGAGCTCGCCGGCTGACCCGCCGAGCCGGAAAGTTTTTCCGGGGCCCGGGGCCGCGCTCGGGCGCGCGCGTGAGTTTGCCTTTGACCGAGTTCCCCTTTGGCTGAGTTCCCCTTTGACGTCGCGCGACGCAGGGCGTTGACTGGTTGCGGCCCCAGAGGAACATGCCCATGCCCGAGCCGAAACGGACCGTGCGAATCGTGACCAACGACGAGGCGCTCTTCGCGACCACGCGCGGGGCGGTCGCCGCCCTGGATGGCTGGGAGATCGCGGAGCCGCAGTCGGTCGAGGAGCTCCTGGCGAAGAAGCTCTCGTCCCGGGACGTGATCCTGCTCGACGCCTGGCTGTGGGCCGAGAACGTGTACGAATCCTGCCGGCGCCTGACGGGCAAGACGCACTGCCGCACCTACATCGTCACCGACGGGCGCAACGACCACGCCGAGGAGATCGCGGCCTTCTGCGGCGCGACCGGCACGCTCCAGCGGCCGCTCTCGGGTGAACGCCTGCGCGCGCTCCTGTCCGAGCCGAGCCAGGAGGCACGCACGCTCGCGAGCGAGCAGCGCGGCCACGGGCTGAGCGAACACGCGCTGCCCGAACGGCTGTTGCGCGACCTGGTGGGCGAGGGCTCGCACCGTCTGATCGACGCCCTGACCGACTCCGAGACCGGGCTCTACAACTACGAGTACCTCACCTACAAGCTGGACGAGGAGTTCAAGCGCGCGCGCCGCTTCGAGCAGCCGCTCTCGTGCGTGATGCTCGGTTTCGAGGGCCAGGTCGACGAGGATGTGCTGGCGCGCCTCGCCGGCATCTTCCTCAACGCTTCGCGCGACACGGACGTGCTCGGGCGCTTCGATCAGAGCTCGTTCCTGTTCTTGCTGCCGAACACCGGACCCGATGGCTCGGGCGTCATGGCGCGGCGCATCCGCGAGGCGACCGAGGCCGAGAACCTGCGTGATCTGGTCGGCGACCGGCTGAACATCGCGGTGGGCATCTCGACTTGCCCGCACCCGGCCGTCAAACGGCGCGAGGACCTGTTCGCGCGTGCTCGTGCCGCTTTCCACGCGGCCCAGCACGAGGGCGGAGTGGTGATCCACTCCAGCTGATACCTGTTCCTTTCTGAGAGCAAAATGCGCACCTGCCGTTGGCGCAGGGGAGCCGTCCGATGGCCCTCGCGCGCTTCTTCGCCTGGCTCGATCGCTGGCTCCAGCCCGAGCCCCTCGGGCCGGGCTCCGGATTCCTGAGTTCTGCGGGTCCCCGCGTGACGATCCCGGGTGCGCGCGAGCTGCTGCCCCACGCGGCCCTGCTCTCGGTCGACGGCGCGGGGCAGTTCCTGCTGTGCGGCGCCGAGCGCCTGACGCTCGGGCATCGCCGCGCGGCGTGCGCCGACCTGGGCTTCCTGGCGGACGTGGGCGCGCTCCACGCCACGCTCGTACGCGCCGATTCCCTGCACGCAGGTCCCGGCTGGCGCATCGAGCCCTGCGGCCACGAGCGCGTGACGGTCGCGGGCATCCCCGTGCCCGCGGCGGGGCGCAGGCTCGCGGCTGGCGAGCGCGTCCGCCTGGGCGAGAACCTGGAGTTCAGCCTGGAGCTGCCCGATCCCTCCAGCGCCAGCGCGGTGCTCGAGCTGCAGCGCGGGGCGGAGTGTGCCGGCGCGCGGCGCATCGTGCTGCTCGCGCCGGGGCCGGGCGGGCGCATGTGCATCGGTTCGGCCCGCCACCATCATGTGCCCGTGCCGGGTCTCGAGTTCGAGCTCTCGCTCGAGTGGCACGGGGGCGAGCTCGAGCTCACGAGCGAGCTCGAGTTCGAGGGCGCGCTCGCGGGCGAGCGTGGGCGCCTGCCGTTCCCGCCCCCCGAACGCATGGCGCTCACCTGCGGCAAGCCGCGCGGCTCACGCCCGCCCTTCGGCCTGTCACTGGAGGCCGTGTACCGGGAGCGGGCCGCGGGCTTCGATCCGGGGGCGCGCCGGTGATCGCCCGAGCTCTGGCCGCGCCCCGCGCCGCGTATGCGCTGCGCGGTGAAGCGTATGCGCTGCGCGGTGCCAGGCGCTACAATCCCCGTTCGCGAGGGCCGGGCCGGCGCCTGCGGCCGTGGCTGGGTCGATGATCGACTGGGAAAGCTTCTACGCGGCCTTCCGCAAGCCCGACTTCATCTCGGGCTACGAGGTACAGAACCACCTCGGCGGTGGCGCCTTCGGCGAGGTCTACAAGGCCAAGAAGACCTCGATCGGCAAGGCCTACGCGGTCAAGTTCCTGCGCCTGGACGACACGGCCCAGAAGGACGCGGTCGAGCGCGAGCTCGAGCAGGTGCGGTTGTTCGCGGCCATCGACCATCCCAACCTCGTGACCATCGAGGACATGGGCGTGGTGCTGGGCGTCCCGTACCTGATCATGGGCTACGCCGGCGAGGACACCCTGGCGCGCCGTCTGAAGCGTGGCGACCTGGACCAGGAGAGCGCGCTGCGCTTCTTCGTGCAGATCGCGCGCGGCGTGCTGGCGCTGCACGACCGGCGTCTGGCGCACTTCGACCTCAAGCCCAGCAACGTCTTCCTGAACGGCGACGTGGCGCGCGTCGGCGATTACGGCCTGGCGAAGCTGCTCACCGAGGGCCGCGCGACGCTCTCCTTCGGGCGCGGGACGCCGCACTACATGGCGCCCGAGATGCTCAAGAACCGCGCCGACCTGCGCGCGGACCTCTATTCCCTGGGCGTCATCCTCTACGAGTGCCTGACCTTTCGGCTGCCCTTCGGCACGGACGCGGGCGGAGCCTTCGTCTTGCGCGAGGACGACCGGCCGCCGGAGTTCCCGTCCGGCTTCCCGCTCGCGCTGCGTCCGATCGTCGAGCGCTGCCTGCGGCTCCTGCCGGAGCAGCGCTACGCCTCGGTGCACGAGCTCCTGTCGGTCCTGGGCCAGAGCGCGCGCCAGGGGGATTCGGTGCGCATTCCCTGGAACGAAGGTGGTCCGTCCGTCGCGCGCGAAGCGCCCCCGTCGCAGAGCGGAACGCGGGCCGCGGAACCGCGTGTGGCCAAGGAAGAACTGCGCACGGCGGCGGCCGAGTTCGCGCGTGGAGCGATGGGCGTCGCCCGGGGCGTCTGGGACGGCGTCGTCGAACGTGTCGGGAACGGGAAGAACGGGGACGGACGGCTCGCGACGGTGGGCGTCCCGAGCGAGACACCGGAAGACGGCGACGGCAGCGAGGTGCTGGTGATCCACTCGCTCGAGGAGCCGGATGCGTCGGCCCTGGTCCCGGCTCCGGGAGCGTTCTCGTCCTTCGACGCGCCTTGGCGCATGGAGCTGCGGCGTGCGCGCGAATCCGGCGCGCAACCGCTGGCTGCCGCGGCCTCCCCTTCCTCCGCACTCCTCGCCACCGTGCCGGTCCCGCCGCGCGCCGAGGGCGGCTTCCTGGGCAGCGTGGTCCAGTCCGTCATGGTGGGGGCCGAGATCATGGGCGCGCTCGTCACCGGCCCGGCGCTGGTCTTCGCGCGCGGCACCGCGCGCAGCTTCGATCGCGCCGCGCGTGGCTTGCCGGGCGTGCTGGGCGCGCTGATCCGGCTGGTATTGTTCCTCGTGCTGATGAGCGTGATCGGCGCGGTGTGCGCGTTCGTCGTGCTGGCGGCCGTGGCCATGAACGCGTAGCGTTGGTCCGCGCACATGAGCGACTGGGTACCCGACATCGCGCGCTTGCAGGCGCGCGAGGACGACGAGTGGTTGCGCGTGGAACGCGCCTTCTGCGGGCGCCTGCTGGCCTACGCGCACCGGCGCGTCGGCGACCGCCAGGCGGCCGAGGACGTGGTCCAGGAGGCCCTGCTCGGGGCCGTGCGCGGCATCGCCGATTTCGACCGGCAGTTCACCTTCGAGCAGTACCTCTTCGGCATCTGCAAGAACCGCACGATCGACCACCTGCGCCGGCGCAAGACGCGCACGATGCAGCTGCGCGAGGAGGAAGAGGGCCCGCAGCCGATCGAGCACCTGGCGCGCGAGACCGAGACTCCCAGCGCGATCGTGCGCGGGCGCGAGCTTTCGACGCGCGCGCAGGAGCTCTACGCCGAGATCCTGCGTGAATGGGTCGAGGAAACCTGGAACGAGCGCGTGTTCCTGCGCCTGTGCGTGGTCGAGGCGCTGCTCGCGGGTCAGTGGCGCAACCGCGAGACCTGGAAGCGCTTCGAGCTGCGTGACGAGACGGCCGTGGCCGGCATCAAGTTTCGCGCCCTCAAGCGCCTGCGGCAGCTCGCGGCCGTCAAGGAGTCGGGCAACGACCTCTTGCGTTACCTGGCCGCGGCCGATGACGGCGACGAGCGCCTGTTGGACGTCGACCTCCGTTCCATCTGGCGCGACCAGCGCGTCTCCTGCCCCGCGCGTCACTGGATCGCGCGCCTGGTGGCCGGCACGCTGGAGGAGAACGCCAAGCTTTTCATCCTGTTTCACCTCGACGAGATGAAGTGTCCCTGGTGCCAGGCCAACCGCGACGATCTGTCGCAGGCCGGCAAGAACGCCGAGCTGGAGCTCCTGATCGAGCGCCTGCGCGAGTCGACGCGCCGCTACCTGCGCAGCCGCAGGGGTCCCGATCCGGTCGGGTGATCTTCTATCCGGCGCCCGCTTGCCCGTCGGACAAGACTTCCAGACCAGAGGGAAACGCACCGCGGAGGCACGGAGGGCGCGGAGGAAGAGCAAGTCTCCGCGTCCTCCGCGCCTCCGCGGTGCGTTTGGGTTGCGGGCGTCAGCCGCCGCTACTAGGCCACTAGTTCCGGAAACCGAGCTCAGGGCGTGTGCCCGCCTTTCCCAGCTCGAACGCGGGGTTCGCTGGGTGCTCGGCGCGGGCGCTTCCTACGATGGCTGCGTTCCGCGACCACGACTCACCCCGACATGCTGCGTTCCGCCCTCTGCACGCTGCTCCTGTTGGCGCCGGTCCGACCGGCCGCCGCTTCCACCGGCGACGAGCTGCGTCTGGCGCGCGCCCTCGAGACGATCGAGGCGCGCGAGATCCGCGCGGACCTCTTCTTCTTCGCCAGCGACGAGATGCGCGGCCGCGACACGCCCTCGAAAGAGCAGCGCGTGGCGGCCCGCTTCCTGCGCGCACGCCTGGAACGCCTGGGCCTGGAGCCCGGCGCGGGTGCGAGTTTCTTCCACGAGTACCCGTTGCAGCAGCGCCGCATCGATCCCGCGCGCTCGAGCCTGTCCGTCCGGGGCCCGCGCGGCGAGCTCACGCTCGCCTTCGGCCAGGACTACTTCTTTCCGACCAGCAGCGACATCGCCACGCTGGAGCGCGAGGGCCCGCCCGTCTGGTGCGGCCGGGGCGAGCGTGAGGACTTCGAGCAGGCCGAGGTCAAGGGCCGCTGGGCCCTGTGCCAGGTCTCCGATCTGCCGGTTCGCCGGCGCGCACGCTACGCCGAGGGCGCCGGCGCGCTGGGTCTGATCGTGCTGCCGGATCCGACGGGCAGCGAGGATCTGGCCGCCCAGGAATGCGAGCGCACGACCGGCTATGCGCTGGCCGGCCTGAGCGACTGGCGCGCCGAGCGCGACCCGGTCTTCCCGCAGGTCCATCTGTCGCTGGATGCGGCCCGGCGCTTCCTGGCGGTGGCCGGGATCGAGACGGGCTGGCCGCGTGCGGGCGAGCTCGCCGGGACGGTGATCCACGAGGTGCGCGCGGGCAGCGGGGCGATCGCGCTCGAGAACGTGTGCGCGCTGTGGCCCGGGAGCGATGCCGAGCTCTCCAAGCAGGTCCTGATCGTCTCCGCGCACTACGACCACGAGGGCGTGCGCGGCGGCCAGGTCTATCCCGGAGCCGATGACAACGGTTCGGGCTCGATGGGGCTCCTGGCGCTGGCCGAAGCGCTGGTCGAGTACGGTCCCTTGCGCCGTTCGGTCCTGCTGATGTGGGTCTCGGGCGAGGAGAAGGGGCTGTGGGGCTCGGCCGCGTGGACCAAGAACCCGACCTTGCCGGAGGGATTCCGGGCCGTGTGCGACCTCAACATCGACATGATCGGGCGCAACCCGCCGGAGAAGCTCCTGATCACGCCGACGCGGAACCTGAAGGAGTACAACGGGCTCACGCGACTGGCGGAGAAACTCGCGCCGGGCGAGGGCTTCGCGGTCCTCGGCAGCGCGGACGACTACTGGACGCGCTCGGATCACGTGAACTTCGCGCAGAACATGCAGATTCCCGTGGCCTTCCTGTTCTCGGACGTTCACGAGGACTACCACAGACCCACCGACACCCCCGACAAGATCGACTACGACAAGATCCGCCGCGTCACGCGCCTGGTGATGCGCATGCTGGACGGGTTGCAGGCGGACCAGCTCGAGCTCTGATCCATGATCTCTCCCCTCTTCGCCGCGCTGCTCTTCCTCTTCCCCAGCGGAAGCTCCGATGCTGCTGCGGTCGAACGCGCGCTCGTGAGCGTGCGCTCGGAGAACATCTGCGCCGACGTGCGCTTCATCGCCGCGGACGAACTGGAGGGGCGCGACACTCCCAGCGCGGGGCTGCGCCTGGCGGCACGCTACATCCGCGCGCGTCTCGAGCGCCTGGGCTTCCAGCCGGCCGGTGACGATGGGTTCTTCGATCGCTATGCGCTCGAGCGCGGTGGCCTGGACCTCCCGGCCTGCAAGGCCTGGCTGATCCGGGACGGGCGTGAGCGCGAGCTCGCCTTCGGCCAGGACTACGCCTTCTTCGGGGACGCCGAGCACGAGCTCGAGGGCCCGCTGGTCTTCGTCGGCACCGGTTCGGCCGCAGACCTCGAGGGCCTCGAGCTCGGCGGCAAGTGGGCCCTGGTCCTGGACCAGGGCTCCGGACGGGATCGGGGGTCCTGGGAAGAGCGCATGCAGCGTATCGAGCGCGTGCGCGCTGCGGGAGCCCTCGGGCTCGTCACCGCGCCGGACCCGAGCCTGCCCGCCAAGGATCTCGCCGAGCGCGACGCACGCCTGGCGCGCAGCGCGGACTTTGCCGGGCGCTCTTCGCTGCGCGCGCCCGGGACGGACCAGGAGCCGGGGATGCAGGGCGTGAGCCTGTCACTGAAGAGCGCGCTCGTGCAGGAGCTGCTGGGCAGCGCGGGCACGCCCAAGATCGGAGCGGAGCTCGGTGCGCGTCTCAAGGAGCGCCGCAAGCGCCGCGCGACCGAGGTCTTCGAGCTCGAGAACGTGGCCGGCCTGTGGCCCGGCTCGGACCCGGTGTTGGGCCAGGAGGTCATCATCCTCTCCGCGCACTACGACCACGAAGGCATCCACAACGGGGAGATCTACAACGGTGCCGACGACGACAACGGTTCGGGCACGACCGGACTGCTGGCCGTGGCGGAGGCGCTCGTGAGCTATGGCCCGATGCGACGCTCGGTGCTGCTCCTGTGGGTCTCGGGTGAGGAGAAGGGTCTGCTTGGCTCGGAAGCCTGGACGCGCCAGCCGACGCTCCCGCCCGAGCGCAAGCCGGTGTGCAACATCAACGTCGACATGATCGGACGCAATGCGCCCGACAAGCTCCTGATCACGCCCACGAAGGCGCTGCCGGAGTACAACGGCCTGACGCGCCTGGCCGAAGCGCTCGCCCCGCTGGAGGGCTTTCCCGTGCTGGGGAGCTGCGACGAGTACTGGCAGCGCTCCGACCACGTGAACTTCGCGCAGAACCTGAAGATCCCCGTGGCCTTCCTGTTCTCCGACGTGCACGAGGACTACCACCAGCCCAGCGACGACGCGGACAAGATCGACTGCGACAAGATCCGGCGCGTCGTGCGTCTGCTGGTGCGCATGCTCGACGGCTTGCAGGCGGACGCGCTCGCGCTCTAGCCCAGAAGCGCTTCGTCACTGCTTCACCGGCGAGAGGGAGGTGCCAGGCTCGGTTTTGCCGGATTCCGCCCGTTGCTCCCCATCACTCCTGCGCGCAGTCGGAATCCGGCGAAACCGTGCCTGGCTCCGTACTCTCGCCTCGCGGTCCGGGACGGATAGGTCCGGGACGAATGTGGAGGAGGGAAGTTTTTCGGCCCCCCGAGCCCGAAAAGTCTTCGCACCCCTTAGAATGTTGCAAATAGGACTTCCCGCCATGTCACGCTCGAACTGGATCGCCCCGCGCCTTGCCCGCGCCCTGCTCGCCTGCCTCGCCTGCCTCGCCCTGGGCCTGGCTCCGGCCCTGGGCCAGGGGCTGCCGAGCCCGCTCCCGCCCTCCAATCCCGCGCCGCTCGTCTACTGCCCACCGGAGCGTCTGAGCGCGGGTCCGGCCTCGCCGTACCACGTGCTCAACGTGTTCCTGCCGCGCGGCCCCGTGCCCGCCGGCGGCTGGCCAGTGGTGGTCACGACCGGCTACGGCGGTGGAGCCTCGGTCCCGGCCGTGAGCTCGCTGAGCCTCACCGCGCCGAGCGCGCCCCTCTGGAACCTGGTCGCGGCCGGCATCGCGGTCGTGCACTACGGGACGCCTGGCCTCGGCAACAACCGCGGGCTGTGGTTCCCGCCCGGGCACCCGAGCGGGCGCTACGAGTCCTATCGGCCGGCCGACGACAACCCCGAGAAGTCGGCGGAGTGGGTGCTGCAGTGGACCAAGGTGCAGACGCTCTATCCCTTCGATGTGGCGCGCGTGGGGCTGCGCGGCTCCTCGGGCGGCGCGGTGCTGGCGATCCGCACGGCCATGGGGCCCGATCGTGCGCG
Source organism: Planctomycetota bacterium (assembly GCA_031413955.1). Taxonomy (GTDB): domain Bacteria; phylum Planctomycetota; class UBA1135; order UBA1135; genus JABFRZ01. Next base: position 1,172 of record JANOGB010000342.1, on the reverse strand, counting down.
CGCGACTGGCTCGGCTCAGGTGCGCGCCAGCACGCGCGTGGCGGCCATCCTCGCCATCCAGCCGCCGACCTCGGCCTGGGCCCTGGAGCAGGGGCCCGAGCTCTTGATCCCGTTCCCGAAGCACCTCGAGCAGGCCGCCCGTCCCGGCGTCGCCTCGACGCAGCTCACCCAGGCCGATCCCGAGCTGCAGAAGGACTACAGCCTGATGCGCGTCGCCTTCGCGAGCGCGGAGGCGCGCGCGAACAACGTGCAGCAGCCCCTGTGCCTGGTCTTCGGCGACCCGGTGCTGCGCATCGGCGGCGCGGTCGCGCCCTTCGATCTCGACGCCAGCGGCTTCCCGATCCTCACCGACCGCATCAAGCAACCGCTGCAGCACGACTCCTGGTTCGGTTACGTCTTCTGGAAGCGCCTGCTCGAGCTGTCTCCCGCCTCGGCCGCGTTCCATGCGGCGAACTCCGTCTTCGCCATGCGCGACATCAACGCGCTGGCACCGCCGCTCGCCTACCACACGCGCACGTACAGCGGCACGGCGCTGGGGGCGCAGGCCGCGCGCATCGGCCATGACTGGCTCGTGGCACGCCTCCTGGGTCCGCAGCCGGCCATCGCGCGCTCCACTTCACCGCCGCCGGACCCGTTCGTTCGCTCGGCCCTCACCGGCGCCTGCGACACCACGCGAGCGGGCAGCCTGCTCGTGCTGGAGGGGGCGGCGCGGCCGGGTTCGCGACTCGTCCTCGGCCTGCGAGGTCCGCAGGGCGCGGTGGCCCTGCTCGCCCTGGCGCGCTCACCGCTCGCCGCCTGCGGAACCCGCACCGCCGCGGGCGAGTTGCGGATCGACCCGCGCGCGCTCCTTCGGCCGCTCACCTTCGTCCGGCTCACCCCCCTTGCGGATCGGCCGACGCGCGTTGCGCTCGAAATCCCGCCCCGGGCCGAGCTCGCCGGCCTCGAGCTCTACGCCCAGGCGCTCGTCCTGGATGGACGTGGAGCCTGGTTCACCGACGCGCTCGCCTTGCCAGTAGGGCGCTGAGCTTCTGTTCCGGAGAGTCGTCGCCTGGCGCGAGGATTAGCGGAAAGGAAGAAAGCGCACCGCGGAGTCGCGGAGGGCGCGGAGGAAGAGGTCAGAAAAGGAGGGGCCTCCGGGGCTCCAGCTCTCCGAGAGTCGACGATCCGGAGGC
>JANOGB010000341.1:0-32624 GCA_031413955.1 Planctomycetota bacterium | reverse complement strand
CAGAGGCTGAGCAAGAATCCCCCGGCATGCCGAGAGCCGGCCGGATGCGTCGTGGCAAGGCGCGGCGACGACGCGTATTAGCGGAGGAATACTCGGAGGAGCCGCAACGCCGCCACGGCGCATCCGGATGGCTCGCAGGCGCCGGGGGATTTTTGCTCAGCCTCTCAGCGCGAGAGTCCCCCGCGCCAGTCCTGGAAGGCGACCTCGAGCCCCACCTGGGTCCACTCCTGGAAGGACTTCTCCGGCGCGAATCCGAGCGGGATCCCGGCCAGCATGCGCCGCAGGGCCTCGTCGCCGTACGTCTGCCGCACGTAATCGACGAACAGGAGCGACTGGGCATAGGCCCGAGCGATCGCCGCGTTGTCCTCCCAGCCGGTCAGACTGCCGGCCAGCCGTTCGAGCGGGAAGAGCTCCGCGCCCTGCAGGCGTTCGCGCGCGCGCGCCAGCTCGCTCGTGCGGCCCTCGAGCAACTGGGCCAGGCCCTCGTTCAGCCAGCCCGGGACACCGGCGCCACAGCGGGCCTGGACGAAGGCGTGCACCAGCTCGTGCACCAGCACTTCACGCCAGCCCTGGCCGCGCGTGAGGTCGCTCACCGAGATGCGCACCACGCCATCGAAGACGCCGGCTGCCCAGTCGCCCAGGCCCGTGAGCCGATCGAAGTCCTCCGGGTCGTAGAGCACGACCCGGGTCGCGGGTCCGTTCGCGAGCGGATCCTCGCCGAACCAGCGCACGAGATCGTCGTAGGTGAGCTCGAGGTGCTCGAGGACCTCGTGCGAGTGGTGCAGGATGTCCCCGCGGTCGGTGTCGTAGGCCAGCTCGAAGCGGCTCGAGCCCTCGGTCCAGTCGTCGCGCGCGCGCTCGAGCTCGCGCTGCCAGCGCTCGAGGATGCGCCGCAGGACGTCGAGGTCCTCGCGCGCTTCTCCGAGCGAGACGGCGCGGGCGAGGTGCGCGACCGCGTTCTCGAGGTCTCCTTGCTCGTGCTCGCGCTTGGCGAGGCGCACCAGGGCCTCCACCAGATTGCCGGCGAAGACGGGATTCTCGGGCACGGCCGCGAGGCAACGCTCGAGCTTCGTCACCGCCGCCGGCAGGTCACCGGCGGTCAGGTCGGTCGTGGCCTCGTTGTTGAGCTCGACCCACGCGTCCCCGACGGCCAGAGGCGATGAGCTCTCGGGCCTGGGCGCGGCCGAGCCCGGCGCCGGCGCGAGCGAACGGCGTTCGGCGAGGCGCGGCTGCACCTGCAGCGGGCGAGGCCCTTCCGCGGGCGCGTCCGATCCGCCGCGCCAGGCCAGGCTCCAGACGGCGAGAAGAGCCGCGCATGAAAACGCCAGCGACAGGACGAGCCGAGGAACAGGTACGTTTCTCACCGCGGTGTGAGTCGGTCGGGACGCCGGCCGAGGGCCCCTATTCCAGCATGCCTCGCGTTCGCCGTGCTCCGCGCGCGGGTTTCCCCGTTCAGCGCGGGCGGCGGCGTGCGCGCGGATCGCGCTCGAAGTCGAGGTCGGCGCGCCCGGCGAGTTGGGCGCGGATGTCCGCGATCAGCTCGTTCCAGCTCTGGTAGCGCGCGCCCAGGTCCTTGGCGACCATCTTCTCGATGAAGTAATGCATGTGCGCCGAGATGCCGCGCCCCTTGAGCTCGGGCGACGACAGGCTCTCCATGACCTGCTTGCGCAGCACCTCGCGGTCATCCGAGCCCTGGAACGGGAGCCGCCCGACCACGATGTGAAACAGCGAGATCCCGAGGCTGTAGATGTCCGAGCGAATGTCCGCCGAGGCGCCGCCGCGGGCCTGCTCGGGCGAGAGATAGGCGACCGTGCCCACGCTGGATTCCTCGGCCCCGCGCGTGGCCTCCGGGGTCGCGAAGCCGAGGTCGATCAGCACCACACGGCCCGACTTGCCGAGCATGAGGTTACCGGGCTTGACGTCGCGGTGAACGACGCCGTTCTCGCCCAGGTAGCGCAGCGCTTCGGCCGCGGCCAGGGCGATGCGCAGGGCTTCTGCTTCACTGATGCGCTCTTGCCGATCGAGGAGCTCGAGCACGGTCGAGCCCTCGATGTACTCCAGGCGCGAGAAGAACCGCTTGCCGCTGCGCGCCACGCCGAAGCAGCGCACGAGGCCTTCGTGCTGGAGCCGCTCCAGCATGCGCGCCTCGGCGATGAAGCTCTTGCGCGTCGGCTCGTGCTGGGCGGCCTCCGGTTTCAACACCTTGAGCGCCAGCACCTTGTTGCTGGCCGTCTCGCGCGCGTGGAACACGTCCGCCGTCCCGCCCGTCCCCAGCTTGGAGAGGATCTCGTAGCCGGGCAGCTCGGGGATCTCGCCGCCGCGCGTGCGCCGCAACTTCTGGATCTGCGCCTCGGACCAGCCCAGTTCCTGCGCCAGCACGTGATCCAGCTCGGTCCCGGCCTCGACCGTGCGCGCGAACTCGCGCGCGCGCTCCTTCGGCACGAGCCCGCGGTGCACCAGGATCGCCAGGAATTCGACGTCGCGCATCGGGTGGGAACCCATTCGACTCGGGAGTCCGCGCCGACTTCAAGCGGTGAGATACGGCGCTCACCGCCGGAGCGGGCCGCCCAGGGGTTCTCCGATCGATTTCAGGTGGCGCAGCAGCTCCGTCAGCGCCTGCGGCGTGTTGGTCGGGCTGGGACGGCCGAGCTGATCGCTCTGGCTCGGGCCGTGACAGGACGTGCAGCTGCGGATCTCACCGGGCTGGAAGGTGAGCCAGTAGCGCTCGCGCACCACCGGATTGCCGGCGGGGTCGGTGAGCTGCCAGGTCATGGCCCGACGCGCCGGGACGAGCGCCGCCATCGAGCCGTCGCGGGCGAGGACGACGCTGCCCGCGGGTGCGCCGGCCGGCGGCGGCGGGTTCTCGGCCAGCGCTTCGTGCAGGGGCTGGGCCAGCACGCGCCGGCCGGCGATCGGCCTGGAACCACCCCAGAACATGCTGCGGATCTGGTCGGCCTGGAAGAGCTGCAGGTAGGCGACGTCGTAGACCCGCCCGGGAGTCGCGATGGTCGCGGTGCTGGTGCCCGGGATGCGCAGATTGAACGGCTGCTGACGGTCGTTCCGATCGCGCGTGGTCACGTTGCGCGCGACGATCAAGGCGAGGTCCCGCGCACGGAGATAGTCGACCAGGTCGCGCGGGCGCACGTGGGCGTCCGCGATGGCCTGGGCCTCCGGCGCGTCGAGCTCGGGGGCGAGCGCCGTGGGCGCCGGCCGTGCCACGACCTCGACCGGATCGAGCTCCCACATCTCGCCGCGGTAGTGCACCAGCGTGAACGGGTCCCAGTACTGGAGGCTCTTCTCGATTCCGGGCGTGAGCCGCGCGTCGGCGCTCCAGAAGTCGCCGCTCCTCCGCAGCGTCGTCAGGCGGAAGTCGTAGAGCGAGCGCGGCGCGGACGGCGTGCCCGCATTGCTGTCCTTGCGCGTCGTGGGCGTGTGCACGCTGACGATCTGTCCGTCGCCGAGCTGGATGGGACTGCGATAGAAGCCGCTGTGCTCGGCCGAGGGCGTGAGCGTCGGGATGCGCGTGTCCGGATGGGTGATCGGAGTCACGCTCATGCGCTCGGCGTCGAGCCCGGCTCGGCCCGTGAGGGCCACGATCTGGCCCGCGGCGTGGGTATCGAACTCCCGGCCGTCGACGCCGAGATACACGCCGCGGTGAGCCGCCGACTCGCGCACCTGGAACAGGTTGTTCAGCGCGTAGGTGTTGGCGAGGCGTGGGTCGGGCAGGAAGTGATCGATCAGGTTGTCGTCGTCGCTGAGGGCGCGCGTGACCCGACTCGCGAGCTCGTGCCGGCCGATGTGATTGAGGGTCTCCTCCCCGCTGCCGTCCTGGTTGATCGTCCAGGGCAAGAAGCGATGGAAGGTGTTCCCGACGAGGTTGGGAGCCCAGCCGTTGAGGTCGCCCGTGTAGCCGGGGCGGCCATTGACGAAGTCGACCCAGAACGTGTGCGGCTCCGGGAAGAGCTCCAGGTTGCTCGCGGTGATCGCCGCCGTGGCGCTCTCGCTGGCGTAGTTGAACGTCTGGTAGTTGCCCTGGCCCATGAGGTCCAGGGTCTTCTGCTGGTCGCGCTCGAGATGGTCCCAGCGCGAGAACACGATCCGGCCGAAGCTGTCCACGCTGGGCTGGAACGAACCCGAGGGCGAATGCTGGAGCAAGAAGAGCTCACCGCTCCCGGGCTCGAGGCTCCACAGGCCCGTGTTCGTGGGCGCGGACTCGTACTCGTCGAGCTGCGGATAGAGGTGCCGGGCTCCGTTGCGCGGCCGGTCGGACGCGAAGAGGATCCGGCCATCGCTGGCGTAGGCGGGACTCACGTTGTTGTAGTCCCGGGGCTGGCGTGGGACGCGCGTGATCACCGGCGAGTCGGCCCGGCCCAGGCCGCGCACCTCGTAGAGCTGCCAGTAGAACGGACGCTCGTCGCCGCGACCGGCGGCACCGACGACCATGCTGAAGACCGCCTTGGTGCCGCTCCAGTGGACCGCCGGCTGGCGTACGGCGATCGAGCTGGCGAGCTGCAGGTCGCTGTGCCCGAAGCCGGCGAGCTTGGTCAGGTTCTTCAGGTCCCCATCGGGATAGCGGATGTACAGGTCGCCACCGCGGCCGGCCGCGCGGGTCGCGCCCAGGTGCGAGCCGAAGCTCGAGGCGACCGTGAGGTAGTCCGCCGGGATCGGGACCTGGGTCACGAACAGGATCGGGTTCGCGCTCTCCGGCAACGGGACGTTGCTGGTGTGCACCGAGATCAGCCCCATCTCCGACACGGCGACCTGGCCGTTCCTGAGCGCGACGAAGAAGAAGGCCTGCGGCGCAGCCGTCTGTTCGACGGTCACCGTGTAGGTGAAGGACGCGGCCCGACCGAGGGCGGTGCGCGTGAAGGGCCGGGAGCACTGCAACGGGTCGCCGCACGGCGGCGCGCCTTGCAACGCATACAGGAAGAGCGTTGGCGCGCTCCCGAAGGCCGGGGGAAAGGTCAGGTCGATCGTCTCCCTGGCGCCGATCACGGGCGCAGGGTTGTAGAGCATGTCGATGTGGGCGACCTGTCCGGACGCGCTCGGCGCGAACGCGAGCAGGAGTGCGACGGCGACGATCGTGGAGCGGCTGCGTGCCATGGCGTGCATTCCCGGGTGTGCAGCCGAGGACTCGCGTCGGCTGACTCTCACCGACTCCGGTGAGCGGCTCGCACCGTACGCTTCGCCGCCGCAGCGGGCCACCAGCCTGCGCGTGACGAATTGCAGCGCGGAAGGATTCTGCCGCGAATGGCCGCGCCTGCCCGCGCTCGCGTCCCTTCCAGGGGCGCGTTATCCTCGCCCCATGCTCGGCGCCATCCTGCTCTCGGCCTGTGCGCTCGGCCAGCTCCTGGATGAACCCGCGGCGCGCGGCAAGGACGGGCTCGCCGTCTCGCGTGCCGCGCTCGAAGCGGTCGTGCTCGAGCGCTTCGGCTACGCCGAGACCGGACGCGAGTTCCTGGAGCTGTTCCTCAAGGCGCGCCTGCTCGATTCCCTGGCCAGCCAGCGCGGAATCGTGGTCGGCGACGCCGAGGTCACGCGCCGCTGGCAGGAGCTCGAGAAGCGTTCGCAGGCCAGCGGCCAGCCGCTCGCCGACGAGATCGAGCGGCGCAACCTGACGCCGGAACAGTTCCGCGACTTCCTGCGCCTGGCGCTGGTGCAGGAGAAGCTCACGCGCGCGGCCCTGGGGATCGCACGGGGCGTGGAGGTCTCGGGCGACAAGCAAGAGGTCTGGCTGCAACAGGAGATCAGCACGCGCGGACTGGAGCTCCTGCCGCCCTCCAGCGGGAGCGGAGGCATCCTGGCGCGGTGCGGGGAGGTCACGGTCGAGCGCACGGAGTTCGCGCGCTTCCTGTACGAACGCCTGGAGCGCACGGATCTCGAGGAGAGCGCCTGGCACCTCCTGCTGCTGTCTGCGCTCGAGAAGAGCATGCCCGATCTGTCCCCGGACGCGCGCCAGCGCGCCGTCGACGAAGAGGTCGCGCGCCGGCGCCGGAAGCACGAGGCCGAATTCCCGACGGTCACCTTCGAGCAGCGCCTGGGCGCGACCGGACGCACGCTGGAGAGCCTGCGCCGCGATCCGTCGGTGGCGATCGCCGCGCTCTCGCGCCTGTGGGTCGACCGCACGGCCGGCCCCGAGGGCGTCCGGCGCGCGTACGAGGAGGAACGCGAGCTGTTCGAGGCGCGCTACGGCGAAGCCGTGCGCGCGGCGCTCCTGTTCCGCGTGGCGGGGCGTTTCGTGAACGATCTGTGTCCGCGCACCTTCGAGCAGGCCGAGGAGGAGCTGCGCAAGCTGGCCGCGCGCGTGTCCAACCACACGGAGTTCGTCGCCCAGGTCGAGCGCCTGTCGGAAGAACCGGGCACGAAGAAGCAGCAGGGCGATCTCGGCTGGGTGATGCGCGGGGAGGCGCGCGTCCCGAAGGAGCTGCGCGAGGCACTCTTCCACCTGCTCGAGACCGGCGGCACGATTCCCGAGCAGGGCCGCCTGATCGGCCCCGTGCGCCTGGATTCGGGCTGCGCGCTCCTGTGGGCCTCGGCGCGCAGGCCGAGCCCGAGCTGGGAAGAGATGTCGGAACGCGTGCACGAGGAACTGCGCCGGCGCTTCATGGAACGCGTGATGCCGCGCGCGAGCGTGGAGCTCCTCACCCCTGATGAGTGACACGATGCTGCGAGTAACACGAGGCTGCGAGTGACGCGATGCTGATCGGCCAGGTCGTGGGCAGCGTGGTGGCGACGCAGAAAGACCAGCGCCTGGAGGCGCTCAAGCTGCTGGTCGTGCGCGTACACGACCACGAGAATCATCCCACCGAGCAGTACGTGGTGGCGGTGGACGCGGTGCAGGCCGGCCAGGGCGACCTGGTGCTCTTCGCCACGGGCTCGAGCGCGCGCCAGACGGAGATCACCGAGGGCAAGCCCTGCGACGCCGTGATCATGGCCGTGATCGACTCCTGGGACCTGGCGGGCAAGAACGTCTACGAAAAGTGGCGCTGATGTACCTCGCGCGCGTGATAGGGCGCGTGGTCGCCACGCAGCGTTACCCCGGGCTGGAGGGCGTGGCGCTGCAGTGGATCCAGCCGCTCGACGAGGCCGGCACGCCGGCCGGCAAGGCGCTGGTCGCCTGCGCCGCGATCTCCAGCGGTCCGGGCGACCTGGTGCACTTCGTCGACGGCCGCGAGGGCGCGCTCGCCTGCCCGCGGCCCTTCGTGCCGGTCGACGCCGCGATCCTGGGCTTCGTCGAGGAAGCCTTCGCGCGCGGACGGCGCATCGGAGGAGACTGAGTGTTCCTGGCCGAGGTCGTCGGCACGGTGGTCTCGCCGGTGCAGCATCCGGTGCTCGCGGGCGAGAAGCTGCTGCTCTTGTGCGTGCTGCGACCGGACGGCTCTCGCGCCGGCAAGACGCGCATTGCCCTCGATCGGGCGCGCGCCGGAGTGGGCGACCGTGTGCTCGTCGTCGACGAGGGCAACTCCGGTCGCCAGCTCGTCGGGCGCGAGAACGCGCCGGTGAAGACGGTGATCGTGGGCGTGGTCGATTACGTCCAGCTGGCGGATGCGCTCGTGTACGACGCGCGCGCAGCGTCACCCAGCGGATAGACTGGGGCCGTATGCCGTACACGTGGGGTGAGGAAGAGACCAGACTGCGACAGGCGCTATGCCGCATCGGCGCGCTCTGCTACCAGAAGGGCTACATCGTCGGGGCCGATGGCAACCTGTCGGCGCGCATGCGGGATGGAACGGTGCTGGTGACGCCGGCCGGCGCGATGAAGGGCTTCCTCGAGCCCCACCATCTCGCGCACATCGACCTCGAGGGGCGTGTGCTCGACAACGGACCGCGACCCTCGACCGAGGTCGCGATCCATCTCGTCTCCTACCGCGAGCGCAAGGACGTCGAGGCCGTGATCCACACGCATCCGCCGCACGCGGTGGCGCTCTCGATCGCGGGCGTGGACATGCAGCTCCCGGTCATCCCGGAGGTGATCGTGACCATCGGTGGCACGCCGACCACGGCCTACGCCACGCCCGGCACGCAGGAGCTGCCGGATTCGATCCGCGAGGTCGTGCGTTGCTCGGACACGCTGATCATGCGCAACCATGGCGCCGTCACGCTGGGCTCGAACCTGATGGACGCCTTCAAGAAGCTCGACATGGTCGAGCACACGGCGCGCATCCTGTGGCTCGTCTACGCGCTCAAAGGCTCGATCGAGCCGCTGCCAGCCGAGGCCGTCGCGAAGCTGCTCGCCACGCGCCGCGCGCTCGGGATCGCGAGCGTGAACACGCTGGAAAACCGTTGCGGGACATAGCCAGCGTGTCGAACGCGGCGATTTCGCGCCGCGGGCCGGGGTTTTCGGGGAGCTCGCTCCGCACACCTTGCTGCGCGCTCGGCGAGTCGAGACAATCCAGGTTCCTTCGACAACCGTCGAAGAGCCACGGATGACCCCCGCTGTTCTCCCCGCCAGCGTGCGCCGGCGCGCCGTGTTCCATCTGTGGCTGGCGAACCTCGCGCTGGGGACGATCGTGGGCCTGAACTACCTGGCTCACGTGCCCGAGGCGCGCGGCCTGAAGGTGTGGCTGTTCGCGCTCCCGGCCCTGGTGTCGTCGGTCCTGACCCTGACTCTCGTCCCGGCCGGACTGTTCACGCTGGCGGCGCACTTCCTGCGTCCGGTCGGACTGCTCGGCACGGTGCAAGCCGCCTTCTGGACCCTGTTCCAGATCCTGCTCTTCGCCGACACGCGCATCTACAACATCTTCCACTACCACTTCAACGGCCAGGTCCTGAACCTGGTGTACACGCGCGGCTCCGAGGACGCGATCCACCTCGGCTGGCAGGTGTGGACGGCGATCGTGCTGGGCCTGACCCTGCTGGTCGCGTTGCAGAGCTTCCTGTGGAAGCGCGCACTCAAGAACGCGGAAGCCGCCGGAGCTCGTTCTCCGCGACGCGTGCTGCTGCGGCCGTCCCTGGTGTGGGGCGTGGTGCTCTTGCCGAGCGTGTTCCTGGAGAAGACCCTGTACGCTTCGGCGCACCTCGGGCGCGACCGCGAGATCACCCGACTCGCGCGGCTCTTCCCGCTGTATGCGCCGGTGCCGATGGAGGATCTGGCGAACCGTGTCCTCGGAGTCCAGGACCTCGAGCCCGCCCCGGTCGAACTCGACGGAACCAGCCTCGAGTATCCGCTGGAAGCGCCGCGCATCCAGCCCGGTGGGCCGCGTCCGAACGTGCTCGTGCTGGTGATCGACTGTCTGCGCAAGGACATCTTCGGACCCGAGACGACGCCCAAGGCCTGGGCCTGGGCCGAGCGCGGCTGCCGCCGTTTCGAGAACCACATCAGCGCCGGCAACTCGACGCGCTACGGACTCTTCGCGCTGCTCTACGGCCTGCATGGCTCCTACTGGTTCCCGTTCCTGGCCGAGCGCCGTGGTCCGGTCCTGATCGACGAGCTCGAACGCCTCGGCTACGACTTCGGCATCTTTGGCAGCGCCTCGATGAACTACCCCGAGCTGCGCGCCACGGCCTGGTCCCGGATCGAGCACGCCGTGCACGACGACTTCGCGCATCCCGAGCCCTGGCGGCGCGACGAGCTCGCGGCCGAGGCGCTCGAGGGCTGGCTGCAGCAACGCACCGGCCAGTCCGAGCCCTTCTTCGCCTTCCTGTTGCTCGACTCGCCGCACCAGACCTACAGCCATCCGCCCGGACGAACGCCCTTCACCCCGTCGGCGCCGGACCTCGACTACATGGCGATGACGCGCAACGAAGGGCCGCCGCCCGAGGTGCTCGAAGCGGTCCGCAACCGCTACAAGAACGCCGTGCACCACGCCGACGCCGTGCTGGGCGGCGTGCTGGACGCGCTGCGCGACGCCGAGCTCGAGGACAACACCTGGGTGATCGTCACGGGCGACCACGGCGAGGAGTTCCGCGAGTGCGGTTTCTACGGCCACACCAGCGCCTTCACGCCGCAGCAGGTCGAGGTCCCGTTCCTGTTGCGCGGCCCCGGGATCGGGAACGGAGAGGAACGGCGGCCCACCTCGCACCTCGACTTCGCGCCCACACTGCTCGAAGCACTCGGTGCCGCGCCCGCGACGCGCGCACTCTGGTGCCTGGGCGAGAACCTGCTCGCTCCCCTCAGCGAGCGCAAGCGCGTCCTGGCGGGCTGGAACGAGCTCGGCGTGTGGACCGCGGACGCCATCCTGCGCGTGCCGCTCTCGCCCCTCGAGTTCGACGTGGAGACCTATGACTACGGCTGGAACGAGCTCGGGGACGACCTCGCCATCCTGCAGGCCGAGCACGACACCCTCGAGCAGCTCGGCGCCGAGTGCAACCGCTTCTTGAAGCGCTGATCTCGCGTCGAAGCGCGCACGCAGCGAATCAGATGGGCGACACGAAGTCGTGCGGCTTGATCGTCAGGATCGAGCACTGCACGCGGTCGAGCAGGCGTTCGGCGGTGTTGCCCAGCAAGAGTCCGGCGATCCCACCGCGCGAGACCGAGCCCATCACCAGCAGGTCCGCGTCCCGGCGCTCGGCCACCTCCTGGATCGCGATCGAGGGTGCGCCGCACAGGAGGTGCGGCCGGACCTCGACGCGCAGGGCGAGCGCCGCGAGGGCCTGCTCGAAGCGCGCCCGGGCAGCGCGCTCGTGCTGCTCGACGTCCATGCGGCTCTGGGCGGGGACGTCGAGCTCGGGCAGGACCGGCACCCCGAGCGGCAGGGGCCAAGCGTGCACGACGTCCAGCGAGGCGTCGAACAGGCCGGCCAGAGTGGCCGCGAGCTCCACCGCCGAGTTGCCGACCGGGGTCAAGTCGGTCGCGGCCACCAGCACGCGCGGCTCGGTACGGCCGTCCGGCTTCACCACCCACAACGGGCAGGGACACTTGCGCATGAGCTTCTTCGTGACGCTCCCGAGGCCTACGCCGCCTTCCTGGTTGCGCCGCGCGACCAGCACCAGATCGGCCTCGCCGCGCTGCACGGCATGCACGATCTCGAGCCAGGCCCGGTCGCGCACGAGAGTGAGGCGCGCACGCACGGCCGCCGTCTCCGCGCGCGCGACCAGTCCTTCCAGGGCTCGCAGACCCTCGGCGCTCGGCCCCGGCCGGATGGCCTGGTTCTCCTCGTGCAGATCGGCCCAGGTCGAGTGCAGGAAGGTGAGCTCGGCACCGGAGCGCGCGGCCAGCAGCAGGGCCTGCTCGACGGCACGTACGCACCCCGGCGTCAGCCGGTCGCCGGCCAGGGACAGATCGACCCCGACGAGGAGGCGCTGGAAGCGCTGCACGGCCCCATTCTACTCGCAGGCTTACGAGACGCGCTTGGCGCCTCGCGTGCGCGCTTCGATCTCGGCCCGGCGGCCTTCGTAACCTGTGCGCCCCATCAGCGCGTAGGCCGCGATCTTGCCGGCTTCGACGCCGGGCTGATCGAAGGCATCGACGTCGTAGTGCTCGCCCATGACAGCCACGGAGAGCTCGAGCAGGTACAGGAGCTGGCCGACGGCATGGGCATCGACGCGCTCGAGCGCGAACGACGCATTGGGCCGACCGGCCTCCGTCAGGGCGATGCGCGTTCCTTCGCGCTCGGCCCGGAACAGCGCGCCCAGCGTGCGCCCACCCAGGTAGGCGAGGGCTTCGAGATCTGGAAAGGCGTGCGGGATCGGCACGTCGATGGCCGGCTCGTCGACCGCGAGGAGCGTGAACCACTTGTCGAAGGGCCCCTCGACGTAGAGCTGCGCCTGGCTGTGCTGGTCGGTCACGCCCACGGCCCGGATCGGCGTCGGGCCGCGGTGCACGGTCGCGCCCGAGCGCGCGAGCTTCTTGCCGAGCGACTCCGCCAGGAGCTGCGCGTACCAGTCGGCCACGTCGCGCAGGCGGTGGCTGTAGGCGAAGGTGACGGACAGCGCCAGGCCGCGCTTCACGTGCAGAGCGTGCTGGATGGCCGCATGCAGTAGCGCAGGATTCTCGACGAACTTCCGGGTCTTGCAGCGCGCATCCGTGGCGGCGGCGCCGGCCAGCAGCGTCTCGATGTCGATGCCCACCAGCGCGGCGGGAACCAGCCCGACCTCGGAGAGCACGCTGAAACGCCCGCCCACGCCGTCGGGCACGGCGAAGGCGCGGTAGCCCTCGCGCTTCACGATCTCGCGCAGCACGCCCTTCGATTCGTCGGTCGTGATCACCATGTGCTCGCCGTGGCGCGCTTCTCCCAGGCGCCGTACGAGCTCCGCGCGCAGGATCAGGAACTGGCTCATCGTCTCGGCGGTCGTGCCCGACTTCGAGATCACGTTGAAGACCGTCTGCGCGGGATCGACTGTCTCCAGGAACGGGCCGATCCACTCCGGGTCGATGTTGTCGAGCACGAACAGCCGCGGCACGCCCTTGGGAGGCTGGAGGTTGTGGAACGGCCCGTTGAGGGCCGTCTGCAGGGCCGTGTTGCCGAGGGCCGAGCCGCCGATGCCCAGCACGCACACGTTCTGGAAGCGGCCGCTCACCGAGGCGGAGTAGTCGAGGATGGTGCGCCGCACCGCGTCGCGATAGGGCAGGTCGAGCCAGCGCAGGTCCTTGGTCCTGCGCGCCTGCACGGCGTCGAGCGCGCGCAGGGAGGGCTCGGCCAGACTCGTGAGGTCGGACTCGGTCAGACCGTGCTCCCCCACGACCGAGGACATCACGTTGGTGTAGTCGAAACGGATCGGCTTCATGCGCTGTCCCTCCTGGACCGAAGACGCGCGGAGCCTACGCAGCGTGCGCGGCGACGACAAGTTCGAGCCGAGCAGCGCTGTCGCGACGCTGCGTGTCAGTCACGCCGGTGGTTGGCGCGCGCGATCAGCGCGATGAGCTGGAGTGCGCCCGCCAGGGCCGCCGCCACGTAGGTCAGGGCCGCGGCATCGAGCACCTTGTCGACACCGCGCGCCTCCTCGGCCGTCTGCACGATGCCAGCCTGAGCCAGGACCGCCTTGGCGCGCCGCGAGGCGTCGAACTCGACCGGCAGGGTGACCATCTGGAACAGCACGACACCGGCGAACATCAGGATGCCGATCGACATCAGGGTCTGCCCGGTCGAACCTCGGGCCACGTCCTGTCCGCCGGCGAGCCCCATGCCGATGAGGAAGGGGAGCGACCAGAGCGAGTTGCCGATGTTCGCGATCGGCACCAGGGCCGAGCGCATGCCCAGCGCCGGGTAGGCGACGGCGTGCTGGATGGCGTGCCCCGCCTCGTGGGCCGCGACCGCGATCGAGGCCACCGAGCGGCCGTCGTAGACGTCGGGCGAAAGACGCAGCGTGCGCGAGCGCGGGTCGTAGTGATCGGAAAGGAAGCCCTGATGGCGCTCGATGCGGATGCCGCTCGCATTGCCCGCGCGGGCCACGGCAGCGGCGGCCTCGGCCCCGGTCATCCCGGAACGAACGCCGACCTGCGCGAAGCGCGCGAAGGCGCTCTTGACGCGGAACTGGGCCCACAAGGTGAGCACGAGGCCGACGGCGGTGGCGATCAGATACAGCGGATCGTGAAAGAACCAGAGCATGGCGGCTATTTACGACGGGTCACGGGCAAACTTCAACGGGGGTGGGTGGCGGGAGCGGACAGGCTGGGTCGGAGCACCCAGGATCCAGCATCTCCAGGCCAGCGGCTACGGGGAAACCGCTCCCCCTGCGAGGGCGCACTGGCCGACATTTCCCCCCGCTCACAGGCAGCGAGTGCGCTCCTACGCAGATCGGAGCATGGTGCCACGGGAGCATCTCGCCAATGCTGGACGAACGGGGCATCCGCCCTCGGGCGGCCGCCCGCAGTACACTGACTGGCAGCATCGAGGACCGAGCCATGAACGTACGATCGGGAGACGAGCCCACGGGAACAGCCAGCGGCAGGAACGGGGACGGCAGAGGTCTGCTCAAGATCGGAGACTTCGCCAAGCTGGCAGGGACCAACCTGCGCACCCTGCGCTACTACGAGGAGATCGGTCTGCTCCAGCCGGCCACGCGCAGCACGGGGGGGTTCCGCTACTACCGCAGCGAGGATCTGGATCGCCTACGCATGGTGGCGAGCCTCCAGAGGCTCGGCCTGGAACTGGCCCGCATCCGCGAACTGATGGACACGCGGACCGAGGAGCGCGAGGCAAGCGGAGCCCCTGCCAAGCGAAACGACTTCATGGGGCGCGTACGCCAGGCGCTCCGTGAGCAGGTTTCTCTGATCGACGAACGTATCTCCGCTCTCGGCGCCCAACACGACGACCTCGGCCTGGCGCTGGACAAGCTCGCGGAATGCTCGGCTTGCGACCACAGCCCCTCGGCGGACAACAACTTCTGCCATCCTTGTCAGGTCGATGGAAAACCCCTCCCGCCCGGCCTGAGCGCCTTGTTCTGATCGGCCTGCAATCCCTGACCAGGAAACCGGACGCGACCCTGGAACGTCTTTCTTCCTCGCCTGGCCGTTCCTCAGCACAATCGATTGTGCACCGCGGGAAAGAAGCGGCCGCTCGAGGCGTCCCAGCTCCTCTGGCGCTCTCCCGACGGCCCGCGGCCGAAGCGAGAGCGCTGAAAAGGTAGGATTTCAGCCCACCCTCGGGCCCAACCCATGAGACCCCTCGTCGTTCTGCTGCTCGTCCTCGGATCCCTGGCGGCGCTGCTCTTCGCCTTGACCACGATGACCGACTCGGGTCGGGAGAGCGAGGAAGGTCGTGGGATCACCGCCGTGGAAGCGCCCCCCATCGACCCCGGACGGCCGGCCGATCTGATCGCCCCGCCGCCCAAGCCGGTGGAGGCCCCCCGCGCTTCCGTTGCCGAGGAGACCCGCAAGGCTCTCCAGGCCGCTTCCGAACCGAGCGGACGCAAGGTGGCCTTCGGCGCGATCGAGGGCATCGTGGTGGACAGACAGGGCCTGCCGATCGCAGGAGCACAGGTCAGCCTGCTCAACTCCAAGCCCTCGGTCCTCGGAGAAGAGATCCACGCTCTGCGCGGCACCGAGCCACCCCGGCCCGTCGCCAAATTCGTGACCGAGTCGGAAGGCACGTTCCGATTCGATCAGCTCGACCCGCGCAAGGACTGGTCGCTGATCGTGAGCCACGAGCGCTACGTGAGCTACACCACGGAGGTGGCCATCACCATCCCCGAGGGCGAGGTCTGGAAAGAGACCCTGATCATGGAGCTCGGCCAGACCGCCACGGGCGTAGTGCGGGATGCCAAGACGAGCCAGCCGATCGCAGGAGCGCGGCTAGTCGTCGACGGCCCTTTCGCCCGCCTCAACAAGAAGAAGTCCCCGGGGCGGATGGAGGCCACGACCGACCAGACCGGCGTGTACGTTTTCAACAACGTGGGCGCCAACGCCGGACAGGGCCGCAGCCTGACCGTTTCGGCCCCCGGGTATGCGACCCAGGTGCACACCAACTTCTCCCTGGCCGCCTATGGGGATGCGCCGATCCGCTTCAAGAACGTCCAACCTCCCGGGCAGCTCGAGGGGCGTCAGGTCGATTTCGATCTCGAGGTGGGACGAGTCATCGCGGGGCGGGTCGTGAATCCCGAACATCGTGGCGTGGCCGGGATCGAGATCGAGGCTCTCAGCCAGTCCGGCACGATCAGCTCCCAGGGCAATGCGAAGTCGGGTGCGAACGGCGAGTTCTTGATCGAGGGCCTGGCCGAAGGGATCTATGTGGTGCGCGCCGACTCCACCAGCTACGGCGCGAATCCGCTGCAGCGCGTGGAGGCGGGCGACACCGGCGTGGTGCTCGAGCTCTTCGAGCACGCCGTGGTGACCGGCAAGGTGATCGATTCCGGCGGAGAGCCGCTGAGCAGCTTCGTGGTCAAGGCGCGCATGGCCAACGAGATCAGCAAGGCCTTCGGCACGGTCACGGCGCAGCGCTCGATCAAGGACGCGAAGGAGGGCCGCTTCGAGCTCAAGGGCGTGCCGGAGGGCTCCTACGTCATCGAGGCCCTGGCCGACGGGTATGCCTCGTGCTTCAGCGACACCTTCACCGCCACGCAGGGCCTCGTGACCAGCGACATCGTCGTGCACATGACCAAGGGCGGCGGCCTCAGCGGACGGATCCTGGATGCCTATGGCAACGTCCCCATCGCGGGTGCCGAGGTCTCCACCATGGACAACGACTTCGTCGAGGGCGAGATCTGGGAACTGTTCGGAGCGATGGAGCCAACGGCCATGACCAAGACCCAGGTCTTCACCGACGCCAACGGAGTCTTCGCGTTCGAGGTGGTGACGCCCGGTATCTACCAGGTCCAGATCAAGACCAAGGGCTACTCGCCGTTGGCCGTCAAGGACGTGATGGTGGTCGAGGGGCAGGACACCGAGATCCCGACGCAACTCCTGATCAAGGGCGCGGTGATCTCGGGCTTCGTCTACGGCAAGGGCAAGACGATCCAGCCCGGCGCAAGCGTGCAACTTGCCCCGGTCGAACCGAGCAGCGAGGGACACCGCACCGCGCGCGCCGACGGCACGGGCCGCTTCATGATCGAGAACGCCCGTCCGGGCACGTACCGGCTCTCGGCCACACGCCCGAGCTCGGGTTCGAGCAACCCCTTCGAGGCCATCGCCGACATCCGGCAGTCCGAGGTCGAGGTCTCGATCGAGGACGGAGGACGACACGAATTCGATCTTCACGTCGAGAACTAGCACGACTTTGAGCCCTTCGCGACGCTTCGCTCGAGGGTCTGGCTAGCTCGCTCGGGCTAGCCGAGCGCTCGATCAGTCCCCCCGGATGAAGGCACTTACGCTGGTCCTGCTGCTCCTGGCGCTGGGAGCCGGCCTGTTCTTCTTCGTGCAAGGCACGGATCACGGCCGAGGAACCCGCACGGAGCCCGACCCCTCGCGCCCCGCCGGCACGCGCGAGCCAGCTCCTGCACGCGACGCTCCGCCGGCGCAGCCGCCCGAGCCCGTCGAGGCGAGCCGGGGCCCTGGTTCGCGCCGCCAGTCGGTGGAGGCCGGAGTCCCGCCCGAAGTCCGCCTGGTGATCGAAGGCACGGTGATCGCCGAGGGCGCCCCGATCCCCGGCGCGAGTCTCACCCTCCTGCGGCACGGCGTGCTGCTCGCCGAAGCGCAGACGGACGGACGTGGGCGCTTCCGGATCGAATCCATCCCGCTGACCTCCTCGGGTGTCCTGCGCGTGGTCGCGCGCGGCCTCGTGCCCACGGAGCGCAATCTGGCGGCGAAGCCTGCCGGGGGCACGATGATGCTCGGCAACCTGCGCCTGCTGCGCGGCCAGCGCCTGACCGGTCGCGTGCTCGACGGGCACGAGCAGGGGATACCCGACGCCGAGCTGCGTGCCGAACCGATCAACGCCGGCGGCGACCTGCTGGTCGCGCGCGGGCGCAGCGGACCGGATGGGAAGTTCGAGATCGCCGATGCTCCACCGGGGACGCTGCTGGTCAGCGCGCGCGCCAAGGGTTTCGGGGAGCAGTGCGTCCAGTACACGAGCGGGCAGGAGCCGCTCGAGATCCAGCTCCAGCCCGGCGTGGAGCTCCGGATCCTCGTGCGCACTGTGCGCGGCCAGCCCGTGGTCGGGGCCGAGGTCACGATCCTGGCGCCGAACGATCCGCGCGCCGCCAAGCGCGTGGCGGAGAGCGACGCGGAAGGGCACGTGCTCTTCGAGGGACTGGGCTCGACAAGCTGGTCCGTGCGCGCCACGCACCCGGAGTACCGCCCGAACGGCCGCCAGGTGCAGGTCGTGGGCGCGGAGGAGCCGATCGAACTCGTGGCCTGGCCGGCCATCGAGGGCTTCGTGCGCGCGCCGGGCGGCGCCACTCCGCCTCCGGGAACGCGCGTACAAGCCCTGCCGGCCGCCGCGCCGAGCGAGCGCGTCGTGCAGCTCGACGGCGGCCAGGAAATCGCGGCCAACGGGAGTTTTCGCCTGGGCGGACTACGCGCCGGGGACTGGCGCGTGCACGTGGTCGCGCCGGGCTTCGCGCCCGCGACCTCGGCCACGATCAAGCTCGGGATCGAGGGCGATGGCCATGCCGGCACGATCGAGCTCCAGTCCGGCGGCAAGCTCGAGCTGGTGCTCGCGCTCGAGAAGGGACCCGTTGCCCAAGCCGAGGTCGAGCTCCTGTTCACGGCCCCCACGCCGGCCCAGCTCTGGGCCTACGCGAGCGGGCGGGGCATCGGCCAGGGGCAGCGTGTCTCGAGCGGCCCGGACGGTCGTGCCACGCTGCAGAACCTCTCCCCGGGCACGGTGTGGGTCGCGGTTTACGCCGAGGGTTGTCCGCCGACGAGCTCGGGGCCCTACCTCGTGGGCGGCGCGTCTGCGCAGCCGATCGCGATCGAGCTCGCGCGCGGCGGGCGCGTCCTGGGGCGCGTCACCAGGAAGACGGGCGCGTCGGTTGCGCGGGCACAGGTGCGCATGGTCGAGCGCGCCGGACGCCTCGGTTTCCCGCTCACCCTGTCCAGCGGGCAGGACGGAAGCTACACCAGCACATGGCTGCCGCCAGGCCAGTACACGATCGAGGCCTTCGCGCCAGAGGAGCCGAACCTGCGCTCCGGTCTGGTGGAGATCGAGGTGAAGGCCGGCGAGCAGCGAACCCTCACGCTAGAGCTGCCGTGACCGCCCCGAGCCAGGACCGCGATGAGTTCAGCGCCGAGGACTGGGCCCGCTTCCTGTCCGGGCAGCTCGGGCGCGAGGTGCGCGTGCGCTATGGAAGCGCGCGGCGCCAGGTGATCGTCGCCTATCCCGAGCGCGCCGGCCTGCGCGTGCGCATGAACCAAGCCTTCGGACGCGCGCCCGAGCCCGTGCGCATCGCCGTGGCCGACTGGTTGCGGGTCGGCCGCAACGCGCGCGTGGCCTGTCGCGAGCTCGACGACTGGATCGCCTCGATCGTCAGCACGCTCGGGCCGCCGCGCCTGCCGCGCATCCTGGTCCGCGGAGCGCACCATGACCTCGGCGAGCTGAGCCTCGACCTCCTGGCGCACGAGTTCGGCGCGCTCCCGCAGGAGCGCCGCCCGAGCGGCGTGACCTGGGGCCGGCGCGGTCCGCGCGGCGCGCAGCGTTCGCTGCAGCTCGGATCCTTCGACCCGGAGACGGCGCTCATCCGCATCCACCCGGTCCTCGATCAGCCCGCGGTTCCGCGCTGGTTCGTGCGCTACGTGCTGTTCCACGAGCTGCTCCACGCCGAGCTCAACCAGGCCTGCAGCCCGGCCAAGCGCGCCCAGCACCACGGACGCGAGTTCCGTGGCCGCGAAGCCGCCTACCTCGACACGGCTCCGGCCCTCGCGTGGCAGACCAAGAATCTCTCGGCGCTCCTGCGTTCGGCCCGCACGGGAAGACCGATCAGCACGGGCACCTCCAGACGCCCACTGCAATTCCTCCAGCGCTTGTTGTTCGAGTGAGAGTCCCCGCGCGCGCGGGCTCCCACGCCACGCTTCAGCCGACCGGTCCGTCCGCGGCCGTGGCGCACATGCCGAGCACGTTGCCCCCCAGACCTTCGAGCATCTGGTAGGCCTCCTCGACCAGTCCCTTCGGCGTGGCTCCGATGCGCACGACGAGCAGGATCCCGTCCACGACCGAGCCGATCAGGCTCGGATGGTTCGTCGACAGCACAGCGGGTCCGTCCAGGAGCACGTAGTCGTAGCGACGCTTGAGCGCGTTGAGCAACGCCTGGAGGCGCTCGAGGTCGAGGGCCGGGTTGGGCGAGGAAGCACCCGAGCCGATCACGTCCAGACGCTCGAGCGCGGTCTGCCGGATGGCCTGGTCGATGCCGATCTCCTCTTGCAGGAGCTCCGTCAGCCCGAGGCGCCGCGGGTGCCCCAGGTAGTGCTCGATCGAAGGATGCAGGCGATCCCCGTCCACCAGGCAAACGCGCAGGTTCGACACCTCGACCATCGCCAGCGCGAGGTTGATCGCCGCCACGCTCTTGCCCTCGTGCTCGAGCGCGCTGGTGACCAGGATCGAGCGCGCCGCGCCGTCGGGGTTCAGGGCCAGGAGCGAGTTGCGCAGGCGCCGGAACTGCTCGGCCGATTGCGAAGCCGGCGCGCGCAGGATGACCAGCTCCTCACGCTCGAGCGGGATCTCGCGCCCCTCGCCCGGCGTGGCCGGTTCCAGGGTCTCGGGAGGAGGGGTCGTTCCGAAGAAGGACATGCGGCTCTGGCCAGGAACCGATCCGGAGCGTGAGCGTTCCGGACGGGTGGGACCATCTCATCGGTCGCGGGGAGGCACTTCTAGAGGCTTCTGGAGAGAAGCTGGGACTTCGAAGCTGGCGAGAACACGCGCCACGTCGCGCGTCTCGGAGAGCGGTGCAGGTGGCCAGGGTTGACGCTCGATCCAGCGGCCGAGTTCGCCCTTGGAGCGGCTGCCGAGGGCCTGGACCCGGCTGGAGAACGTGTCGCCCTCCTCGTCCCGACCGGCCGAGTACAGTCCCCTTGCGGCGCGCTCCAGGGCCTGGAGCAGGGCGCTGAACTCCTGCAGGCGACGGTTCTCTCCCAGGGCGGAAGCCAGCCGCGAATGGAGCGTGGCGCGAGCCTCGACCTCTGGGGCGATGGGAACGGGATAGCCGGCCAAGGCTCCGAGCAGCGCCACGTCCGAGCGCTCGCCCTGGAGCTCGTAGCCGCCGCGCGCGAGGACGCCCGGCACATCCGCCGCGGGAACCAGGCCGAGCAGGAGTCGCACGCGCTCGATTTCGCGCTCCGGCAAGCCTGGCCGGGCGTGGACGAGAGCGCGCGCGCGCTGCAGGATCCCATCCAGGAGCGGCCCCGCGCCGCGCGCGCGCCAGGGCAGGAGCTGCTGCGCGAGAAGTTCGCCGCGAGCCGCGGACTGCACGGCGGGAACCTCCATCCAGGCGGCGACGTGCGCGCTCAGCGGTTCCGGCTCCCCGCGCCACATCCAGGCCTCGAGCAGGCCAAGACGTTCAGGGGCGGTCCAGTCCGCTGGGATCCGAGCTGGATCCGGATAGGGCGGCGCCAGCGCGAGGAGGCGCAGGACACGCCCGAGGCGCTCGGCCTCGACCATGTCGCCCCGGAAGTCGCCACGGAAAGGGCCCACACGGAAGAGCTCCGACAAACCCTCGACGCGCAGCGCCTCGGAGGGTGAGACCTCGCCCTGCATGGCCAGCGCATACAGAGCCTGCAGGCGCAGCGCCGGCGCCGTCGACGGAGCGGCCAGCAGCGTGCGCGCGAGGGCGGCGACCTCGGGCGCCGCGCAGCCGTTGCGCTCCAGCAAGAAGAGACGCAGCCAGCGGCCACGCACTGTGACTTGCTCGAAGCCCGCCAGGAGTCGACCGGCGAGCGCGTTGCCCTGCGCGTCGAAGCAGCCGCTGCGCGCGAGCGCGCACAGGATGCGCGCCGAGCCCGGGCCGGGAAGCGCCTCGGCCTCGGAGAGGAGCGGCTCGAGAACGGCCGGGCTCAGCAGGACCGGCGCTACGCGCCCGCGCGCGGCGGCGAGCACCAAGCCCTCGATAGCCGCCCGATCCCCGCGCACCCGCACCAGCTGGTCCATCCATTCGAGGGCCGGGGCGAACCCGCTGGAGGCCAGGTTGCACGCGGCGCGCGCGCGCACGCTCTCGTCTCCGTCCTGCGCGAGCACGAACAACCACTCGGTGATCAGGTCGACCCCGCTGTGCGTGGGCTCGGGCCCGGTCGTCAACCGCAAGAACGGGCCCAGCACGTTGTCGCGGCCGGGCGTCAGGCCATGGATCTCGAGCTCCACACCGAGCGCGCGGGCGAGGTGCGGGAGCAGCACGTTCCAGGGCCCGCTCGGGAGTTCTTCTTCCCGACGGATGGTCCTGGTCGCGAGGCGCGGGTCGAGGGTCAGGCCGAGGGGCAGCTCGCCGACGAGCTCCAGGCTCTCGACCAGCTGGGCCAGCGTGAGGCGCGCATCCAGGCGCAGGCTGCGCGGAGGACTCTCGCTCGCCGCGCGGCGCAAGAGGACCTCGAGCCCTTCGCGCTGCGCAGGCTCGCCCAGGCGCGGATCGGAGTGGGCCACCGCGGCCCGGACGGCCTCGCGCCCGAGGGCACCGAGCACCGCGTCCTCCTCGACGCCGAGCGCCAGGGCCAGAGCCAGGTGGCGTGCGTCCGCGCTCAGGATGCGCACCAGACGCCCGCGCACCTCGGCATCGCCGGCCAGCGCGGCCGCGGCCAGCTCGGGATAGCGCTCGAACACGAGGTGCGCCTGCAACCAGCGTTCGGCGGCCGCGCGCTCGGCGGAACGCGGCGCGCCCAGGCGCGCCAGCTGCTCCGTGAACTCGTCGGAACCCGCTCGACCGAGGAGGAGCAGCGTGACGATCGTCGCCGTGAACATGGAACGCCACTGTAGCGGTGGAGAAACGTGTCTGACTCCGTACCCTGGCATTCCATGTTCCAGCGCCTGCTCGTCGCCAACCGCGGAGAGGTCGCCGTGCGCATCGCGCGCGCCTGCCGCGCGCTCGGCATCGCGCCCGTGGGCGTGGCCTCGGAGGCCGATCTCGGCGCGAGCTGGACGCGCGCCTTCGACGAGCTCGTCTGCATCGGTCCCGCCAGCGCGGCCAGGAGCTACCTGTGCGCCGAGCGCCTGGTCCAGGCGGCTTTGCAGACGCGCTGCAGCGCGCTGCACCCGGGCTGGGGCTTCCTGGCCGAGAACGCGCGCTTCGCCGCGCTGTGCGCGCAGCACGGCGTGGTCTTCGTCGGCCCACGCCCCGAGTTGATGGAACTGATGGGCACGAAGACCCCGGCCAAGCGCGCCATGCGCGCGGCGGGGCTCGCGCTGATCCCGGGTTCGGACGGCCCGCTGGCCGACGTCGAGGCCGCGCTGCGCTGTGCACGCGAGATCGGCTACCCGGTGCTGCTCAAGGCCGAGTCCGGCGGCGGTGGACGCGGGATGCGCCGCTGCACGAGCGACGGGGAGCTGCGCGAAGCCTTCGCCTCCGCGCGCGCCGAAGCCGAGGCGGCCTTCGGCGACGGTTCGATCTACCTGGAGCGCTACCTGACGGGCGGCCGGCACATCGAGGTCCAGGTGCTGTGCGACGCCTTCGGCGGTGGCCTCCACGTCGGCGAGCGCGAGTGCTCGGTGCAGCGCAAGCACCAGAAGCTGCTCGAGGAGAGCCCGAGCCCGGCGCTCGCGCCCGCCGAGCGCGCCGAACTCGGCGCCGCCGCGCTGCGCGCCTGCCTGCAGGTCGGGTACACCAGCGCCGGAACGGTCGAGTTCCTGCGCGCGCCCGATGGCTCGCTCGCCTTCATGGAGATGAACACGCGCCTGCAGGTCGAGCACCCGGTCTCCGAGCTCGTCTCGGGCCTCGACATCGCGGCGCTGCAGATCCGCATCGCCGCCAACGAGCGCCTGCCGCTCGCCCAGCGTGACGTGGCGCTCCGCGGCCACGCCATCGAGGTGCGCATCAACGCCGAGGATCCGGAGCGCAACTTCCAGCCCTCGCCGGGCACGCTGCAGAGCTTCAGCGTGCCCACCGACCTCGGCCCAGGAACGCTGCGCGTCGACACGCACCTCGTGGCCGGCGATACGATCCCGCCCCACTACGACTCCCTGCTGGGCAAGGTCATCGCCCACGCCGAGACGCGCGCGCTGGCCATCGACACGCTGCTGCGCGCGCTCGCCGCGGCGCGCATCGAGGGCGTCGCCACGACCCTGCCGGTGTTCTTGGCGGCACTCGCGAGCGAACCCTTTCGTGCGGGCCGCTATGACACCTCCGCCATCCCCGGCTGGCCGCCGGCACGCGCGACCGCGCCGGCGAAACGCGGAGTTCCGTCCCCATGAAGGTGCCCCTCGTCCCGATCGGCCGCGCGCTCGACGCGGTGCTCGGCACGGCCGAAGCGGAGCGCAATCGCGCGCGCGCGCGCGAGCGTGAAACGCTGCTCGAGGAGCGCCGCGCCGCCGTGCATGCCGGCTGGGGCGCCGAGTACGTCGAGCGCGTGCACGAGAAGCGCAAGCTGACCGCGCGCGAGCGCCTCGAACGTCTGAAGGATCCGGGCTCGCGGCACTTCGAGGTCGGCACGTTCGTCAATCACGGGCGCACGTTCGGGAAGCAAGCGAGCCCCGCGGCCGGGGTGATCACGGCCTTCGCGCGCGTGGCCGGGCGCTGGACGATGGTGATCGCCAACGACAACAGCGTGGCCTCGGGTGCCTGGTGGCCGCAGACGCCGGAAAAGATCGAACGGGCCCAGGAGATGGCGCGGCGCCTGCGCCTGCCGGTCGTGTACCTGGTCGACTGCTCGGGCCTCTACCTGCCGGAGCAAGCGCATTCGTTCCCGGGCCGCACGGGCGCGGGGCACATCTTCAAGAAGAACGCGCTGCTCTCGCACGAAGGCGTGCCCCAGATCGCCGGTGTCTTCGGCGACTGCATCGCGGGCGGCGGCTACATGCCGATCATCTCCGACCGCGTGTTCATGACCGAGCAGGCCTACATGGTCATCGCCGGCGCGGCCCTGATCAAAGGCGCGAAGTCCCAGCACCTCTCGAGCCTCGACATCGGCGGGCCCGAGGTGCACGTGAACCAGTCGGGCTGCGCCGACGAGCGCGTGCCCGACGACGAGCACGCGCTCGCGCTCATCCGCCGCGAGGTCGAGAAGCTGCCGACGAGCGCTGCCGCCTACTACAGGCACGGCGCCGCGGCGCTCGCGCCGCACCATCCCGCGAGCGAGCTCGCCGCGCTGTTCCCCGACGATTACCGGCACGCCTACGAGGCCGAAGAGATCCTCGCACGCCTGGTCGACCAGAGCCTCTTCTGGGAGCTCCATCCCGAGCGCGGGCGCGAGATGATCACCGGCATCGGGCGCGTGAACGGGCTCTATCTCGGCTTCGTCGCCAATCGCCAGGGTCTGATCGACGACCCCGAACACCACGGACGCAAGAAGCCGGCCGGCATCCTGTACCAGGAAGGCATCGCCAAGGTCGCGGCCTTCTCGCGCGCCTGCGACGCGGACGGGATCCCGATCGTGTGGCTGCAGGACATCGCCGGCTTCGACGTCGGTGTCGAGGCCGAGCGCCTCGGCCTGCTCGGCTACGGCTCCAGCCTGATCTACGCCAACAGCACGAACACCGTGCCGATGTTCACGCTGCTGCTGCGCAAGGCCTCGGGCGCAGGCTACTACGCCATGGCAGGCATGCCCTACGAGCCGGTGGTGCAGCTCTCGACGCCGCTCACGCGCCTGGCGGTCATGGAGGGACGCACGCTCTCGATCGCGAGCTACCACACCAAGCTCGACGACGACTTCGAGATCGCCAGCCAGGATCCGGTCGAGCGCGAGAAGATCGCCGAGGGCATGCGCGCGGTCGAGGCGCGCATCGAGGCCGACATGGACCCCTATCAGGCCGCGGCGCGCATGGACACGGACGAGGTCGTGGGTTTCGGCGAGCTGCGCGCGTGGCTCGAGCTCTTCGCCGAGGCCTCGTACCAGTCGATCGGCTACCGCTGCGTGAAGAACCCGCGCATCTGGTCGCTGCACGATCTCGCGGCGCTCGCCCGGGAACGCGGATAGGACTTGCCCCGGATCGTGGACCCACCGGGTGTGCGCTGTCACGAGCCAGGAACGCAAGACGGTTCTCTCGCCGGATTGTTACCCGCCTCTCACTGCCGCCTAGCCCGACCCATTCCTGGCCGGTTTCGAGCCGGACGGCGAATGGCTCGCGGATTGCGTGCAGGGGGCATCCGAGGCTGGGTTCGCGTCCCACGACCCGCCTCGGGCTGAGCTCGCTTTCCTCCGGTCCCGGTGAGGTCACCATGAACCTGTCCTTGGCTTGTGCAACTCTGGCCGCTTCCCTGTCCTCCGTTTTCGCCGCACCGAGCACGGCTCAGGAGTCCGCGCCGCCCTTCCGGCTGCCCGAGGTGCGCGGCGGCACCGGGGCCGCGCCCGTGGAGCGTGTCCTGCACGTCACCTACGACGTGCAGAACGATCGGGTGCGCATCGCGCGCCCGGCCAGTCTGGGCGAGCTCGCCCTCGGCAGCCAGCCCTGCTTCGACAACTCCCAGATCAACTTCCCCGATGATCCCCAGTACGTCGTCGCCAACTCGGGCGAAGACGTGCTCAACTGGGGCTCGAAGCTCTGTCCGGGGGCGAGCCGTCTGCGCAGCTTCACGATCGCCTATCGCTCCACGGCCATCGACGTCTCTCAGGGCGGTCCAGGAGCGGCCTTCTCGCTCGCGCTGTACACGGGCACGACCGGCTTCGGCCAGCCCGGCACCGAGGTCTTCCGGCGTACCTTCACCGGCATGCCGGCGGACGGCGCGCCTGCCGGCCCGACGGTGCAGTACGGCTTCATCGACAACTCCGAGCCGATGGTGTTCTTCACGGTCGACTTCGGCACCGAGCCGCTGCCCCTGAGCGACGGCGCCTTCGGCTGGAGTTTCCTGCAGCTCGACGGCGACACGGGTCCCGTGCTCGTGGTCGCCCCGAAGCGGCTGCTCGGCACGTTCGACGCGCTGGACATCTACTCGCCCGGACCGGCCACTCCGGCCCGGTACGTGGGGACCTTCAACTACAGTGGCAGCCCCCCCGCCAACATGTGGATCCAACTCGACGAGATCGCGAACAACGAGGTCGCGAGGACGACGGTCCAGAACGGCTCCGGCGTCAATCCGATTCTCCTGAGCGAGATCTTCCCGGCCAGGATCGGCCACGTGTGGGCGGCCAGGATCAATGCCACGGTGCCGGGAATTCACTCCCCGCCCTACACGCTCCTGCTCACCTCGGCGGCGGCTGCCGGCCCCCTCGCGAGCCCCTATGGCGAGGTCCTGATCGATGCCGCGCAGCTCCTCAGGCGACCCCAGCTCGGCGAGGCCGGCTACACCTTCGCGATCCCGGCCGAAACGAGCCTGGTCGGCTTCCGCTTCTTTGTGCAGGGCGTCGTCCTGCCGCCGGCCGCATCCGCCGCGGTTCGATTGACCAACGCACTGAACGTTCGCATCGGCTACTGATACGCGGACCGAGATCGTCATGAAAGCCCGCCCTTTTCCGTTCTGGCTCGCCGCATTCGCCACGCTGGCTGACCTCACCGTCGCTCAGCAGCTGAGCCCTTCCCTCCCGCTGCCGCGCGTGACGTCCGTGCCGGCACCCGAGCCGGGAGACGAGGTGTTGCACGCCTACTACGACGTCCAGGAAGACCGCATACGCGAGGTCCGCTCCGAGTCGTGGGGTCAGATCGGACTCGGCAACGCGCCCTGCTTCGACAACTCGGAGCTCGCCGGGGATCCCGGCAACGCTACCTCTTTCTTCGTCACGCCCCATCCCGGTGAAGAGCTGGTGAGCTGGGGCTTCAAGTTCTGCCGCGAGTCGGGGCTCGTGCGCAGGGTCACGATCGGCTTCGGCAGCAATGCCGAGGACCTTTCCGGGGGCGGTCCAGGCGGAGCGATCAGCTTCGCGCTGTACCAGGGCACGCAGGGCTTCGGCGTCCTCGGAACCGAGGTGTTCCGCCGCACCATTAGCGGGCTGCCGTTCAACGGCGGCCATGTCCCGCTGTTCCTGACGATCGACTTCGGGACGCAGCCCTTGCGCCTGTCGGACGGGAACATCGGCTGGGGTTTCCTGCAGCTCGATGGGGCGACGGGCCCGTTCCTGGTGCGAGCCCCCAGACGGATCCTCGGAACCGCGAACGCCATGGACCTCTACTCGATCGGGCCCGCCTCCTCGAGCGAGTATCGGGGCACATTCAACTACGGATCCCAGGCCTGCTCGGACCCCTGGTTCTCGCTGTGCGCCAGCCAGTGGCTGCAGCTCGAGGAGGTCCCCGCACGCGAGGTCGCGGTCTCCCTCGTCCGCAACGGTTCGGGAGTCAACCCCGTCCTGCTGCACGAGACCTTGCCCGCGCGCCTCGGGCAGTTGTGGGCCGCCAACCTGGTGGCCCTCGATCCCCTGGGCTTTCGCCATCCGACCGTGCTCTTCCTCTCGAACGCAGATTTCGGCCCTCAGTCGAGCCCGTTCGGAGAGCTCCTGATCGACCTGGCTCAACAACTCGGCCGCCCGCGCATCGGCCGTGGCGGATACACCGCGCCCATCCCGGCCGACCTCGCCCTGGCTGGGAGGCGCATTCACTTGCAGGGCTTCGTCCAGGATCCGGCCGGCGAATACCTGACGAACGCCCTGCGCGTCACGGTCGGGTACTGAGGCACGAAGCAACGAACCGGCTCGAGGGAAGAGCAGCGACCGCGGTGGAGCGTTAACCTTTCGCGCTCCATCGCGGCCGCCTCCTCTCTCGAGCAAAACATGGCGCAGAAGAATCGCAAGCAGCCTCTACGCTCCTCCCTTACACCTCAGGGTTGACCCATGGCCCAGGTGCTCGAGCTGCTCCTCGGCCGCGAGGGTGAGCGCATCGTCCTGCGTTCTCCGGAGGTGGGCCTGTTCACGTGTGCGCTGCCGCCCGGAGCGCTGCTCGCGCCGCGCGCCGCGGCCGGCGTGCTGCACTCGCTCGGGCGCCGCTTCGACCTCGTCGCGCCCTCCGGCGCCGCGGGACGCGTCGTCAATGCACGCCCCGAGCGCGTGCTGGCACCGGTCGGCTACGGGACCGTTTTGTACGAGCTCGCGCCGCTCGAAGAGGTCGTATCCGTCGCCACGACAGCCAGCACTCCCGAGGCCGCCTCCGGAGCCCTGTTCTTCCGCGCGCCTTGCTCGGGGCGCTTCTGGCAGCGCCCCGCGCCGACCGACGAGTCCTTCGTGCGCGCAGGAGACCTCATCGAGGACGGGCGCACGCTCGGCTTGATCGAGGTCATGAAGACCTTCACGCACGTCGTCTATCGCCCCGGGGGCGAGCTGCCTGCGCGCGCGCGAATGGTGCGCTTCCTCGTGGCCGACGGCGGCGAAGTCGAGGACGGCGGCGCGTTGCTCGAGCTCGCGTCCTCGGCTTGAACGGAGGGATTCCGCGCGGATTCAGCGCGGATTCAGCGCGCGGATTCCTCTGGCACCTCGAGGGCCGCGCCGCCGCTGTCCTGCCACCAGCCGAGCGCGCTCGCGCGCAGGCTGCGCAGGCGTTCGGCCTGCTCCTCGCTGGCCGCAAGATCGTGCCTCTCCAGCGGATCCTGCTCGAGATCGAAAAGCCGCTGGCCGGCGCGAACGCGAAAAGGCGGCGCGAGCCGCGCGCCCGGACTCAGCTCCTTGCTGGTGACGTCGCGCAGGTACAGCACGTACTTCCAGCGCTCGTCGCGCGCGTACAGGGCATAGGGCAAGCCGCCTTCGTAGCGCCCGTAGACGGCGCCGCAGAGGTGCGCGCGCGGCTCGTACGCGCCGCCTTCGAGCAGCCCTCGCAGGCTCCTCCCGCGGCTCTCCGGCGGCAGGGACGCGCCAGCGTAGTCGAGCACGGTGGCGTGCACGTCGACCAGATCGACCAGCGTGTCCAGCTCGCGGCCCGCGCCCGCCCTGCCTGGCAGCGCGACGACCAGCGGCGAGCGCACGCCCTTCTCCGTGGGCGTACCCTTGGCTGGGCTCGCGGTGGACCAGCCGTTGTCGCCCAGGAAGAAGATCAGGGTCTGTTCCAGCTCGCCCAGCTCCTTCAGCTTGGCGAGCAGGTGCCCGAACTCGGCGTCCAGCCAGGCATGCATCGCCAGACTGGCGCGCTCGGCCTCGATGAACTGCTGCGGATCGCCCTTGAAGCCGCGCGGGACCTCGATCGGGACCTCCGCGAAGTCCTTCGTGAAGCGCGCCGGCGGCCGGTGCGGCGTGTGCGGCAGGCTCGGCGCCCACCAGGCGAACCAGGGCCCGCCCGCCGCGTGCTCCTCCAGCCAGTGGAAGAAGTCGTCCTTGCCTTCGCCCTCGCGCGCGAAGCGCTCGTCGTTCTCGGCCGGCGCGTCGAAGCCGAAGGCAGGCAGGTTGCCCTCCCAGAACTTGCCGCCACAGTAGGTGGAGTAACCACGCGCCTTGAGCAAGGCGGGCAGAGCGCCCTCGGGCGCGAGCGGCTGGCGTACCGTGTTGGTGGCCATGCCCGTCTCGTGCGGCCAGCGACCGGTGAGCAGCGTCGCCAGCGCCGCGCGGCAGATGGGCTGGGCGTAGAGCGTCCGGAAGCTGATGCCCTCCTGTGCGAGCTTGTCCAGGTGGGGCGTTCGCGCCAACGGATTGCCGCAGAAGCCGAGGTGCCCGGGATCCAGATCGTCGGCGATGGCGAGGACGATGTTGGGCAGAACGGCCGGCGGCGCGGCGGGCTCGGCCGGCGCCTGCGTCAGGAGCGCCAGTGTCCCGATCGAGAATCCCGCGAGCTTCATGCGCGCGCGATCTCGCCCGCACGCAACTCGCTCGGGAGCTGGAACACGACCGACTCGGGGCTGCCCTCCATCTCGCTGACCACGCTGACGCCCAGGGAAGCGAGGCGCGCCAGCACGCGCTGCACGAGCTTCTCCGGTGCCGACGCACCGGCCGTCAGCCCGATGCGCATGCCCGGTCGGAACCAGGCGGGCACGAGGTCCTGCTCGGAATCGATCAGGTACGCCGGCACGCCGCCGCGCGCGCCGAGCTCGCGCAGGCGGTTCGAGTTCGAGCTGTTGGGCGAGCCCACCACCAGCAACAGGTCGATCCGATCCGCGAGCGCTTTGACCGCGTTCTGGCGGTTCTGCGTGGCGTAGCAGATGTCCGCCAGCTCGGGCCCGCGAATACCGGGAAAACGCCGCTCGAGCGCGGCGATCACGTCGCGCGTGTCGTCGACCGAGAGCGTGGTCTGGGTGACATAGGCGAGGTGCTCGGGGTCGGAGACCTCGAGGCGCTCGACCTCTTCGACGGTCGAGAGCACGTACACCTTGGCGGCGATGCGCCCGCGCGTGCCCTCGACCTCGGGGTGGCCCGGGTGGCCGACGAGCACGATCTCGCGCTGCTCGCGCTCGTAGCGCTGGGCCTGCAGGTGCACCTTCGTGACCAGGGGGCAGGTCGCGTCGATCACGCGCAGGTTGCGCGCGCGGCCCTTGGCTTCGATCTCTCCGGCCACACCGTGCGCGCTGAAGATCGTGACCGATCCGGCCGGGATCTCCTCCAGGCTCTCGACGAAGCGTACGCCGCGCGCGCGAAAATCCTCGAGCACGTGGCGGTTGTGCACGATCTCGTGCAGCACGTACACGGGCGGGCCATAGAGCGCGAGCGCGCGCTCGACGATCTCGATCGCCCGATCCACGCCCGCGCAGAACCCGCGCGGCGAGGCCAGCAGCACTTGCATGGGCTCGGTTTCGCTCACTCGCACAGAGGATACCTTCATTCGGCTCGCTGCGGCACGCCCAGCGCGAGCAAGCGCTCGGCGAGGAAGGTCCCCATGGCACGGTTGGCGGCGGCATCGTAGTGCCCGTCGAAGGCGATGACCGGGAGGTGCTCGTCCGCCACGTAGAGCGGCTCGAGCGCCGGCAGCAGCTCGATCAGCTCCAGCTCGTGCGCGCGCGCCAGCGCGACCGCGCGCTCGTCGTAGGGCCGGGTCCCGGTCGCGCCCGCCAGCCGGTTCGCATCCGGAAAGATGACCATCACCGGAGTGGCGCCGAGCTCGGCGCAGCGCGCGCGAAAACGCGGCAGGAGCTCCGCGAGCGTCTGGAATCCGCGCTCGACGATCCCGGCCTCGAACAACTGGTTCTTGTCGCTGAAGAGATCGTGCACGAGCATCACCAGCGCGCTCCTGCGCGGGAGCTGCTGCGCCTGCCAGCGCAGCCACGCCCAGCCTTCGACCCGTCCGCCAGTGTCGAAGGCGAACTCGCCGCGCGGGAGGAAAGCCTCGAAGGTCGGCTGGATCGCGCGCTCGCTGACGTCGTTCCAGTACCAGCCGAGCAACACCACGTCGGGCTGGATGCGCGCGCCGAGCTCTTCCAGCAGGCCCAGCTCGTGGGACGTGCCGTAGGCGCGCAGGCCGGCGTTGACCACGCTCCAGGGACGGCTCGTATCCCGCGCGCGCAAGGCCTGTTCGAGCGCGGCCGCCACGGTCTCGTCGCCGGCCACACCCTGGCCGTAGGTGAGGCTGTCGCCCAGGAACAGGATGCGCCGCTCGCCAGGTTGCTTGGGCGCGAGCTCGGGCCCGCGCAGGCCGAGGGAGTTGACCTCCACGCGGTGCTGGTAGGTGTAGTGCACGCCCGGGACCATCTCCCAGCCGCGGTGGGGATTGGCACGCACCGTCAGCAGCGGCAGGCGCTCGACGAGCGGCGCTCCGAAGCGTGCGCGCACCACGCACTCCGCCACGAGCGCGCCGGCGCCGAGCGCGAGGCCGAGCGCGAGGATGCGCTTGCGCCACCGCCGCTGCTGTTCTGCCGCCACGCTGCCCGATCCTACGGAGTATCATCCGCGCACGCATGGGCATCGTCGCGCTAGGGCTGGACTTGACGAAGATCGAGCGCCTGGCCGCGGCCGAGACGCGCCGCGGCGAGCGTTTCCTCGAGCGCGTGTTCACGGCTGGCGAGCGCGCCTACTGCGAGCGCCGCGCCGCGCGCCGCCACGTGCACTACGCTGGCCGCTTCGCGGTCAAGGAAGCCGTGATGAAGGCCCTCGGCACGGGCTGGACGCACGGCGTGCGCTGGGTCGACATCGAGGTCGTGCGCGCCCCGGGCAGCGCGCCGGAGCTCGTGCTGCACGGCGACTCGGCCGCCATCGCGCGCGCGAAGGGCATCGACCGCTGGCACATCACGATCACGCACGACGCGGGCATCGCGGCGGCGGTGGTCGTGGCCGAATCCCTCGCCCGCTGACTCTTCCTCTTCTTCCTCAACCGGGAGCGCCGGGCTCCAGCCCGGCTCTTTTCCTTGGCTTGTTTCCGCTCTCCGAGGAAAGGGAAGTAGAGGGGCAGCCGAGCCGGGCTGGAGCCCGG
>JANOGB010000340.1:0-15854 GCA_031413955.1 Planctomycetota bacterium | reverse complement strand
GTTCAAGTGAGCACGGCCTCCACGACTGCCCTGGCCATCGCTTGCCGCGGCGTGACCAAGGACTACGGCAGCGGCGAGCAGCGCGTGCAGGCCCTGCGCGGCATCGACCTGGAGGTCTACCCGGGCGAGATGACCTTCCTGGTCGGGCCCTCGGGCTGCGGCAAGACCACGCTGATCTCGGTCGTCTCGGGCATCCTCACCAAGACCGGCGGGGACGTGCGCGTGTTCGGCCAGGACATCGACGCATTGACGAAGAACGAGCTGGTAGCCTGGCGCGGACGCACGGTGGGCTTCGTGTTCCAGTCGCTCAATCTCGTGCCGACCCTGACGGTGGCCGAGAACGTCGCCGTGCCGCTCCTGATCCTGGGCGAGGAGTACCGCGTCGCCTTGCGCCACGCCGACGAGCTGCTGGTGCGCGTCGGTCTCGGCGGGCGCGAGCGCGCGCTCCCCGCCCAGCTCTCCGGTGGCCAGCAGCAACGCGTGGCCATCGCCCGCGCCCTCGTGCACGCTCCGCGGCTGGTCGTGTGCGACGAGCCCACCAGTTCCCTGGACCACGGCACCGGCGAGCGCGTGATGGAGCTCTTGCGCGAGGTCGCCGCCAAGGACGACCGCGCGCTGGTCGTCGTGACCCACGACGCGCGCATCTTCTCCTACGCCGACCGCATCGCCCACATGGACGACGGGCGCATCGAGCACGTCGAGACGCCGTCTTCCTACGACCCCCGCTGAGTTTCCATGTTCGTGCGCAAGTTCGTCGTGCCCGCCCTCAGTCTCGCCGGGATCGGCGTGGCTACCCTCACCGTGATCCACGGCAGCGCGCGCCTTCCGGCCGCGCCGCCGGTCGCCGCTCCGGCCACCTCGCCCTTCGCCACCAAGATCGCCGGCGCGGGTCTGGTCGAGGCCGCCAGCGAGAACGTGTCCATCGGCACGCCGCTGCCGGGTCTGGTCGTCGCGGTCCCCGTGCAGCAGGGACAGGTGGTGAAGGCCGGGGACGTGCTCTTCCAGCTCGACCCGCGCCAGCTCCAGGCCGAGCGCCTGGTACGCGCGGCCGAGGTCGAGTCGGCGCGCGCCGAGCTCGCGCGCATCGAAGCCTTGCCACGTGCCGAGGACTTGCCGCCCGCCCGAGCGCGGGTGGCCGCGGCGCAGGCCGCGCTGGACGAGGCGCGTCTGCGTCTGGAGCTGGCCGAGAAGGTCACCGATCCGCGCGCGGTCAGTCTGGAGGAACTCGCGCGGCGGCGCTCGGCGCTGGCGTCCGGCGTGGCGCTGCTGGAGAGTGCCGAGGCCGAGCTGGCGCGCCTGGCCGCCGGCGCCTGGGCGCCCGAGCTCGCCCTGGCGCGCACGCACGTCGCCAGCGCCGCGGCGGCTCTGGCGGCGGTCGACACCGAGCTCGAGCGTCTGAGCGTGCGCGCGCCCATCGCGGGCACCGTGCTGCGCATCGGGATCCGCGCCGGCGAGTTCGCGAGCAGCGCGACGCGCGAGCCCCTGCTCGTCCTGGGCGACCTCGCGCGCCTGCACGTGCGCGTCGACCTCGACGAGAGCGACGCCTGGCGCTTCCTCCCCGGCGCTGCGGCCCAGGCCTTCGTGCGCGGCAACCCGTCGCTCTCGACGCCGCTCGAGTTCGTGCGCGTGGATCCCCTGGTCATCCCCAAGCGCTCCCTGACCGGCGACCCGATCGAACGCGTCGACACGCGCGTGCTGCAGGTGCTGTATGCCTTCGAGCCGGGCGCGTTGCCGGTCTACGTCGGCCAGCAGATGGACGTCTACATCGAGGCCCCGTCCTCGGAGGGCGGCGAGCGGTGAAGGGCGGAGTCCTATTCGTTCTCGCGCTGTGCGCCTGCCGCGTGGGCGAGGACTATCAGGCGCCCGAGCCGGACCTGCCCGCGAGCTTCCTCGGCGACGAGAATGCTCCGGCCTCCCTGTCCGCCGAAGAAGCGCGGTGGTGGACGGCCTTCCGCGACCCCACGCTCGACCGGCTCGTGCAGCGCGCGCTGGCGCAGAACCTGGACCTCTTCATCGCCGCCCAGCGCATCCGCGAGGCGCGCGCGGCCGTGCGCATCGTCGGCGGCGACGCGCGGCCGAGCGCCGACCTCGGGGCGAGAGCCGCGCGCCGTGAGCCCAGCACGTCCGTGGCCGGCGGCGAGTTCCTGCCCGACGACAGCGCGGCCTTGTTCTCGCTGGGCGTCGACGCGCGCTGGGAGCTCGACCTCTTCGGGCGCACGGCGCGCCTGGTCGAGGCAACCGAGGCCGAGCGCGACGCCCTGGTCGAGGCCGGACGCGGCGTGCTGCTCGCCGTACTGGCCGAGGTCGCGCGCAACTACATCGCGTTGCGCGGGACCGAGGCCGAGCTGGAACTGCTCCGGCGCGAGCTCGCCAGCCAGCGCGACACCCAGGCGCTCGTCGCCGCGCGCGTGCAGGCGGGCCTCGAGGTCGAAGCGGCACTGGCCCGCTCGCGCGCGCTCGCGGCCACCACCGAGTCCCTCCTGCCCGTGCTCGCGCAGCGCCGGGAAACCCATGCGCACGCCCTGGCCGTCCTGCTCGGCGAATGGCCGGGCGAGCTCCTGGGCGAGCTCGAGCCGGCCAGGGAGCAGGTACAGGAGCAGGCCCTGCCGGCGCCTCCGGATGCGATCGCGAGCGGCCTCCCCGTTGACCTCCTGCGGCGCCGCCCCGACCTGCGTCAGTCCGAGCGCCAGCTCGCCCGCGCCAGCGCCCTCAGCGCCCAGGCCGTGGCCGAGCTCTACCCGCGCATCTCGCTCGGCGCCGCCTTCGGCTGGGAGAGCGAGAGCCTGGCCGGGATGTTCGACGCGCCGAGCCGGGCCTATTCAGTGGGCGGGTCCCTCGTCACGCCGCTCATCCACGGCGGCATCCTGCGCTGGGTCATCCGCGCGCGCGACGCGCAGGAGGAACAGGCGCGTCTGGCCCACGAGCGCGCCGTGCTCGAGGCCCTGCGCGAGGTCGAAGACGCGCTCACCGCTTGGTCGAGGACGCGTGCGCGCATCCCGGCCCTGGTCGAGGCCAGCGCGGCGCAACGCGAAGCCCTGGAGCTCGTCCGCGAACGCTACACGAGCGGCCTCGAGGATTACCTGGGCGTGCTCGACAGCGAGCGCGGAGTGCTCCTCTCCGAGAGCGCGCTGGTGCGCGGCCGAGTCGAACTCGCCCTGTCCGCCGTCGCGCTCTACAAGGCCCTCGGCGGCGGCTGGGAAGCCGTCGAGGGCGAGTCCGGTGCTCTCGCCGCGGCGCGCGGAGCGCCGTAGCCATCAGCCCGGCTTGCGCGCGATCGCCAGGATGCTGTGGCCGGCCGGCCAGTCGAAGCGGCGGGTGAAGGGCAGCTCGGCTGCGAAGACGCTCCACAACAGGCCCTGAAGAGCGACGGGCAGCGGGACGGTGAGGTTCGTGCGCTCCGGGTCCGCCTTCCGCCGCACCAGGATCTCCCAGGCCTTGATCAGCAGGACCGTCGGCAGGATGAACGGGAACAGGAATACGTTGGTGTGCGTGTTGCGCTCCAGGACGAACCCCGCCCCGCCGAGGGCGCGTGCCAGCGCGGCTCGCGTGTACCGTCTGCAATGGCGCGCCACACGGTCGTTGTTGGCGTACAGGAACGGGTAGGCGGGCACGCTGATCACGACGCGGCCGCCGGGCGCGAGCACGCGCGCGACCTCGGACAGCGCGCGCGCTTCGTCGGGGATGTGCTCGAGCGCGTCGAACAGGCACACGAGCTCGAAGCTCGCGTCCGCGAACGGCAGGGCGTAGCCGTCGGACACGACGCCGAGCCGGAATCCGCGCTCGCGGCAGATCCCGAGGCTGGCGCGGTCCATGTCGGTCGGGAACACGCGCTCGCCGAGCTCGGACAGGCCGGGGAGGAATCCGCCCACGCCGCAGCCGAGGTCGAGCACGCGCTTCGGCCGCGCGCCGCGCAGGTGATGGCGCAGGAGGCCGAGGTAGACGGTGCGGCGCCCGCGGAACCACCAGTGGCTCTCTTCCAGGTCGCGGAACTGCCGGTAGGCGGCGGCTTCCATGCGTCGGACGGAGCTCCTGCCGTCAGCTCGGCTCGGCGACGACGATCATCTCGTCGAAGAGGTTGACGTACACGGAGACGTTTCCGAGCAGACGCAGCGGCGAGAGCACGGCCGAGAGCAGCGGGTGCAGCTTGCCGGCGCGCTCGGCGATGAAGCCGAGCGAGACGTACTTGCCGCCCAGCCAGGGCCCGTTCTCGAGCACGCGAAATCCGGCGCGGCCCAGGGCGTCGGCCAGCGTACGCGCATGGAAGTGGTAGATGTGCTCGGCGTGCTTGTAGTGCTGCCAGCGCTTGCCGAGCACGCGCGCGGCCAGGCTCGTCACGTCCTGCGTCTCGATCAGGAACTTCCCTCCGGGAGCGAGCAGGCGCCGCACTTCGCGCGCCGCGGCGACGACGTCGGGAATGTGCTCGATCACGTCCCACATCGTGACGAGGTCGAAGCCGCCGGGCGGCAGCTCGACCTGTCCGAGCAGCCCCGCGCGCACGTTCTCCTGGCCGAGGCGTTCCTCCGCCTGCGGGCGGATCGCGTCCGAGGGCTCGAGCCCCGTCACCTGCCAGCCCGCTTCCTTCATCACGCTCAAGAAGTAGCCGGCCGCGCAGCCCACGTCGAGCACGCGCCCGGGGCGCGCGAAGTGCCGGCGCACGACCTTCATGCGGCGGCGGTAGGTCGCGAGGTAGAGCGGCGCGTCGCGGCGGTAGTCGCCGTAGCCGCGGTCCTTGGGCGCGCCCGAGCGCCAGTAGCCCTCGTCGTAGACTTTCTCGATCAGGGCCCGGTCGAGGAGCCGTGGCGTGACGTAGGTGAGGTCGCAACGCGCGCAGGTCACGACCGAGAAGGGTCCGTCCTGGAACTCGAGGCGCCGCTCCTTCGAGCCGCACAGCCCGCAATCGACCGGCTGCCAGGCGCGCGGATCGATCGCGGAGCCGAGGCCCGGGATCTCGGAGGCCACCGTCATTCTCTGCGTTCCTCCGCGCCCTCTGCGCCTCTGTGGTGCTTCCGAGCCAACCACAGAGGCACAGAGGGCACGGAGAAGCACAGAGACAGGGAATCTCGAACCACGCCAGGCCTGCCGCACTCCCGCATCATCCGAAGTACTCGTGCCCCGCCGCCACCTCGTCCGCGCGCTGGCCGGCGCCCTGCTGCACGATCGTCTTGGCGATGCGGCGGCCCATGGCGATCGAGTGATCCATGTTGTTGTAGCGGTAGAGCCCCTGGCGCCCGGTCGTCTGGAGGTTGCGCACTTTCTTGGCGGCGCGCTTGAGCACCTCGAGGTTCTCCTTGTAGGTGAGATCGTAGATGGGATAGGCGTAGGGCAGCTTCGCGAGGTCGATGCCGCGCGCCGTCCCGGGTGCGATGAGTCCAAGGGTCTCGAGGTCGCGGATCGCGATCTTCGCGCCCTGCTCGAGGTCGAGTTTCCAGTGCTCGTCGCCGATGCGACAGGTGATCTCGCAGCACACCACCGTCTTGTCCCCCGGCGCGGCGTCGTCGCTGAAGTTCTTGAACTCGGAGATGCGGTGGATCGTCAGGTTCTTCTCGGGCAGGTACACCCAGTGGTCCGGCGAGACCGAGGGCTTGTCGACCTCGAGGTACACGAACACGATCGCCGAGTAGCGCAGGTTGGCGATGGCCGTCTTCACCTCTGGCTCGATCCCGGGCTGGAAGGCCTCGAGCATGCGCGGCAGCGGGATGGTGTTGACGACCTCGTCGCACTCGAGCACGTGCTCGCGGCCGTTCTTGCGGAAGACCACGCGCTTGGCGACGCTACCCTCGAGCTCGATGCGCTCGAGCGGGGCCTCGAGGTGTACGGCGCAGCCCATGCGTTCGAGCTTCTCGGCGTACTTGCGGCCGATCTGGCCGATCCCGCCGTGGGCCGGGTACCAGAACTCGCTGACCAGGCTGCGCACCTCGCCCTCCTTGGGCGGGTTGAGCGTCTTCTTGACGGTGTCCCACAGGTTGGCCTGGCTGATGCGCTGGCTGGCCCAGTCGGCGCTGATCTCCGTGCACGGCATCTTCCAGGCCTTCGAGGTGTAGGAGCCGAAGAAGATCTCGTACAGCGTGCGCCCGAAGCGCTTGACCACCCAGTTCTCGAAGTTGTCGTCGGGGATCTTGCGGAACCACTGCTGCATGCGGATCCACAGGTAGTCCCAGCCTGCCCGGAGCAGCACGCCCTTCGGCATGTTGGCCAGCACGTTCTGGGCCTTGAGCGGGTAGTGGAAGAACTTGCCCTGCATGTAGATGCGCGAGAGGCGCTCGCGGATCACGACCTCGTTGTCGAGGATCTCGTACAGGTGCTCGATGAGCTGCTTGTCGCGGCTGTGGAAGCGGTGCGGTCCGTGGTCGAGCCAGTAGGGGCCGCACTTCCAGCTGCAGGCCATGCCGCCCGCGTAGTCCTCCTTCTCGATCACCGTCACTGCGATGCCTGCGCGGCGCAGCTCGAACGCGGTGGCGAGCCCGGCCAGGCCGGCGCCCAGGACGACGACGTGCATCGGTTAGGGGGTAGGGGATCAGCGGGCGTGCCGGCCTAGCTGGAGGCTGGCCGCGCTGACGGGGGTTGCGTGGATTCTACCGCGCCGCTCCCGGGTGGCGTAGCTTCCCGACCTGGAAGGATCGGCGGCCCCCTTCGCTCGCCGTTGCTTCCTGGCGCAGGTTCCACGAACGAGGCGCCAGGAGGCCCTACTCGGCGGGGCGGAAGGCCACGCGGAAAACGCTTCCCCCGCCCTCGCGCGCCTCGACCGAGGCGACGGCTTTGCAGGTCTCGGCGTGCAGGCGTACGAGGTGCAGGCCGAGGCCCGTGCCGGTGGTCGTGCGCGTTTCCTCGCTGCCGATGCGATAGAAGGCCTCGAAGATCTTCTCGCGTTCCTCGAGCGGCACTCCGGGACCGCGATCGAGCACCTCGAGCAGGACTCGGCCGTTGCTCCAGCGCGTGCGCACGAGGATCGGCTTCCCGCGGGCCGGCGCGTACTTGCGCGCGTTCTCGACCAGGTTAGAGACGATCATGCTCACACCCTCGGAGGTGAGCCACACGGATGGCAACTTGGGCTCGAGCTGGAAGGTCAGGTCGGATTCTTGCCCTTCGGGCGGGACGAGGTCGCCCTTCAGGGCTTGCAGGTGCTCGTTCAGGTCGCCGGCCACCGGCCGCGTGACGTTCTCCTTGAGGCGGCTTTTCTCGAGCACGCGTTCGACCAGCGTCGAGAGGCGCTGCGTCTCGCGCACGATGCGCCCGTAGTACTCGGGCTGCTTCTGCGCATCGACCCAGCCGTCCTGGAGCATCTCGGCGTGCAAGCGGATGGTCGAGATCGGCGTGCGCAGCTCGTGCGTCACGGCGGCCACGAAGTTTTGCATGCGGTGCGCCTGGTCGAGCTCGCGGCGCACGCTGCGGTACAGCAGCGTCATCCCGATCGCCAGCGTGAGGAGCAGCATCCCGCCCGTGGTCAGGAAGCGCTGCGACTGCCGTGCGACGCGCTCCTCGAAGCGCACGTCGTCGATCACGATCTCGAGGCGCCCGTAGCCTCCGTCCTCGGGGTAATAGGTCTCGAAGCCGAGCTCGAGCACTGGCAGGATCTCGGCGAAGCGCGAGCCGATGTTGTCGATCGGGAGCGCCTCGGGCGGAGTGCGCAGCTCTTCCTCGTCGTCCAGGACACGCTGGGCGATGTCCCAGGGCAGATCCTTGAACAGCCATTGCGGATCGATCACGAAGCCCTGTTGCAGGCCGATCCCGTCCACCAGGGGCGCCAGGCAGGGCGTGTCCGCGAACAGCGCCGGATCCTCCAGGGCCGAGCGCGGGAACACGCGCCGCGAGGCCAGCGCGACCGGGCGCTTCTCGGCGCCGCGATAGAAGGTCAGGGTGAAGTCCGAGACGCCGACCTCGAGCATCCGGCCGCGCAGCTTGGGCAGGCAGCGCCGCACGCACTCGATCCCCGTTTCGCCGCCCAGGCTCACGGCCAGGGACGTCAGCGATACCGAGACGGGTGCGCCCTCGAAGGCGGACGAGGCGCGCTGCGCGAGGGTCTCGACCGGCTTGCGGCGGCGAAAATCCTGGACGATCGGCACGAGGCTCTTGCGCACGCCATCGCGGTCGGGAATGCCCTGGCCCACGAAGGTTTCGATCGGGCTGTCGGGCCCGAGTGG
Organism: Planctomycetota bacterium; assembly: GCA_031413955.1. Taxonomy (GTDB): domain Bacteria; phylum Planctomycetota; class UBA1135; order UBA1135; genus JABFRZ01. Next base: position 7,716 of record JANOGB010000340.1, on the reverse strand, counting down.
ATGCTTGCGGTCGAACCAGAACCAGCCCAGCACGCCGACCGGGGTCGTGCCGCGCTCGAGCGGCTTGGCCAGGAGCGCGAACTCGTCGCCCATCACGTCCTCGGGTGAGATGAGCGCCGCGTAGTGCGTGAACGGACGCAGCGACTCGGCGTCGACCAGTCGTTGCAGGCGCTCGTTCATGCCCGCGACGATCTTGCGCGCGTCGTCCAGGGCCTTCTCCGGGATGGCCGCGCGATCGCGCTCGAAGTCCTTCTGCAGCTCGCTCCAGTACAGCCACCCGAAGATCAGCGTGGGCAGGACCAGCAGCGCTCCGTAGAGGAAGAGCGAGCGGCGGGTCGTGGTCTCGAGGCGCAGCACGGGGACGGACAGTTTTCCTTATCGTCCGGGTGCTGCACCAGCGGGAGCCGTGCCGTGGCGCCGTGGAGGGGAGGCCCTACGCCGGTCCTACGCAACCCTTGGCCTTCGATCCGATCTCGTGGCGCGGAGGCTGCGCCTCCGCGCTAGGCGTACCAGCGGTAGCCTTTGCCGCGCACGGTCTGGATCAGTGTCGGCTTGGCGGGCTCGGGCTCGACCTTGCGCCGCAGGCCGACGATGTGGATGTCGACCGTGCGCGTCTCGACGTTGGCGTTGCGGTAGTGCCACACGTCCAGCAACAGGTCCTCGCGCGTCACGACCCGGTCGCGGTGGCGCACCAGGTACTCGAGGATGTCCCCCTCGCGTGGGGTGAGCGGGAGCACCTTGCCATCGCGATGGACCTCGAGCCGCGCCAGGTCCACCTGGATGCCGCCAGGCAGGCTGAGCTGCGGCGGCGGGGCCGAGTCCATCTCCTTGCGCCGGAACTGGGCATGCACGCGCGCCACCAGCTCGCGCGGCGAGAAGGGCTTCGCCATGTAGTCGTCGGCGCCCATCTCGAAGCCGCGCACCACGTCGCTCTCGTCCGAGAGCGCGGTGAGCACGACCACGCGCACCTCGTGCCGCAAGGCGCGCAGCTCCTTCAGGACCTCGAGCCCGCTCTTCCCGGGCAGCATGAGGTCCAGCACGATCAGGTCGAAACGGCTCTTCTTGAAGGCCTCCAGGGCGCCCGAGCCGTCGTGCGCGACCTCGGTCTCGAAGCCAGCATGGGTCAGGGCGTCGCGGATGCCCGAGGCGAGCGCGACCTCGTCCTCGACCACGAGAATGCGTTGGGTCATGTGAGCGTTCCGCTGGGTAGTGTCCGGGACTCGTTGCGTATCCTGCGTCGTCATGGTCGGCCTGTCTTTCGTCGGCGTGACTTTGAGCCTAGCAGTTCCTTGACGGCTGGGTTACGCACCGGCCTTGAACCGGCTCCCGCACGGATACTGAAACGGTACAGTCGACCCATGCGCGGCTCCAGCCCGGCCGTGAGCGACGGCGCCTCAACGCGCGGCGATGCGCAGCGCGAGGATCGTGCGCAGCATGCGCGCGGCCGTGCGTTCGGCGGCCCAGGTCGAACCGGTGTGCTTCGAGGCGCCGCTCGTTCGCGCTCCGTAGCGCACGGGGATCTCGCGCACGGCGAGGCGCCGGCGAAAGGCCTCGCAGATCATCTGCGGTGAGAACTCCGGACCATCGGCGCGCGCTCCGTCACGCAGTGCGGCCCAGGCCTCGGCCGTCAGCGCCCGGTAGGTACAGCCGACGTCCGTGAGCCGGCAAGAGCGCCGCCACCACAGGGCGGAGAGCAGCCAGGCCACGGCGCGGTTGCCGTGCCGCAGGGCGCCGCGCATCTCGGCCGTGCGCGAGCCCAGCACGAGGTCGCGGCCGGCGAGCGCCGCCAGCAGGGGCCCGAGATCGGCCGGATCGAACGTGCCATCGGCCTCCGCCAGCACGACAATCTCCAGCCCGAGCCCGAACGCGTGCTCGATCCCCGCGCGCAGTGCCGCCCCGTAGCCCGGGCGGTTCTCCGTGACGACTTGCGCGCCTTCCGCGCGCGCGCGCTCGGCCGTGCGGTCATGGGAACCGTTGTCGACCACCAGCACGAGCTCCAGCGCGGGCTGCGCACGAAAGTCGCGCACGACGATTCCGATGCTCGCCTCCTCGTCCAGGGCGGGGATGACGAGCGCGATTCGCCTGTCTCGATCCATGCTTACCGGGCGAGCCCCGGTGGCGTGGTGGCCACGCAGCTCGCGCAGCGCGGCGTCGGCTTGCAGTGGTCGTAGCAGGCCGTTGAAACAGTCCCGTCGCGAGGCAAAGCGCGCATCGTCAGGGCTAGGAACGCGACGGAGAGACGGCGCAGGCGGCCTTCATGGCCGTCGAGCACGGCCTGGATTGGTAAGAAACGTCGAGCGTGACGACGCCCTGGCGATGCGCGCGAAGCCGTAGCAGGGATCTTTTTCATCGGACTGCGCGGCCCACGCGCACGCACAGCGCGTGGAACTCCTCGTACACCGCCTGGGAGTCGACCAGGCGCTCCTCGAGCCAGGCGCGGATCTCCTCGTAGCCGAGCCCGGCATCGAGGAAGCCGTGGCGCGAGAGCAGGCGCCGGGTGTAGGTGTCGACCACGGCCACGCGCCGGCCCGCGCCGTAGCACAGGATCGAATCAGCGGTCTCGGGGCCGACGCCCCACACCTCCAGCAGCTCAGTGCGGATCCTGGTGAGCGGTGCCTGTGCGAGCGTGCGCAGGCCGCCCACCTCGAGGTACCACGCGCTGAGCGCGCGCAGCTTCTTCGCCTTGACGCGGAAGTAGCCCGAGGAACGCACCAGCAGGGCGAGCTCTTCCTCGCGCAGCGCGAGCAAGCGCGCCGGGGTGAGCGGGGTACGCGCCTTCAGGCTCAGGAGTGCGCGCTCGACGTTCGCCCAGGCCGTGTTCTGGGTGAGGATCGCGCCGACCAGGACCTCGAAGGGCGTCTCGGCGGGCCACCAGCGCTGCGGTCCGAAGCCCAGCGCGAGCTCGTGCAGCAGGCGTTCGAGCGCCGGATCACGCGCGAAGCGCCGTGGCCGCGCGTGGCAGCGTCCGACGTAGGGCCCGCGCTCCGAGGCCAAGGGCGTGCGTTCCAGACCGGGGTCGCCGGCGAGATCGAGGCAGCCTCGGGTGCGGGACAGCATGCTCATTCCGGCTGCGCGAGCCCCAGTTCGCGCAGCGACGCCTGGGCCCAGGGCGGCAGCTCGGCCCACGTCGTGGACTCGAGCGGCACTCCGCGCACGCGTGCTTCGGCCTCTTCGCGCCGGCCCGCGCTGGCCTCGGCCGCGGCCAGCTCGAGCGTGAAGAGCGCGGCTGGACCGGCCTCGGCCCCGCGCCGGGCCTGGCTGCACTTCGCGGCCTGGCGATAGTTGCGCAGCGCGAGGTCGAAGGCGCCGGCAAGCGCGTGCTCGCGGGCCCACAGGAGCTGCGCCAGGCATTCGTCCGCTCCCGACTGTGTCTGCGCATCGCCCTGGCGCGCGCGCGCGTGCAGATCCTCGGCGGAGAGGCTCGCGAGCGGCTCACCGAAGAGCACGCGCGCGCCGCGTTCCGGGCGGCCCAGGTCGAGCACGAGCTGGTTGCCGAGGTCCGTGGCCCACGCAGGCTCGGGGCAGTCGAGCGCTCGCAGGCGCTCGAGCAGCGTCAGACCGGACTCGAGCTCGCCGTACGTGAGCTCCAGTCGTGCAGCGCTCTTCAGGAGCCGTGGGTGCGTGGGCGAGAGCTCGAGGGCGCCGGCCAGACGCGTTCGCGCTTCCTCGAAGCGACCCGCGCGCGCGCAGACCACCGCCCCCTGTTCCCAGGCCTCGGTGGAGTGCGGCCGGACTTCGAGCAATCGATCCCAGGCGGCCAGGCGCGCCGCGACGGTCGCCGTATCCCGGATCGTGCGCGCGGCGAGTTCTCGGGCCGGGGCCGAGTCCGGTGCGGCGGCCAGGGCGATCTGCACGACCGCGCGCGCGCGCTCGAGCTCGCCAAGGAGCAGGGCAGCGGTCGCGGAGCGATCTTCTGCGCCCGTGCTCGCGCTGGCGAGTTCTTCGATGCGGCGTGCGCTGCGCGTGTATTCGCTCAGCGCCGCCCCGTGCGTGATCAGGGCAGGGGCGAACGGGAGGGCGACCAGGGCGGGGAGGCAGAACAGGATCGAGAGCAAGCGGTTCTTCGGACCGACGGGCACCAGCGTGCCGAACAGGGCCAGCGCCAGCGGGCCCGCGGCCGGATTGCCCGAGAGCGGCGCGTGCACGCCGGCGTTCACGAGCAGGGCCAGCGCCGCGAGTGCCAGGGGGGTGCGCTCCTCGTCCGCCAGGGCGCGCAGTCCGTCGCGCGCCGCCCGAGCGAGCCCCAGCGCGAGCAGGGTCCCGCCCAGGAGGCCGAGCTCGCAAAAGCCCTGCAGCCAGTCGTTGTGGGCGTGCTCGACCTCGGTGTCGAGTTCTGCGCACACGCCATGGCGCGAGAGCTCGATCTCGCGCGGGTCGCGATGGGGCGGGAACGCCGCCTGGAACTGCCCGGGGCCTGCGCCCAGGAGCGGATGATCGGCCACCAGGCCGAGCGCGGCCGTCCACACGCGCGCGCGCACGGCGAGGCCACCCAGCGAGTGGGAAGGTCCTGCCGGCGCACCTTCGATCGCGGGCGGGCTGCCCTCCAGCGCTTGGCGTGCGGCCAGGCCGGCGAAGGGTGCGAGCAGCGCGGCGAGCGCTAGACCGAGCAGGGCGCCGCGCCCGCGCTCCGGGCCACGCCAGGCCGCCAGCAAGAGCCCCGCGAGCAGCGTGTGCGCTCCCGCCAGGACCGGGGCCGCGGCGGTGTGCACGAGGAACAAGACCAGCGCCAGCGCGCCGAAGAAGCGCTTCGTTCCGCTGCCACAGGCCAGCCACGCGCCGGCGACGGCCGCGCCGGGCAGCGCGGCCTGCGAGAGCGAGCCCGTGTCGCCCAGCACGCCTGCGAACGAATCCCCCACGAACCCGCGCGCGAGCGCCCAGCCCGTCCACAGGCACGAGAGCGCCACCAGCAGCGCCGCGAAGGTGCGCCGCCCGCGCGCGCCGAGCCCGGCGCCGGCGACGAAGGCGAGCGGCAGCAACGCGAGCAGGCACAGCGTGCGCCGGGCCTCGAGCGCGTCCGTCCCCCCGCCGGCGTTCCACGAGCAGAGGGCCCAGGCAAGAGCGAGCACGAATGGCCACGCCCGCGGGGCCTGCGTCCCGCTCACGAGCACGGCCAAGGCCAGCGGCAAGAGCAGCACCACCGCGAGGCCGGTGCCCGCGAGGTGCGGGAACGGATCCTCGGCCAGGGGCGAGAGCGGCGTGACCAGGAGGAGCGCCGGCAGGACGAGCAGCCAGGGCAGCAGGCGCTCGCGCATGGCCATGCTCACCCGGCCAAGTTGGCGTCGACGAACGACGCCGGCTCGAACAGCTAGAAGTCTTCCTTGCCCTCGCCGGTGCCGACGTAGCGCACGGGCAGGTCGAGCTCGCGCTGGATGCGGAAGATCGAGCCGGCGCGCGCCGTGCCGTCCAGCTTGGCCACGATCACGCCCGTGACCTGCACGGCCTCGGTGAAAAAACGCGCTTGCTGGATCGCGTTCTGGCCATTGGTGGCATCGAGCACCAGCCAGACCTCGTGCGGTGAACCCTCGATCTTGCGCGCGGCCACGCGCTGGATCTTCTTCAGCTCTTCCATGAGCGGCTTGTGCACGTGCAGGCGCCCGGCCGTGTCGAGCAAGACCACGTCGTAGTCGAGCACCAGCGCGGTCTCGAGCGCCTCGAAGGCCACCGCGGCCGGATCCGCGCCCTCTTCCTTGCGCACGATCTGGACCGCGCTGCGGTCGGCCCAGATCGCCAGCTGGTCGGCGGCTGCCGCGCGGTAGGTGTCGCAGGCTCCGATCAGCACCGAGTGTCCTCGCTCCGCGAAGCGGTGTGCGAGCTTGGCGATCGAGGTGGTCTTGCCCGAGCCGTTCACGCCCACGATCAGGATCACCGACGGCTTCGCGCTCGGCGCGTATTCCGGCGCCGGAACCCGTAGACGCTCCAGCAACGAGTTGCGCAGGCTGGTGCGCACGTCGGCCTCGCCGCGGACCTCGCCGCGTTTGTGGCGCCGTTGCAGGTCCTCGACCAGCTCCTTTGCCAGCGGCCCGAGGTCCGCCGAATACAGCAGGGCCTCGAGCTCGCCCAGCAGGCTCTCCTCCATCTCGCGCCCGCCGTGGAACAGGCCGGCGATCCCGTCGGAGAGCGCCGAACGGGTGCGCGTGAGGCGCGTCTTGATGCGCTCGAGAAGGCCCATCTCAGGCGTCCGCCGCCGCCTCGCCCGGCTGCGCCGGAGCGGCGGGGCGCGCTTGGTCCTTGATCTTGTCGAGAATGCCGTTGATGAACGCGCCGGAGTTCTGGGTCGAGAAGCGCTTGCCCAGCTCGATGGCCTCGTTGATGGCCACCTTGGGCGGGATGTCGGGGCAGTGGAAGAGCTCGAAGGCCGCCATGCGCAGCACGTTGCGGTCGATCACGGCCATGCGCGCGATCTCCCAGTTCTGGGCCACGCCGCGGATGACCTGGTCCAGCTCCTCGCGGTGCGCGACCACGCCGTTCACGAGCTGGGTCGCGAACTCGCGCGCGGCCTTGTCCGGTTCCTCGTCGCGGAAGAAGGACTTGGCCTCGCCCAGCAGATCCGGCCCGCGCAGGTCGAGCTGGTAGAGGAACTGCAGCGCGAGCTCGCGCGCACGTGTGCGCTTCTTCATCGCACTCGCTTCTTGGGGCGCCGCTTGGCGCCCTCTTCTGCCGCGTGCAGGGCCGAGAGCACTTCGAGCGCGGCCAGGGCCACCGCGCGGCCCTTGTCTTGCCCGCCCGCGCTCTCGCGGCGCGCGCGCTCGCGGGCCTGCGCGAGGTTGGCGCAGGTGAGCACTCCGAACAGGACCGGCGTGTCGGTCTCGAGCGCGACCTCGGTCAGCCCCAAAGCGCAGGCTTCGGAGATGTAGCGGTCGTGCTCGGTCTCGCCCTTGAGGACCAGCCCGAAGCACAGCACGGCGACCACGTCTTTTCGTCGCGCCAGCCGCAGAGCCACGATCGGCAGCTCGAAGGCACCGGGGCACGGCACCACCAGGACGGATTCGCGTTGCACGCCGAGCTCGGACAGGGCTTCCAGAGCCGAAGCCAGCATCTCGCCCGTGATGTCCTCGTGGTAGGTCGAGACCGCGCAGGCGATGCGCGCGCCCGCCGGAAGTCGGTGCGCGCCGACGCGCGTGGAAGGGGGTCGCTTCTGGGCGCGGGTCATGACGGGTTTGGCAAGGATCGGAGGCGGCCCGACGCGAGCAGCTTAGCGCGAGTCGGCCGGGCGCGCGATCGACTCTAGCGCTGGCTGACGCCCGCAACCCCAACGCACCGCGGAGGAAGAAGAAGAGGGCCTCCGGATCGTCGACTTTCGGAGAGCCGAAGCCCCGGAGGCCCATCCTCTCTGACCCTTCTCCGTGCTCCTCCGCGCCCTCCGTGTCTCCGCGGTGCGTTTTCCTGGCCAGAGAATCCGCGCATCACGCGCGGGTTTCAGGATGTAGTAGAAGCCCAGCGCGGGCAACGCCCGCAACCCAAGCGCACCACAGAGGCACAGAGGACGCAGAGGCTCACGGAGGAAGACAAGGAAAGGGGCCTCCGGGGCTTCGGCTCTCGGAAGTCGACGATCCGGAGGCCCCTTCTTCTTCCCGCTTTTCTCTGCGAGCCTCTGCGAGCCTCTGCGTCCTCTGTGCCTCTGTGGTGTGCTCTTCCGGGCGGAATCGCCGCGTCCTGCGCAGACTCCAGGGATAGAAGACCAGCGCGGGCTTCGCCCGCAACCCAAGCCAACCACAG
>JANOGB010000339.1:0-5527 GCA_031413955.1 Planctomycetota bacterium | reverse complement strand
GCAGGCGCAGGGTGCGCTCGAGCGTCGCCTCGGGGAACCAGGTCACGAAGTCGACGCAGCGCAGGGCCGCGACGAGCTCGGCGCGCTCGGCCAGCGGCATGCGCGGCCGACCGGGTCCCTTGGCCGCATGCACGGACTCGTCCGTGTTGAGCGCCACGATCAAGGTGTCGCCGCGCGCGCGCGCGTCCTCCAGGTAGCGCACGTGCCCGACGTGCAACAGGTCGAAGCAACCGTTGGCGAGCACGACGCGCCCGAGCCGTGCGCGCTCGCGCTCGAGCTTCTCGGCGAGGCACTCGCGCGCCAGGAACTCGCCGCCCCGCTTCTCCGCCCGCGCGCTCACGCCGGCAGCGGCTCCCCCTCGCGCGGACTCGGGGCGAGGGCCAGGGCGGAGCGCAACTTGTCGAGCGCGCAGGCTGAGGCCCCGTGCTCCATCACCACCACGCTCGCGGCCGCGTTGGCCAGGCGCAGGGCGCGCGCACCGTCGCAGCCCGCCGCCAGCGCCAGGGTGAAGGCCGCCGCCGCCGTGTCGCCGGCGCCGCTCACGTCCAGCGCCTCGTTGCCCGCGGCCGGCACGGCGAGCGGCGCACGCTCTCCGCGCGTGAAGAGCTGCATGCCGCGGTTGCCGAGCGTCACCAGCAGGTGCTCGGGCCCGAGCTGCGCGAGCACCGCGCGCGCCGCGCGCGCGAATTCTCCGGCGCTCGCCAGCTCGTCCACCGTGCGGCGGGCCGCCAGCGCCAGCTCGCCGAGGTTGGGCGTGATCGCGCTGAGACCGTGGAACGCCTCGAACTGCCGGCGCGGATCGAGCACGACCACCGCCCCCGCGGCTTTCACCTTGCGCGCCGCCTCCGCCAGGCTCGAGTCGAGCAGGCCGTAGCCGTAGTCGGAGAGCAGCACCGCGTCGAGCTGGCCCGCGAGCTCGGCCAGACGCCGCGCCAGGCGCGCGCACACCGCCTCCGCCGGCGCCGTTTCGGGCTCGCGGTCGATGCGCAGGATGTGCTGGCGCGTGCGCCCGGCCTCGGCCCCGAGCACGCGCGTCTTGGTGGGCGTGATCCAGTCCGCGATCGCCTCCACGCCCGCGACGTCGATGCCGTCGCGCTCGAGCAGCTCGACCAGCTCGCGCCCGTTCTTGTCGCGCCCCACGACGCCCAGCGCGCGCACGCTCGCTCCGAGAGAACGCGCGTTGCGCGCCGCGTTGGCCGCCCCGCCCGCGCCCAGCTCCTCGCCGCGGTGCCGCAGCACCATCACCGGCGCCTCACGCGACAGCCGCGTCGGCTCGCCGAAGAGGTAGTGGTCGGCCACGAGGTCGCCCACGACCGCGACGCGCAACCGCGAGAAGTCCGGCACGAGACTCATTCTTCTTCAACCGGGAGCGCCGGGCTCCAGCCCGGCTCTTCTCTTCTTCCGCTTCCTCTGTTTCCAGTCCCCTTGGAGAACGGAAACAAGACCGGAAGCAGAGCCGGGCTGGAGCCCGGCGCTCCCGGTTGAAGAAAGCCCATCAGCACACCTCGTCGGCCGCAGCCGCCAGCGCGAGCGCGCGCAGCCGCTCGGGCACGGGCTTCGCCGCCGCGGTCAACCACTCGACCCCGGCCTCCTCGGACAGATAGAAGTCCGAGCGCACGCCCATGAACGCATTGAAGCGGATCGAGTAGTGCAGTTCCTGCGCGCGCGCGCACTCGACGGCGACCCGCTGATCCAGCTCACGCACGCGCGGCTTGAACGCCTCCCAGCCCTCGCGATCGAGCGCGAGCACCTCCGTCACCAGCCCCTCGTAACGCTGCGCCGCCGGAAACTCGTGATGGCGCGCCGCGCGCACGTTCACGAACCACGGCATGCAGGCCGCGAGCTTCTCGATGAACAGGTTCTCCTCGGCCCCGAAGTCGAGGCACGACGACTCCGTGAAGTCGGTGAGCGTACCGGCCTTGGCCGGATCCACGAAGCCGCCCTGGATCGAGAGCTGGTGGCTCTCGGTACCGGGGAACGGGAAGAAGATCGAGGTGCGAAACCGGCCGATCAGCGAGCGCGCCAGCAGATCGACCGTCTGCCAACGTTCCTCGTGCGACTCGTAGGGCAGCCCGACCATCACGAAGCCCGAGCTGTGCAGCCCGACCTCGTCGGCCACGCGCACGGTCTCGAGGATGTCGTCGTCGGTCATGAAACGCTTCAGGATCTCGCGACGCACGCGCTCCGAGCCCGACTCGATGCCGAGCTTCAGGATCTTGCAGCCGCCCTCGGCCATGGCTTTCGCCATCACCGGATCGAGCCGGTTCACGTGGCTGTTCACGACCCACGGGATCTTGAAGCCCGCGGCCTTGTAGGCGTTGGCGAAGGCGATCGCGTGCTCCGTGTTCAGCGTGAACAGGTCGTCGTCGAGGATGAACGTGCCGACGTCCGGGTAGCGCGCGAGCACCCAGCCGATCTCCTCCACCATCTTCGCGGGCGGCCGGAAGCGAAAGAACCCGAGCTGCGAAGTCCCGCGCCCGAGCTCGTCACGGTAGCGATCCACGATCTTGTGGTTCAGGCAATACGTGCAGCGATACGGGCAGCCGCGCGAGGTCATCAGCCCGAACCAGCCGTGCTTCTGCGCCGTGATGCGCCCCGTATCGAAGAGCTCGTAGTCGGGCTGCGGCATCGTCGCGAAGTCGGGGAACTCGCCCACGTTGTTGCGCACCCACAGCGCCTCGCCGACGGGCGCCCGCTCCGCCTCGACTGGACGCGTTCCGCCCTTCCACGACAGGAAGTTCGGCACGTCGCTCACCAGCTCGCCGCGCTCCACGCGCCTCACGAGCTGGAGCAGCGCATCCTCGCACTCCCCCACCCCGACGTGATCCCACACGCCGTCGCTCATGACCGCTTCCGGCACCATCGTCGGGTGCACGCCACCGACGACGAGCGGCGGGAGCACGAAGCCCCCGCTCCGCGCCGCCTCCCGCAGCAACTTCGCGATGCGCACCGCCTCGGTGTACTGCATCGTCAAGCACGAGAACCCGATCAACCCGGGCCGCCACTCGCGCACGAGCGCCACGATCTCCGCGTCGTCCGGCACCGGCGGCAAGTTCTCGTTCAGGTTCACGAGCCTCGTCTCGTGCCCCGCGCGCTTCAGCACCGCCGACAGCGATGCCAACCCGTGGTTGAACCCCATCTGCGTGTAGAGGTTCGGGTAGACGAAGAGGACGCGCATGGCGGAAAGGGGAGACTACCGGTCGGTCGGCGGTGGAGCAAAGGCGGCGGCGAGGAGTCCAGTCGAAGGTGCCGCGCGAGCGTCGACCGGATTCTCCGGAAGCCAGTCAGTTCCGGCCGGCTTGCGGAGCCTTGCCCGCTTCGCGAGCCTCCTGGACGCACAGCGCCCAAGCGGCGCGCAAGGTCCCGGATGCCGGCGCAAGCTCGAGGGCGCGCTCGAGGTCCGCTCGCGGGCAGACCTGGCCTCGGGGCCGCGCTCGAGGCGTATGAGGACACGGGCTCGCTCCGCCTCGACCTGCGCGCGATCGCCCAGGGCTGCGGTGAGGTCCGGGTCGATCGTCAGCGCGCTCCCGAGATCCAGGACTGGTCGGCGGGGCGGTCCTCGAGGTCGGGCGCGCGATCTCGGAACAAGGCGCGGAGATGTCGGGTCCGCCGTTCTCGCGCTACCACCGCATCGACACGAAGACGAACAAGATCGACCTCGAGGCCGGCATCGCGGTCAAGGCCCCGATCGAGCCGAGCGGCCGCGTCAAGCCGAGCACGCTCCCCGCCGGCCGTGCGGCGATGACCTGGCACATGGGCTCGTACCACCAGCTCCAGCAGAGCTACGATCGCCTCGGCGCGTGGATGAAGGCCGAGGAGCTCGCGTCGCGCGGCGGCTTCTGTGAGATCTACTGGACCGACCCGGGCCTCGAACCCGACCCGAGCACCTGGCGCACGCAGATCCTCTGGCCGGTGGAGTGATTCAGCCGGGCGCGCCGGGCTCCAGCCCGGCTCTTTTTCTTCCTCTTCTCCGTCGAGAACGGAAGACCCGAAAAGAATCAGAGCCGGGCTGGAGCCCGGCGCTCCCAGGTGACTCAAGCGTGGACGCGCTGGACCCCTGCCTGGAAGCGCGCGAGCAACTCGCGATGGACGCGGCTGCGCCCAGGCTCGGGCTCGAACGGCTGTCCATCTACGGACACGAAGCGCTGCACGAGCTCGTCCAGCGAGCCGCCGCGCGCGATCCAGGCGGCCTGGAGCGCGGCTCCGAGCGCGGCCGACTCGCTCTCGACCAGACGCTGCACGCGCGCGCCGAAGCAGTCGGCGAGGATCGTGGCCCACAACTCGTTCTTGGCCCCCCCGCCGACGAGGCGCAGGTCGTCGAGCGCGAGACCGAGGGCACGCATGCGCTCGAGGCCCCAGGCCAGGTTGAGGCTCACGCCCTCGAGCGCGGCGCGGAAGAGGTGGCCGGGCTCGAAGAGCCCCGGCCGGAGGCCGAGCAGCGTACCGGTCGCCTCGGGTAGGTCGGGCACGCGCTCGCCCTGGAGATACGGCAAGAAGAGGAGCCCGCCACTCCCAGTGGGCACGCGCTCGGCCGCGCGCGTCAGCGACTCGAGGTCCTCGCCCGGGAAGAGCCGCGCGACCTCGTGCAACACGCCGGTCGCGTTCATCACGCACAGGAGCGGCAGGTAGCCGCCGGTCGAGTCGCAGAAGGGCGCGATCAGGCCCGCTGGGTCGAGCACCGGCGTGCGCGAGTAGGCGAAAACCGTGGCCGAGGTGCCGAGCGAGAGCACGGCGACGCCCGGACGCGTCGCGCCGGCGCCGATGGCGGCGCACATGTTGTCGCCGCCGCCCGGCGCGACCGGGATGCCCGGCGGGAGGCCGAGCTCGCGCGCGGCTTCCGGCGTGAGGCGCCCGACGGGCTCACCGGGTGCCACCAGGCGCGGGAGCTTCCTCTCCAGGCCCTCGTCGATGGCATAGCAGGCGCGCGCGTCGAACCTGCGCGTCACGGGGTCGAAGAGCGCCGTGCCCGAGGCGTCGCCGGCTTCCATGGCGAGCTCGCCCGTGAGCTTCCAGTTGATCCAGTCGTGCGGCAAGAGCACGTGCGCGAGGCGCGCGAAGTGCAGCGGCTCGCGGCGCTTCAGCCACAGGATCTTCGAGGCCGTGAAGCCGGCCGGCACGTGCCGCCCGAGGGTCTGCGTGAGCTCGCGCGCCTCGGCGGCGGTGCTCGTGTCGCACCACAGCTTCGCCGGGCGCAGGACACGCCTCGCGGCGTCGAGCGCGACGAAGCCGTGCTGCTGGCCGGAGACGCCGAGGGCGCGGATGCGGTGCAGATCGACCGCCGGGGCGAGCGCCGCCGCACACTCGCGCACGGCGTTCCACCAGGTGTCCGGGTGTTGCTCGGCGGCGCCGGGCGCGAGATCGGGCAGCAGGTCGTAGGCGCTCGCGGCGCGCGCGACGACCGCGCGTGCCTCCACGTCCACCACCAGCGCCTTGGTGCCCTGCGTGCCGACGTCGAAGCCAAGGAAGAGGTCGGCGGTCATCCGCTCAACTGGGAGCGCCGGGCTCCAGCCCGGCTCTGGCTTGTTCG
>JANOGB010000338.1:0-9527 GCA_031413955.1 Planctomycetota bacterium | reverse complement strand
CGCGAGCGTCGCCAGCCCGTCGCGCACCAAGCCCAGGTTCTCGAGGAGCTCGACGAAGGCAGCGCCCTCGGCCGGGCTGCGCAGCTGCCCCTCGGGATCCTGGAGCGCGTGCAGTTGCTCGAGCAGCGGGCGCAGCGCGCGGTTCAGCAGACGCTCCTGGGCCTGGAGCGCCAGCAGGCCCACCTGTGCCATGCTGCGCGTCCCGGCGTCGAGCGTGCGCTGGCGCTCGACCGCGAGGCGCAGTTCTTCCGTCGCGGTGCGCGCATCCTCACCCGCCCTCGAGAGCTCCTCTTCCCGGGAGCGCGCGGACTCGCTCACCGCGCGCAGCTCCTGCTCCGTGGCGCTCAAGTACTCGCCAGCCTTGCGTAGCTCGTCCTCCTTCGCGCGCAAGTACTCGCCAGCCTTGCGCAGCTCCTCCTCCTTCGTGCGCAGGTACTCGCCAGCCTTGCGCAACTCTTCCTCGACGTCGCGGTACTCCTGGTCCTTGTGGCGGATGTAGCGCCCGGCCTCCTGCAACTGCCCCTCGACCGCGCCGATGTGACGGCCCTTTTCGGCGATCACGGCCTCGAGCTCGCGCAGGCGTGCTTGGGCTCCCAGGACCTCCTCTTCCTTCATGCGTACGTAGACGCCGGCGGATTCGAGGTGTTCGGCCTGGCGCTTGCTCCCCGTGCGCGTCTCGTTCAGGAGCTTGTCCAGGTCCTCGAACAGCGTCATCAGCTCTTCGCGGCCCTCGTCGAGTTCCTCCTTCTTGGTGCGCAGCCAGGCGATCTCGTTGCGCGCCTCACGCAACCGGTCCTGGGCCTCCGAACCCTCGCCCAGGCCGCTGGCCAGGAGTTCCACGGCCTCCAGCTCGCCCAGATCGCCGGCCCAGCCCTCGCGCAGGTCGTCCAGGCCGGACAGGACGCGCACGAAGAGCTCGCGCGCGGGCAGGGCCGAGAGCTCCTCGAAGCGCGCCAGCGGGCGCTTCAGCGAGGCGGGCAATTCGGCCGCGGCCTGGGCCCGGCGACTGGCCCGCACCAGGGGCTCGTAGCGTCCAACCAGGTCGCGCGCCTCCGCGTCCATGTCCTTCACCGGCCGTATGCCCTGCGCCAGCCGTGGGAGGAGTTCCGGCTCGTCCACGCAACGCCGCAGCACGCGCGCGAGATCATCGGCGTCGCCCGGCACGAACAGGAGCCCGTCGACGCCGTCGCGCACGCACTCGGGGATCGCCCCGAGCGCGCTGGCCAGCACCGGGCGGCCGGCCGAAAAACCCTCGTGGATCACCAGCGGGTAATTCTCGACCCAGATCGAGGGCACGACCAGGGCGTCGATCGAGGCCATGATCTCCGGCAGGTCGGCACGCTCGTAGGTGCCGCGCCACTGCGCTCCGACCTCGCCGCAGCGCCGGCGCAGGAGCTCGACGTAGGCGCGGTCCGAGGAGAACCCCCAGACCAAGAGCTCGGCGCCGTTCGGCACGCGCGCGAAGGCGTCCAGCAGGACGTGCACGCCCTTGTGCTTGCCGAGGCCGCCGAGATAGGCGAAGCGCACGGCCCGTCCGGGTTCGACGCGCACCGGCACGATGCCGGAGAGATCGGCGTTGTCGAAACCCAGCGGGGCATGCTGGATGCGCTCGCGCTCGAAGCCGCCACGCACCAGCTCGCCGATCAGGTAACGCGAGGGCGCCAGCACGAGGTCGAAGCCGCGGTAGGCCTGCGCGCGGCGTTGATCGAGCTCGGTGCGCAGCTCGCTCGCCGCGCGCCAGGCTTCGGGCGCGACGCCGTGTGCTCCGGCGTCGCCCGCCAGGATGCCCTGCAGCTCGGCCCAGGCGGCCGCGCCGAGCTGCGCCGGCAAGACTCCCGCCTGGTAGTCGCCGAGATCCGCCTGCATGTTCAGGTGCGCCTGGGCCAGATCGCAACGCGCACAAGCCAGGGAATCGCCGCGCGCATCGCAGCGGCTGAGGTCGGGGCGCAGCAGGGTGTAGCGGTGGCAGATCGGATAGTAGTCGTGGGCCGTGTACACGGTGGGCAGCCCGCGCTCCCGGGCTACCTCCACCAGCTCGAGGCCCAACTTGATCAGGTGATGGAAATGCACGACCTCGGGCCGCTCGCGCTCCAGGAAAGCCGCGAATGCGCCCTCGAGCTCGGGAACCAGGAGTGCCTCGCGCGGGTTCGCGGGGTCGTGGTTGTTGGCGATCCAGTTGACGGCATAGCCGCCACGCTCCTCGCGCCGCAGTGCCAGGTCGGCCAACATCGGATCCTTGCGCGGAACGAAGACCTCGACCCGATGCCCGGCCCGCGCCAGGGCCCGGCACAGCCCCTGGGTGTAGTTTTCGACCCCGGTGCGCTCGACCGGCGGGAACCCGTGGACGACCAGACAGATCCTCATTGCGCGGAGGAGTATAGGAAGCGTGTCCGCTCGACAGTACCGCGCTCGAACCCGAGCGCACGGACCCGCACGGCCGCCGCGGTCGGGTCGAAGCTTCCTGGGGCGTGGCGATTGAGTAAGTGCGCGGGGCGGATGGGGCTTTTCCTGCAGCCGCGCTGGCGGACGAGCCGAGAGCTGCTGCGTCGCTGGGGAAAGGACTGGGGGGGGGACGTGTTCAAAAGCATCGAAAGACGGGGCCGAGGCGCTGGAGGCGGACGCGGCGCATTCACGCTGCTCGAGCTCGCCATCGCGACCTCGATCCTGATGATCGGCATCGTCAGCGTGCTCTCGGCCTCCTCGCGCATGAACTCGCTGCGCGTCTCGAACCGTGAGCGCACGCTGGCCCAGAACGCGGTGCGCTCGATGACCGAGCGCATGCACGCCTCTGCCCACGGCTTCTCGGCCGATCCCGGGACGTGGGCCGAGCAGCTCTTCGCCACCTTCGGACCGGGCGGCAGCTTCGGCCACACCTTCGCGATCGAGGGGCTGACCGTGGTCGAGGGGGCGGAAAGCGTGGGCGCGATCGTGATCGGCAGCGACGAGACCGACACCGACACGGAGCTGCAGGCCCAGCTGGGCATGCCACGCGACCTCAACGGCGACGGCGATGCTGCGGACACCGACGTCACCTCCGGTGCGCGCCTCCTGCCGGTGGTCCTGACGCTGCGCTGGCGTGGCGAGCGCGGGATCCACCAGCTGCGCCACGGCTTCTACTTGATGGGGTACTGACGTGAAGACTCGTTGCCTAGCTCCGCTCCGCTCCGGGCCGCGCGCCGGGGGTCTCATGCTCGAGACCATGGTCGCAGTCGGGCTGTTCAGCGTGGTGATGCTGTCCTCGATGGCCATGGTCGAGTCGGGCCGGCGCTTCTCGAGCTCGACCATCCAGATCACCACCATGGAGGACCTGGCGCAGCAGATGCTCTTCCGCATGGAACACGAGCTCGCCAGCGCCACGGGCAGCACGCCCAAGTTCTCGCTCCCGGGCCCGCTGACCGCGGGCGAGACGAACGGCACGACGGTGAGCTCCACGCTCGGCTTCCCGCCGCGCGGAGTGCTGCTGCTCGACCGCGGCGGGCCCCGCGAGGAGCGCGTGGCCTACGCGTCCATCGCCGGCACGACGCGCTTCGAGGGCCTGACGCGCGGCGTGCAGTGCAGCGCTGCCTCCGACCACCCCGGCGCGGACGGCACCGACCAGCTGTGGAGCGGGCTGGCCGAGCCACTCGCCAACCAGGTCGATCCCGCGCCCGGCGACTACGATGGCATCGCCCTCGAGGACGGGCAGCAGGTCTTCTTCCGCGGTGACGGCACGGGCTTCTCCTACCGCGTCCCGGTCGACCCGAGCGGCGGCAACAACCCGCTCAACGGCCACGACCTCTTCTTCGGCGCGGTCGTGGAGGGCGTGCCCACGGTCGACGGCTGGATGGCAATGGTGTTCGAGGCGCGCGAGGTGTACGAGGAAGCGCCCACGGGCGACGACCTCAACGAAGACGGCGACACGGCCGACGTGTTCGACATCGGCCAGCTGCGCCGCCTGATCTGGGACGCCAGCGATCCGACGCGCGTCGAGGACCTGGGCCTGGGCCCGAGCAGCGTCATCCAGGAGCGCTGCAACCTCGGCGGCGACCTGGACGGCGATGGCTTCGCCGATCCGCTGTTCCTGTGGAACGCGGAGACGAATCTGCTGCACGTACGGCTGTTCCTGCTCGGCGCTTCCCGCCGTGACATGCCCGTCGTGCGCAAGGTCGAGTCGGTCCTCTTCCTGCGCAACGAACCGGAGCTCTAGAGACAAGGAAAGGCGAGCCATGCAAACCATGCAGACGATACGGACGAGGCGGAACGGTCGACGTACGCACGGGCGAGACGGCATCGCGCTCGTGCCCGCGATCCTGATCGTGTCCGGCCTGGCTGTCTTCAGCGTGGCGCTCCTCTCCGCGGTCCTGTCGGGTTCGCGGACCGTGGTGCACCAGAACGAGGAGTACCAGGTGTCCAGCGCGGTCGAGAGCGTGGCCGCGCTCGCGGCCGAGAACCTGTGGTCGGAGTACGTGGCCGAGCAGGGCGGAGCGGCCGGCGACATCCAGAGCTTCCGCGCCTTCCTGTCGGGACGCGAGATGGAGGACGCGGGTGCCGGCGAGATTCCGGGCCCCGAGGAGGGCAAGGATCTCTTGCCCGAGCTCGAGCTGCCCGAGCAGGAGGGGCGCAGGCGCTTCAACCACGTCAACCTGGACGCCGTACGCCTGGTGCGCCGCGACGTGGACGACGCCACGCAGCTCTTCCTGACCGTCTCCGCCAGCACCACGCGCGGCGAGGGCCTGGTCAATCCCGTGCTGAACCGCGCCGTACAGCAGGTCTACACCGTGGAGCCGGCCGAGTTCCCCGGCTTCGAGTACGCGCTGCTGGCCAACAACGTGAACTGCGTCTTCTGCCACGCGCGCATCGACAACGCCGAACGCTGGTGGAACCCGACCAGCGACCAACGCTTCGCGCGCGTCAAGGTCGGCACGCTGGAATCCCTCATGCTGCGCCACAACATGGACGGAGCGGCGTCGATCAACGACTTCGACGCCGATTCGTACATCGCCGGGTCGCTGTACGTACGCGGCCTGGCCGCGACCTCGGACGGCAGCCCGATCACGAACTGGAACGCGCTGTCCTTCAAGAACCACCCCTTCGACCAGGACGGCAACATCCTGCCCGCGGGCAGCTTCGGGCTGGATGTCGTGCCCTTCTCGCCGGCGCCCGAGCCCCCGGTCCCGTTCGAGAACCTGTACCTCGACTACGCGCTCGGCTACGCGAACCAGGTCGACGGCTACCTGCCCACCCACTTCCCGCCGCCCTTCACGGACGACGGCGGTATCGATCCTTTCACGGGCGAGATCGACGAGGCCGCGGCCGGCAACAAGCGCATCGACGACAGCGAGTTCCTCGAGGTCGCAGCCGACGCTGCGGGCGAGATCACGGCCGGCATCGTGAACCTGAGCGCGCCGGGCGAGGTCATCGACACGGCGCTCGCCTACAACGAGGCGATCTTCCACGGCAACACGGATGCATTGCGGAGCGCGGACAGCGGCGGACAGGGCATCCAGGGCAACGTGGTGCTCACCGGCCGGCCCAGCAACCCGATCTGGATCGAGGGCAAGCTGGCCATCGACGGCGACCTGGTGATCCAGGGCGTCGTCAAGGGCTCGGGCGCGCTCTACGTGCGCGGCAACATCTACGTGCCGGCCGACCTGATGTACGCCGACGGCCGGACCTACCTGCCGAGCGACGCACCCGGTCACCCCACCGGACCGCGCACGTTCGGCATCGCCCAGGACGGCACCAAGAACGCTCTGGCGCTCACCGCCGGCGGCAACATCATCATCGGTGACTTCCAGCGCCCGGCCAGCCTGCAGCCGAATGGCACGCACGTGGAGCCCGGAGCGCTCGAGATCATCGATGGCAACCCCACCGGGGACTGGAGCTTCCCGCTGGCGGAGATGGCCCTCTTCAACCGCGCGGAGTGGGCCAAGACCCAGCCGACCCTGCCAGGTGCGAACGACGAGGTGGTCACGAACCCCGGTTACGTCGAGGGTTACCTCCCGCGCTACTACGGCTTCGGCGAGGACTCGATCATCCCGATCTACAACAAGCGCGGGATCCACTTCGATCCGGCCACGGAGACCTGGCTGGGCCGGGAAGTCGCGACCTCCTGGGATCCGGCCTACCTGACCTATGCCGACCCGAGCAACCCGAGCGACCCGATTTTGTTCCACGCCGACGGCTCGCCGAAGGCGGTGACGAACACGCTCGCGCACACGGGCGGATGGATGGACGCGGACGTCTACAAGCTCTCGGTCGAGTACTTCGAGGGTCGGCGCCCGCAGCAGACGCCCATGCAGATCGACGGGTTGATGTACACGAACAACGCCATCTTCTCGATCGTCTATCGCAACTCGGCCTACGCCGGGATGATGGTCATGAACGGCTCGATCGTGGCGGCCGACGTGGGCATGCTGGTCCCGGGTCTGAGGGACGCGGCCGGGAACTTCGCGAACCACAGCCCGGTCGGGAGGTACGCCATCGGACTGCAGCTCAACTACGACGAACGCCTCAAGCGCGCGCTGCGGATCAACAACCCGCTGCAGGTGCAGCTCAAGCGCACCTACTGGAACCCGACGGCGAACCTGCTCTAGGCCCGCGCTGGCGTTGCGCGAGCCCGGACACAACTCGGAACCCAAGCGCACCACAGAGGCGCACAGGACACGGAGCCTCGCAGAGGGAGAAGGAAAAGCCTCCGGATCGTCGATTCTCGGAGAGCCGAAGCTCCGGAGGCCCGATCCTCTCTCGGTTTCTGTTCTCTGTGAACCTCCGCGTCCTCTGCGCCTCTGTGGTCTTGCTGAGTCTTGCTCGCACAGCAAGCGGTCGCGGAATGGAAGATCAATGCTGGCTCTCGAGCCAGCGCTCGGCGTCGATGGCCGCCATGCAGCCCATGCCCGCGGCGGTGACGGCCTGGCGGTAGCGCTTGTCGCACACGTCTCCGGCCACGAACACGCCTTCGACCGAGGTGCGCGAGCCGTCGCGCACGAGGATGTAGCCGCTCTCGTCCATGGCCAGCTTGCCGCGGAAGATCTTCGAGTTCGGCTCGTGACCGATGGCCATGAACAGGCCGTCGCAGGAAAAATCGAAGACCTCGCGCGTCTTCGTGTTGCGCGCACGCACGGCGCGGATCTTGCCGTTCGCGCCCACCAGGATGTCGTCGATCTCGGTCGGGACCTGGAAGGCGATCTTCGGGTTGCGCTGCGCGCGCTCGAGCATGATCTTCGAGGCGCGGAAGACCTCGCGGCGGTGGAACACCGTCACCTTCTTGGCGTAGCGCGTGAGGAAGTTCGCCTCCTCCATGGCCGTGTCGCCGCCGCCCACGACCACCAGCTCCTTGCCGGGGAAGAAGGCGCCGTCGCAGGTGGCGCAAGCCGAGACGCCGCCGCCGCTCGCCATCAGCTCGCGCTCCTTCGTCAGGCCGAGCAGTTTCGCGCTCGCGCCCGTGCTGACGATCACCGCACGCGCATGGACCGTGTCGAACTCGCTCGTGACCACGAAGGGGCGCTTCGTCACGTCCAGATCCGTGACCATCCCGAGCGCGATCTCGGCCCCGAAGCGCTGGGCCTGGGTGCGAAAATCCTCCATCATCTTCGGCCCCAGGACGCCCTCCGGGTAGCCCGGGTAGTTCTCGACCTCGCTGGTGATCGTGAGCTGCCCACCCGGCTGCATGCCCTCGATCACGAGCGGCTTCAGGTTGGCCCGTGCCGCGTACAGGGCCGCGGTGTAGCCGGCCGGGCCGGATCCGATGATGACGACGTCGCGCACTTGGCTCATGGCTGGAACTCGCTGGCCTCGAAATGGCGGAGCAGTGTAGGAGTGGGAGAGCGCCGGTTGAAGCGCGCTTGCCTCGACTCCCCCGCCGCGGCTCTACTCGCGCGCCCATGACCGCCTTCGAGCACTGGCAAGACCGCCTCGTGCGCCTGTGCGACGAGCTGCGCACGGTGACGCGCCATGCTCTCCTGACGGCCGATTCGGGAGGCTCGCTCGCCGCGCTCGCTCGCCCCCATGGCATGGGCCAGGGCGACGTGACCTTTGGTCTCGACCTGCCGAGCGAGGCGCGCATCCAGGCCTGGCAGCGCGAGCTGGCGCGGACCGAGCCGCTCTCTGTGCTGACCGAGGACGCCGGCTGGCGCCACCTAGGCCCCGACGGAAGGGGTGGCGTGCGGGCGCTCGACGGCTTCGACCACGGCGGCCCGCGCATCGCCATCGACCCGGTCGACGGCACACGCAACCTGATGGCCGATCTGCGCTCGGCCTGGACCGAGGTCGCCTTCGCGCCGAGCGGCGCGCGCGAGCCGCGCCTCTCCGATTGCACGGGCGGGATCGTGTCCGAGATCCCCGGCACGCTCGCCGGTCGCTTCCGGCGGCTCGTGTCGGACGGCCGCGCGTGCACCTTCGAGCTCGCCGAGCTCGAGGACGGCTCGAGCCTGGCGCGACGCGCGCTGCGAGCCGACGACGACGACCGTGTCGACCACGGCTACTTCCCCTTCTTCCGCTACGAGCCCGCCCAGCGACCCGCGATCGCGCGCCTCGAGGCGGAATTCTTCGCGCGCCTGGTGCGCGCCGAGGGCGCCGAGTCTCGTGCGCTCTACGACGACCAGTACATCTCCAGCGCCGGTCAGCTCGTGCTCCTCGCCCTCGGGCGCTATCGCATGCTGGTCGACGCGCGCGAGCTCGTGCAGCGGCGCCTCGGCCTCGCGGGTGCGACCAGCAAGCCCTACGACCTGGCCGGGGCGGTCGTGTGTGCGCGCGCGGCCGGCGTGGTCGTGACCGCCGCCGAGGGCGGTCCGCTCGACTTCCCGATCGACGCCACCACGCCGGTGGCCTACACCGGCTACGCCAACGAGCGCACGCGCGCGCGCCTCGAGCCACACTGGCTGGCAACGCTCCAGGCCGTGCTCTGATCTTCTATTCGCCGGCCGCTTGCAGGGCGAGCAAGACTTTTCAAGCGGCGTTGGCAACCAGCTTGGCGCCGATCCAGCCGGTGGCTGGCGCCAGACCCTCGCGCTCGCGTGCGCTGGCGTCCGAGCGCTCGTACAGACGCTTGAGGCCGGTCGCATTCAGCAGCGCGTCGCTGATGGCGCCCTTCCAACGGTCGGCGCCGGCGGAGAGAAATTGCGTCACCAAGGTGTCCGCGTAGCGGTCCACCACCAAGCCGGGCAGGCCATCGGACTCGCCATGGATCAGGCGCATGGCGTCGCTTTCAATCGCCAAGGCTTGGCGCATGCGCAGGGCAGCATCGACGCGGCGCATCCACGCTCCAAGCGCAAACCTTGAAAACCATCCGTCTGCGCGCGGGCCGCGAACGCTCGTTGTTGCGCCGCCATCCCTGGATCTTCGATGGCGCCGTCGAGCGCGGCAGCGCCGACATGGGCGAGACGGTGCGCGTCGAATCGCAGGGCGACGAGTTTCTGGCCTGGGCCGCGTTCAGCCCCAAGTCAGCTTATCGCGCCCGCGTCTGGAGCTTTGAAGAGACCGATCGCATCGACGCCGCGTTCTTTCAGCGCCGCGTCGATGCTGCCCTGCGCATGCGCCAAGCCTTGGCG
>JANOGB010000337.1:0-3835 GCA_031413955.1 Planctomycetota bacterium | reverse complement strand
GGCGCGCGCCAGCGGTACGACCGTGGGACCGAGCGCGAGCAGGCGTTCGAACACCGGCGCCGAGCGTTGCACCTCGCGCAGCGCCGCGAGCTCACGGAAGAGCGCACGCGCGGCGCCTTCCGACTCGCTCGTTGCCGCTGGCGCCGGTGTGACGGCCGGCGCCTCGCCAGTCGGTGGCAGATCGAGCGGCACCACGCCATCCCTGGGCGCCAGGTCGCCCCGGGGGGGCGCGGGCGGGAACAGCACCTCGGCCGGATTCCGGGGGGCCGGCACGGGCTTCCTCGGAAGGTCGAGCTGGGCCGGGAGCGCTCCCGGAAGAGTCGCGAACACGAGCCCCAGGGCAAGAAAGAGTGGCAAGGACCTCTGGATCACGAAGGGTTCTACCGTCGCACGGAGGCCGAGGATACCCGTGCGCAGTGCAGAGTTCCCCTCAGCGGGACGGGATTCGCGAGCTGGGGCTCAAGGGCGAGCGGGGCGTGGACGATTCACCAGGACCCAACCGGCTTGCCCGCCGCCCCGGAACGATGCCCCACGTCTTCGAGAAAGAACTGCCCGCGATCCTCAGCCGCGCCGACAACCTGCCCAGCCTGCCGGCGGTGGCGCTGGAGGTGCTGCGCATCTCCCAGGACGAGGACGCGACCCTGGACGACATGGCCAGCTGCCTGTCGCGCGATCCGGCCCTGGCCGCGAAGATCCTGAAGCTCGCCAACTCCTCGCTCTTCAGCTCGGGCAAGGCGGTCACCACGCTGCAGCGGGCCACGATGCTGCTCGGGATGAAGACCGTGAAGCTGATGGCGCTGTCCTTCTCGCTGGCGGGTTCCTTGCCGAAGAAGGGCAAGCAGGGCAGCTTCGACTTCACGGAGTACTGGCACCGCAGCCTGGTGTGCGCCATCGCCGCGCGCTCGCTGGCGCGCCTGGTCAAGAGCGCGCAAGCCGACGAGGCCTTCCTGTGCGGGCTGTTCGCGCACTTCGGCAAGCTCATCCTGACGCGCTGCATGCCCGAGGAATACGAGAGCGTGCTGGCCGAGAGTGCCGGCTGGCCCTCGACCGCACTGGAAGAGCAACGTCTCGGCTTCCGCAACACGGACGTGTGCGCCACGCTGCTCAAGAGCTGGGACCTGCCCGCGCTGATCTACGTGACGGTCGGTTCGTGGTCGCGTCCGGAGGAGCTGGAGCACATCCAGGACGCACAACAGAAACGGCTCAGTCAGGTGCTCGGCATGGCGAACCTGGCCGAGGGCGTGCTGTGCAACGTGGAGAAGGGCGCGGTCCTGACCCAGCTCCACCAGGACATGCTGCGCGTCTTCGGCATCCCCGAGAACGAGGTCAACGCCCTCCTGTTGGGCCTCGAGTCGGGCATCAACGAGGCCGCCGAGCTGCTCTCGATCCAGCTCCCGAGCGGCACCTCGCACGAGGCGATCCTCGACCAGGCGCGCATGCAGATGGTGCAGGTCAGCCTGGGAACGGCCGTCGATCTGGCGGCCGCGCAGCGCCGCAACCAGGAGCTCGAGTGCGAGAAGACTCAGCTCGCGACGCGCGCCAACACGGACAAGCTGACGGGCCTGCCCAACCGCGCCGCCTTCGACACCTTCCTGGAGCAGGAGATCCGCGCGCGCGGCGCCGCGAACGTGCCACGCGCCCTGGGCCTGTTGATGGTCGACATCGACCACTTCAAGCGCTTCAACGACACCTACGGGCACCAGGTGGGCGACGAGGTGCTGCGCATGGTGGGCGGGCTGCTCGGGCGCATGACGCGCAAGGGCGACATCTCGGCGCGCTACGGCGGCGAGGAGTTCGCGGTCGTGATCCCCCAGACCAATCCCTTCGGCCTCAAGACCATGGCGGATCGGCTGCGCGAGGCCATCGAGCAGGAGAAGCTCGAGGTGGACGGCCAGCAGCTCTCGGTCACGGCCAGCTTCGGCGGGGCCTGCATCGCGCGCTTCGAGTCTCCAGCCGAGGCTGGCGCGCTCATCAAGCTCGCCGACCACTACCTGTACAAGGCCAAGAAGAACGGCCGGAATCGCTGCGAGCTCTACCCGAAGACGGAGTTCCCCGGGCGGAGCTGAGCGGCCTTCCCACGCCTGGGAAGATTCCTGCTCGCGAGCGGACCCACGAGGGCGAGCGAGGGTCGGGCGGCGCAACGGCCGATGAGTCCGATGAGCCAAGTCGCGCGCCATGCTGCCGCCCATAGATCCGCGCCTGGAAACCGTCCTGAGGCAGGCCGACAACCTGCCGACGCTGCCGGCCGTGGCTCTGGAAGTGCTGCGCCTGTGCCGGGCCGAGGAGACCACGCTGGACGACCTGGCGCGCGCGCTGTCCGCGGATCCGGCCCTGGCCGCGCGCCTCCTGCGCTTCGCCAACTCGTCGCTCTACAGCTGCGGCGAGGAAGTGCGCACGCTGCAGCGCGCCACACTCGTGCTCGGCATGAAGACCGTGCAGCTCATGTCGCTGTCCTTCTCGCTCGTGGCCGCCGTGCCGCGCGCGGGCACGCAGGGTGGCTTCGACTACGCGCGCTACTGGCGCCGCAGCCTGGTGCGCGCGGTGGCCGCGCGC
Source organism: Planctomycetota bacterium (assembly GCA_031413955.1). GTDB lineage: Bacteria > Planctomycetota > UBA1135 > UBA1135 > JABFRZ01. The sequence goes on along the minus strand of JANOGB010000337.1, from coordinate 1,282 downwards.
GCCCTGGCCGGCCGCGTCGGGCTGCCCGCCCAGGACGAGGCCTTCCTGGCTGGCCTGCTGGCCGAGATCGGACAGGTCGTCCTCGCGCGCTGCCTGCCAGCGGAATACGAGCCCGTGCTGCGCGAGTGCGCCGCAAACCAGTGCGCGTGGCCGGACGCCGAGCTCGAGCGGCGCAGGCTCGGCTTCGACCACCTCGACGTTGGCGGCGCGTTGCTGCGCTCCTGGCAACTCCCGCCGGTGCTGCAGGTCGCCGTGAGCCAGGCCGGAGGCCCGGACAATCCGGCGCGCGAGACACCCGCAGAGCTCGTGCAGCTCGTGCGCGTGCTGGCGCTCGCCGCGCATGCCACGGACCTCTTCACGCTCGCGCAGGGCGCGCGCGCGCTGGGGCGCGCCCAGGCCTGCGCCAAGCGCTGGTTCGGGCTGGACGAGAGCGAGCTGGGAGCGCTGCTCTCGGGGCTCGAGGCGCCCATCCGCGAGACCGCCGGGCTGCTGGAGCTCGACCTGCCGCAGGGACGCACGCACGAGCGCATCCTGGAGGAAGCGCGCGCCGAGCTGGTCCAGCGCAGCCTGGGCCAGGCAAGCGAGAACGAGAGCTTGCGCACGGCCGTGGATCCGACCCAGCGCCGGCGCTTGCTCGCCGATCCGGCCCACGTCGACGCGCTCACCGGTAGCGCCAACGAGGCCGCGTTCCAGCACGTCCTGGAGCAAGAGATCCGCGCCCGGGCAGACGGGAACCTGGCGCGCCCGCTCGGATTGTTCCTGGTGGAGATCGATGGCTTCGCCGCGCTGCCGAGCGGCGAGGCTCGCACCGAGGTGCAGCGCGCCCTGGCCGGCGCCCTCGCGCGCCTCACGCGCAAGCAGGACCTGGCGGCCCGGCTCGCGCCCGGGCGCTTCGCCGTGCTGCTCGGGGACGCGACGCCCTTCGGCCAGCGCGCGCTGGCCGAGCGCCTGCGCAAGGAGCTGGAGAGCCTCGTGCTCGGCACCACCGCGAGCCCCCTGCGGCTCTCCGCCTCCGTGGGCGGGGCGTGCTTGGCTTCCGCCGGGCACGCGGGCGACGCCACGGCCTTGCTGCAAGTCGTGGAACGCCTGCTCGCCAGGGCCCAGGCCCGCGGCCCCGGCACGGCCGAGGTGCACGGCGCGCTGCTGCAAGCGCGCTGAATCCCCGGCTTGCTCAACCGGGAGCGCCGGGCTCCAGCCCGGCTCTTTTCTTGTCCGCTCCCTCCGCTCTCCACGGTCTCGGAGGAAGGAAGAAGAAGACGAGCAGAGCCGGGCTGGAGCCCGG
>JANOGB010000336.1:0-4912 GCA_031413955.1 Planctomycetota bacterium | reverse complement strand
GAAAACGGAACGAGCCACGAAAAAGAGCCGGGCTGGAGCCCGGCGCTCCCAGGGTGAGAAGAAGGTCGGCGACTACTCGTCGTCGCCGCCGTAGCCGAGCTCTTGCAGTTCCCGGCGCTCATCCGGTGTCGGTTGCTCGATGCCACTGACGCGATACAGCTCGGCGCGGACCTCGGCCTCGAGACGCTGGATCTTCTCTCGCGCCTCGCGTTCGACCTGCTCGTCCGCCTGCTTCTCTTCCTTGGGCTTCTCCGGCTCGCCCGCTTGGAGAGCCAGGTCGCGCTTGCGCTCGCGCAAGGCCTGCTCGTGGTGCAGGCCGCTGAGCTCGTCGAGGAGCTGCTGCACGAGCGGCGTCTCCTCCTTTGTACGCGCATCGAGCAGCGGGTTCGCGCGCTCGAGCAGTGCCACGAACTCGCTGAAGTCCGGATCGCCGAGCGCCTTCTCGAGCCGGCGCGATTCCCGCAGCAGGTTCGCGAAGGCGTCGCCGCGCGCGTGCACGCTCTGGCGCAGCACCTCGGCGAACTGGGCCACCAGCACCGCGCGCTGGTAGCCGTTCGTGGCCGCGGCGAAGCCCGGCAGGACGGTCGCGGCCTGCAGCGGGCGATCCTGCTCGAGCCCGAGCTCGGCCTCGGTCCGCGCGCGCTCGCCCTCCTTGCCCTGGTCGATGGCGAAGGGCGGCTTGTAGCGGAGATGCACGGTCGCGAGTGCCCCGCTGCGGCTCGGCCGACGCACGAGCTCGTACAGCGCGGTCACCTGGTGCCCGGCATTGACCTCGCCCGCGTCGATCTTGTCGTTCTTGAAATCCTGCTCGCGCAGGACGCGGTTCTCGTAGCCGAGCAGGCGCCAGCTCTCGACCTGCAGCGGATCGAACTCGACCTGGATCTTGACGTCGCGCGCGATCGGCTGGAGCGCGCTGGCGAGGCCGTCGACGAACACGCGCTTCGCCTCGGCGTCGGAATCGACGTAGTTGCAGACGCCGTCGCCCTTGTCGGCCAGCTCTTCCAGGAAGGCGTCGTTGTGGTTCCCCATGCCGACGCCGACCGTATTGAAGTAGATGCCCTTCAGGCGCGCCTCCTTCACGAACTCGAGCAAGCCCCGCGCGCCGGTCTCACCGATGTTGCCGACGCCGTCCGAGCACAGGATCACGCGGTTGACCGCGCCATGCGCGAGGCCCTGGAGCGCGACCTCGTAGCCCAGGCGCAAGCCGGCCTCGACGTTCGTGCCTCCCTCGATAGAGAGCGCCTGGATCAGGCCCTCGAGCTCGCCGCGGCGCGCGGCCGGGATCATGGGCGTCACGACCGCCGCCTGGTTGCTGAACTTGACCACCGCGACCGAGTCACCCGAGCCGAGCTGGCGCAGGAGCAGCGTGAGCGCGCGCTTGACGAGCTCGAGCCGCCCGCCCTCCTCCATCGAGCCCGAGGTGTCGATCACGAAGGTCAGCGCGACCGGCTGGCGCTCGGACTCGGCCACGTCCTTGCCGCGCACGGTCACGCGCAGCATCTCGGTGCGTGCGTCCTTGGCGAACAAGCTGGGCGCGAGCTCGAGGCCGATGGCGAAGGGCTGGCCGTCCGTGGGCGGAGCCTGGTCGGCCTTGAAGTAGTTGACGAACTCCTCCGTACGCACCGCCTCGCGCGGCGGCAACTCGCCGCGGTTCAGGTAGGCGCGCACGAGCGCGTAGCTCGCCGTGTCGACGTCGACCGCGAAGGTCGAGGTCTTCTGCTCCTCAGCCAGCTGGAACGGACTGTCGCCCCAGTAGCGGAAGAACATGTCGCTCGGCGTCTCGCCTGGCGCGACACGGCTGGCGCCGAGGAGCTGCTCGACCTGGGCCGCGACCTGCTCGCGCGTGAGCACGGGCTCGCGCCGCGACCGGAAGGAGTCTTCCTGCTTCTTGCGGCTCTCGTCTGAGTCGTCCTCGCCGACGTAGCCGAGGTCCAGCAACTCGGCGGCAGGCAACTGGTGAGCCGCGGCGAGGCCGATGGTCGCCCCGTCGCGAGCCTCGCCCGCCGCGGGCGCGGCAGGTGCGCTCGCCAGGAAGTTGCCGATCTTGTCCTCCAGGGCTTCTCGCGCCGGCTTCGAGTCCGACGGCCCTCGGTAGACTCCGCCGACGACCGGAGCGGTGAGAGTCTTCGCCGTGGCGGACCTGGTCGCCGCAACCGCTCGCCCGCCCTGGTCGCCGCCTCCGGTTCCCAGAGAGGCGCCAGCACGGCGCGCGGCGAATGCGGGCGGAGTTCCCGTGCCGTAGCGCCTCTCCTCTTCCGCGGGCACGCCCAGCGAGATCTGCTTGGCATCGGTTATCGCGGTGAGCTGCGCCCCCGCGGCTCCCTGCGGCGCCAGTCGAAACGCGAGCGATTCCGCGCCGCCTCCGCCGCTGTAGCCCAGCGCTTCGAGCGCCTGGGCGACTTCCGGCGCGGGTGCCGCGGCCCCATCCGCGGGCGGGCCACCGCTACCGACGTATCCGAGATTGCGCAGCTCCTCCAGCGCATCGGCCGCGGCGCCTTCGGACGCTCGGTCTGCCTCGCTCGCCGCACCGGAGGCCAGGCTGGAGCCTGGCGTTACCGGGGAGCGCGCGACCTTGAGGTTCTGCAACGAGCGCTCGGTGAACGAATTCACCCGACCCGTGAGCATCCGCACGGCGAACACGCCGCCGAGGATCAACACGACCGCCGCCGCGACCCGCACCAGGCTGCGTCCGCGCAGGAAGCGGAAGCGCGAGCGCCGGGCCGAAGCGAGGAGGTCGCGCCGCACGGCCGTGGAGAGCCCTTCATCGGGCACCGCGCGCTGCACGAGGCCGATCGTGGCCGTGAGTCGCTCGCGCTCGCGTTGCAACACCGGCGAACGCAGGAGCTCGACCTCGAAGGCCGCGCGCTCCGCGCCCTGGAGCTCGCCGAAGACGTAGGCGCACAGCTTCTCGTGCTGCGCCTGTTCGATCTCGGGGACGTTCTCGTTCTTCATGACACACCGCCTTGCAAGCTCGGCATCGGGGGAATCGCCGGCACCGCGCGCACCTCGCGCGCGGCTTCGCCACCCGCCAGCGGCGCCAGCTCCGCCGCCAGCGCCTTCATGCCCACGCTGATCAACCACCCCACCGTCCCGATCTTGCGCCCCGTGATCGTGGCGATCTCGGAATAACTCTTCTCGTCGAAGAGGCGCAAGACCAGCACCTCGCGCTGGTCCACGGGGAGCCTCAGGAGTCCGCGCTCCACCGCCGCCTTGGTGTCGGCCGTGTCGACCGAGTCCATGCCGCCAGAGGTCGCTTCGTGCTCCGCGGCCTGCTCTTCGCGCCGCTTGCGGCGCATCTCGCTGCGTTTCGTGTCCATACAGAGGTTCCGGAGGACTTGGTGCAGCCAGGCGGCAAGGACGGCCGACTCTGCGCGCGGATCGCCCTGCACGTCCGCTTCGAGGGTCGGCGGGCGTTGCGCGAGGCGCAGGAAGACCTCCTGCACCACGTCTTCGCCCGAGCGCCAGTCACCGAGCAGCACCCGGGCGTGGCGCAAGAGCGCGCGCTCGTGGCGCGCGACGAGCGCCTCGAAGGCGCTCGAAACTCCCCTGCTCCATTCCGCGAGCAGCCGTCCGTCAGAGGGCTCGTCCATTGCCTCTTGGCTGTTGATTGTCCCCGTGGGTACTCCTCGAACGCCGAGCCTGTACGGGCTCTTGGTGGTCTACGGTGGATCTTTCGGCCGGTCACCCGTGCGGGCGAGAATCGCCTTCCGCCCGCGGGCGGACGCTAGGATCGCTCGGCATGAAGCCTGGTACCGCTTCCCGCTCCGCGCCTCCAACCTTCGACCCCAACGCTGCGGCAGGCCCCGAGAGCGGCATCTTCGGCCTGCCCTCCAATCCGCACGGCGCCCGCGTCCACGTCCTCGGCGTGCCCTTCGACGCCACCACTTCTTATCGCAAGGGCACGGCGCGCGGGCCGGCCGCGATCCTGGCGGCGAGCCGCCAGGTCGACCTCCACGATCACTGGAACGGCAAGCCCTACGAGAGCGGGATCTGGATGGCGCCGCTCGATGCGAAGGTGAGCGCGTGGAACGACGAGGCCTCGCACATGGCCGAGCCGGTAATCGCGGCGGGTGGCAGCGAGCACGACCCGAAGCTGCGCAAGGTCGCGGAGCGCGTCGACGCGATCCAGGTGGAGCTCAACCGCTGGGTCGAGGAACGCGCCAACGAGATCCTCGATCACGGCAAGCTGTGCGCGCTGGTCGGCGGCGACCATTCCGTGCCCTTCGGCGCGATCCAGGCTCACGCCACGCGCTACCCGGGCCTCGGGCTCCTGCATTTCGACGCGCACGCCGACCTGCGCCCCGCCTACGAGGGCTTCACGTGGTCCCACGCCTCGATCCTGCGCAACGTGGCCGAGCGCATCGACGGCGTGGCGAAGATCGTGCAGGTCGGGATCCGCGACTTCAGCGCGGAAGAAAACGACTTCATCCACGCGAGCGGCGGCCGCATCCAGACGCTCTTCGACCTCGACTGGGCCGACGCCAAGCACTCCGGGCACAACCTGAAAGCGCTCGTGCGGCGCACGCTCGAGCCCTTGCCCGGGACCGTCTACGTCACCTTCGACGTGGATGGGCTCGAGCCGGCGTTGTGCCCGAACACCGGCACGCCGGTGCCGGGTGGGCTCACGTGGAACGAGTCGATGCTGTGGCTGGACGAGCTCGTGCGCTCGGGCCGCCGCATCGTGGGCTTCGACCTGAACGAGGTCGCGCCCGCCGCGGACAGCCACGCCGGCGCCGGCTGGGACGAGAACGTCGGCGCGCGGCTGCTTTACCGACTCATCGGCTTCGCCCTGCGCAGCCAGGCTTGATTCAGCCGGGAGCGCCGGGCTCCAGCCCGGCTCTTTTTCTTGGCTCGTTCCTCTCTCCGAAGAGGAAGAAAAGAAAAGAAGAAGCAGAGCCGGGCTGGAGCCCGG
>JANOGB010000335.1:0-1706 GCA_031413955.1 Planctomycetota bacterium | reverse complement strand
GTCGGCGCGGTGCACGAAGGGCGCTGCTTTCTTCTGCGGCGCGCGGCCGGCTAGCTCGCCCGACGCGACCTTCGCACGGAAGGCAGGCGCATGTACGGACAGCGCGTTCGCGAGCTCGAAGGCGTGCAGCACGACGGCTTCCTCGCCCAGGAACGCGAGGTAGGCCGTGAGCACGTCCTCCACGGCCTCGGCCAGCGGATCGCGCTTCCCGAAGTGGGCGGGCAGGCGCTCCAGCAGGATCTGCTCGAGGTCCTCGCCCTCGAGCAGGTGCGGGGCCTTGCCGAGCTCGTCGTAGGCGCAAGTGAGATAGCGCTCGACGATCGTGCGTAGGTCTGCGCGCTTCGCGCCCAAGCCGGCCGCCTGCGGCGAGTCGAGAAAGGCGGCGCAGTCCAGGCGGATTTCACGGGCGGGGCTCATGGCTGCGTGCATGCTACAGGGGCGATATCCTCGGCGCTGCATGTCGCGCGCGTTGCTCGTCGTCGACCTCGAGGCCACCTGCTGGGAGGCGCGCGAGCAACGCGCCGAGGAGATGGAGACGATCGAGATCGGGGCGCTGCTCGTCGAGCCCGGAGACAGCGCGGCCGCGCGCGAGTTCCAGACCTTCGTGCGCCCGGTGCGTCACCCGCTGCTCAGCCCCTTCTGCCGGCGGCTCACCACGATCACCCAGGCCGAGGTCGACGCGGCCGAGCTCTTCCCCGCGGCCTTCGCGCGCTTCCTGGCCTGGATCGGCGACCCGCACGAGGTGCTGTTCTCCTCCTGGGGCGAGTACGACAAGCGCCAGTTCCAGCGCGATTGCCGCCAGCATGGCGTGGCCTATCCCTTCGCCGGCCACTGGAACCTGAAGCGCGCCGTCGCGCGGCGCCTCGGGCGCAAGCCGGCCGGGATGAGCACGCTCCTGGCGGAGCTCGGGCTCGCGCTGGAGGGCACGCAGCACCGCGGTCTGGACGACGCGCGCAACATCACGCGCATCGTGCGCGCCGTCTTCGGAGCAGAGCTCGGCGCGCTGCTCGCGGCCGAGACCTCGCCGGCCCCGGCCCAGCGCCACGACCCGGTGCGGCTCTCGAAGTTCCTGTCCCTCGTGCTGCGCCACCGCGCCGGCGACTTCGGGCTCACGCCCGACGGCGAGGGCTTCGTGCCGCTGGCGGAGCTCGTGGCCGTCGTCGGGCGACACTTCGAGCGCCACGCCTCGCCCCGCGCCGGGAGCGAAGAAGTGCTGGCGCTCCTTCTCGACCCTGGCCAGCAGCGTTTCGAGCAGCGTGGCGAGCTCGTGCGCGCGCGCTACGGCCACGCGCGCGTCCAACCCACCGTTGTCTATCCGCCCGTCGAGCCGCCCGAGATCCTCTACCACGGCACGAGCCCGGCCGCGCTCGCGCACGTGCGCCGCGAGGGCCTGCGTGCGATGGGCCGCCAGTACGTACACCTCGCCACGACGCTGGCGGAGGCTCAGCGCGTCGGCGTGCGCCGCGCGCACTCGCCGGCCATCCTCACGATCCGCGCCCGCGCCGCCCACCTCGCCGGTACCGCCTTCCATGCTCCGGACGCGAGCCACTTCCTCGCGCGCAGCATCCCGCCCGACTTCATCGAGTTCCCGCCCTGCTGAGTCTCCCCCTGGGACCGCCGGGCTCCAGCCCGGCTCTGCTCCTGCTCTTCCCTCTCCTCTTTGAGGATGAAAAACGCCAAGAAGGAAGAGCCGGGCTGGAGCCCGG
>JANOGB010000334.1:0-2544 GCA_031413955.1 Planctomycetota bacterium | reverse complement strand
GCTGGAGCCCGGCGCTCCCAGGTGAGGGAAACCCCACGGCCTCCTAGGCCGTGATCTTCGTGTCCACTCCGAGCCGCGCGCAGATGGCCTGGATGCGCTCGAAGACGCGCTTCAGGGCTTCCGGGCCCTCGTGTTCGAGGGCGATGAAGCCCTGCATGACGGTTTCGTCGTCCTCGGGACGCAGGAGCTGGTCGGCCAGGGGGAGCAGCGTCTGGTTCTCGTGCAGGACGTGTTCGCGCTGCAGCGCGATGTAGCCCAGGGCCGCGTGCTGAAAGTCGCGCAGGCTGCGAGCCTGTCCGTAGATCGCGCCGAGGAGCTGCTCGTTCATGCGCGCCATGGCGCGGCGCTCCTGTTCGTGCGCGCCGCACAGGCGGCCGACCTCGAGGCGCTCGGCCACGCTGCGGGCGCGCGCCAGGAGGCGCGGGAAGAGGCAGCCTTCTTCGCGCTCCTGGTGCAAGCCGTCCGCGAAGTGCTGGAAGAGGGCCAGGAGCTCGGCCGCGCTCGCTGCGTCGAGGCGTCCCGCGTGCTCCGAGTCCCTGGCCACGCGCTCCAGACACTGCAGCATGCGCAGGATCCAGCGATGCTCCTCGCGCAGCACGTCCGTGCTCCACATGACTGAAGTGTAGATGCCCCGGCGAGCAGAGGCCGTGCGCACATGTGCGCAGGGGGGAGCGGGTCCGGCCGCCTTCCGGCGGGCGGGACGCGAGACGCCAGCCTGCGCCCGAGACCCACGCTCATGGATAGTATGTTGCGCGCTCGCGTCTATGCGGAATAAAGATGCGCTTGTTGCCCGGCGCGGCTTTGTTTCTATTCTCGATGGATGTCCAGGTCCGAAGAACGCCGGTCGGCCATCCGCCGCCTGGTGCTCGAGGGTTCGATCCAGAGCCAGGCCGAGCTGCGCGCCAGGCTGAAGGCGGCGGGCTACCGCGCCTCCCAGCCCGTGCTGTCGCGTGATCTGCGGCTCCTGCGCGTGGCAAAAGAGGCCGGCGTCTACCAGATCCGCGAGCCGGAACGCGTGACGCCGCTCGCGGCGCTGAAGAGCCTGCTGCGCTCGACCGAGGTGGCGCGTGAGTTCCTGCTGCTGCGCTGTGAACCGGGTGCGGCCAGCGCGGTTGCCCGTGCGCTCGAGGCGGAAGATCTCGAGGGCGTGGTAGGCACGGTGGCCGGCGACGACACCGTGCTCGTGGCGCTCAGCTCGAAGACGGCGACAGTGCGCGTGAAGAAACGCGTCAATCAACTCGTATCGGATGCCTGACGCGATGAAAGTCCTCCTTGCCTACTCCGGCGGTCTCGACACTTCTTTCCTGGTCGCCTGGCTCACCCGTGAGCATGGGCACGCAGTCACGACGCTCTCCATCGACTGCGGTGGCTGGAGCGCGGCCGAGCGCGACGAGCTCGAGCGCCGTGCCCTGGCGACGGGCGCGGTGCAGCACCTGTTCGTCGACGCACGCGCCGAGCTGTACACCCGCGTGATCCGCTGGCTGATCGCTGGCAACGTGCGCCGCGGCGAGGTCTATCCACTGTCGGTCGGCGCCGAGCGCGGTCTGCAGGCCGAGATCCTGGCGCGCGAGGCCCTGGCGCGGGGCTTCGACGCCGTGGCCCACGGCTGTACCGCCGCGGGCAACGACCAGGTGCGCTTCGAGGCGGCGCTCGCCACGCTCGCGCCCGAGCTCTCCGTGCTCGCGCCCGTACGCGAGCTGGGTCTCTCGCGCGACGAGCAGCGCGCCTATCTGGCGCAGCAGGGTCTCGCCTTGCCGCCCTCCGGCGGCCGTTACTCGGTCAACGCGGGCCTGTGGGGCCTGACGATCGGCGGGCAAGAGCTTGCCACGAGCTGGGAAGCCCTGCCCGAGGAGGGCTGGCACTGGACGCGTGGTGCGCGCGGGACGGGGACGCTCTTGGTCACGTTCGAGCGCGGCCAACCGGTGGCGCTGGACGGGGAAGCGCTCGCGCCCGTGGCGCTGATCGAGCGCCTGAACGCGTGCGCGGGCGCGCTCGGCGCCGGGCGCGGGTACCACCTCGGCGACACGGTGCTCGGCATCAAGGGGCGCATCGCCTTCGAGGCGCCTGCGGCGGAGGTGCTGCTGACGGCGCACCGCGAGCTCGAGAAGCTCGTGCTGACGGAGGACCAGCGCAGCACGAAGGACCAGCTCGGCGACCAGTACGGGCGCCGCTTGCACCAGGGTCTGTTCCACGACCCGCTGCAGCGCGACATCGAGGCTCTGCTCGCTTCTTCGCAGGAGCGGGTCACGGGCCGCGCGCGCGTGCTGGTGCGCGGCGGTGCGGTGCTGGTCGAGGGCGTCGAGTCGGCTTTCAGCCTGATGGGCGCTTCGGATGCGCGCTACGGCGAGCGCGCCGCGAAGGGGACCGACCCGCGCGCGGCGCTGGGCTTCGCCAGGATCCTGGCGGAGCCGGCGCGTCTGCACAGGAAGGCGGGCTTGGCTCAGCCGGGAGCGCCGGGCTCCAGCCCGGCTCCGTTGTCTTTTTCTTTCCGTTCCTCTTCGGAGGGAGGAAGGAGCCAAGACGAAGAGCCGGGCTGGAGCCCGG
>JANOGB010000333.1:0-8284 GCA_031413955.1 Planctomycetota bacterium | reverse complement strand
GCTCCCGAGCCTCGCCCTCCAGGCGCGCATTCGCCAGAGCGAGATCGAGCTCGACGCGGATGCGCGTCAACGGCGTCCGCAGCTGGTGCGCGGCGTCGGACGTGAAGTCCTCCATCTGTTGCAGCGAGCGCTCCAGCCCCGACAGCATGCGGTTGAGCACGGCCGAGAGCTCGTCCAGCTCGTCGCCGCTGCCGTTCAGAGGCAGGCGCAGGGGCAGGCGCTCGCGCAGGCTGGTCGAGGTGAGCTTCGAGGCCCGGCTCGTGATGGCCGCCACGCGCTGCAGCGTGCGCCCGACGATGACCCACAGGATCCCGAAGAGCAACGCCAGGCCCGCGCACGCCGCCAGCACGTTCTCGATCAGGTTCGCGCGGATGGCCTGCTCCAGGGGCGCGAGGGAAACTGCGACCGAAAGCAACAGATCTCGCCTTCCGGCCAGCTCGACGTCGGCGGGCAGGCGCTCGCTGCGAACGCGGACCCGTCCCGGCTGTCCGCCGGGGTGCGGCTGGGTGGCGAGTTCCTCGCCCGGTTCAAGGGCCCCCAGGCTCCCCGCGACCAGATTCGCGCTGGCGAGCAGGCGTGTCCCCGCGCCATCGCGCATCTCGTAGAAGTACTCGTGCGGAGAAGAGCTGTACTTCGTCTCCACCTCGATGAAGGCGCCGAGGTCGATGACCGAGCTCCCGGCGCGGAGCACGGTCCGCACCTCCTCGCACTTGGTTGCCAGGGTTCGCTCCAGGCCACGCACGAGCTGGTCCTTTGTACGCGAGTGCAGCAGGAAGACCAGCGCGGCCGCGGTCAGTGCGGCCAACGAGAGCGTCGGGAAGATGAGCTTCCAGCGGATCGACGGCGGCTTCACGGACCGCGCTCGGACAGCACGTATCCGACCCCGCGCACCGTGTGGATCAGTTTGAGCTCGCTGCCCTCGTCGACCTTGGCGCGCAGGTAGCGGATGTAGACGTCGATCACGTTGCTGAAGGAGCCGAAGTGCTGGCCCCAGACGTGCTCGGCGATCATCGTGCGCGTGACCACGGCATCCCTGTGGCGCACGAGGAACTCGAGCAGCGCGAACTCCTTGGCCGTCAACGACACGCTCCGCCCGGCGCGCGTCACGCGCCGCGTGGTGAGGTCCATGCCCAGATCGCCCACCTCGAGCAGCGCAGCCGTGAGACTCTGGGGGCGGCGTCCCAGGGCGCGCACGCGCGCCACCAGCTCGTCGAAGCTGAAGGGCTTGACCAGGAAGTCGTCCGCGCCCCCGTCCAGGGCCCGCACTCGATCCCCGACTCCGTCCAGGGCCGACAGCACCAGCACCGGCACCCCGGCACCGCGGCGGCGCAGCTCGGCCAGGACCTGGTTACCGTCCATGACCGGCAGCAAGAGATCCAGCACGACCACCTCGTGTCCGCCCCCCAGCGCCCGGTTCAGTCCACGCCGGCCGTCGGTCGCCAGCTCGACCTGGAAGCCGAGCTGGTCGAGCCCGCGCTCGACGAAACCCGAGACGCGTGGATCGTCCTCGACCAGTAGAACTTTCATGCGTGACCCAACCCTCCGGAGCACGGCTCCGGGACCCAGCCCATAATGCTACCTCCTAGTCATTCCCCGCGCTAGCCGGGGCAATCCTTCCGCTCACGGAACGTCCGGGCGCGCGGGGCAGGTGAGCACGATCCACGAGGAGGGGAGCAGCAGCGCACGCGCCGAGCGCATGCGCGCGGCGTAGTTCAGGTGGGCCCCCGTGCGCCGCTCCGGAGCGACGAAGCGGTAGAAGAAGGCCGGCCAGAAGTCGGCGATCGTCATGGGCGGACGGCCGGCGAACATGGCCGGATTGTCGTGTCCGAAGTCGATGCGGCCGCGGCCGGACTCCTCGGCCTCCAGGCGCAGGTCGGCGACCACGGGGCCGACCCACTCCGGTTCTGGTCCGAGCGCGGGCGCGAGCTCGCGCACGAGCGGCTCGACCTCGGCGCGGATCATGCGCCGGTGCAGCAACGGAACCCATTCTCGCGCTTCGTCGTCGGCCAGCGCGACCCCGTGCTCGCGCGCGCGGCGCTGCACCCCCTCCCACTGCGGCGGCGGCAGGCGGTGAACCGTCTCCAGGATCAGGACCTCGCCTGGGGTGTTGTCCAGGAACTCCCTGCGTACGGGAGCGATCGACTGGACCGGGAGACCCGTGTAGTAGGTCAGGCAGAAGTGCTGGTAGGGCAGGGCGTAGATCCGGGTGTCGCCCTCGAGCTCCCGGCCGCGCAGGTGCTCGACCAGCTCGAAGACCGCGCGAGTCTCGTACGGATTCGCCTGCTGGGGCTGGCCCCCGGAAGCGGCCAGCATCGTCACAGCCGCCGCGGCCGAGAGCAGGGTCGCGTGCCCGGGCAGGACGACCCGCGCCAGCAGCGCGATCCCGAGCGAACCGAGCAGGATCGGGCCCGCGATGAGGACGTGGGAGAGGCGCGCCATCGAGCAGCTCGCCGCCGGCACCAGGACCTGGAAACCGAAGTAGGCCGAGAGGATCCAGACCACCGCGAACAAGACCGGCAGGCCCGCCCCACCGACGACCGCCGCCAGGCGCTGCGGCAGCCGCCGGCGCGCGAGCCAGACGCCACCGAAGGCCAGCACGATCAACACTCCGAGCAGGACGCGCCCGGTCCGCCCGCCCAGATAGACGAGATAATCGGCCGGAAAGGCGAGGCTCGAGCGCGCCATCGGGATCCGGCCGCCGTGTTCCAGGTACCCGGTCCAGAGCATCCACGGCACGATCCCGAGCGTCACGACGAGCGCACCCAGCGCCAGCTTCGCGCGGCCCCGTGGCGCGCCGAGCACGCCCGGGAGGAGCAGCACGCACGGCACGAGGGCGATCGCGAAGGCCAAGCTGCTCGTGTGGAACAGGAGCACGAAGGCCGCCCCGGCCGCGAGCGCGTCACGCCAGCGGCCGTGACGGTGGAAGCGCCAGGCCGCATACACGGCGAGCATGCTCAGGGCCAGCCCGGCCGAGTAGTAACGCGCCTGCTGGGCGAGCCAGATGCATTTGGGCGCGAAGGCCGCGAACAGGAGCGCCGCCAGCCCGGCGTCGACCCCGTAGAGCATCCGCCCGGTCAGGAACGTCACCAGCAGGAACAGGGCCCCGAAGGCCACGGCCGGCAAGCGTGCGGCGCGGATGCGGCGCCGGATCTCTTCATCGTCGTGCTGCACGCGCGGCGGATCGGTGCGCTCGTCCGGGCGGACGCCGTGCAGGTACTGCGAGAGGGCGATGGCGTAGAGCGGCAGCCAGCCGTGGTAGATGGCCATGCCGCGCGAGGAGTAACTCGTGTCACGGAACTCGTACTCCTCGCTCTCGGGCCAGGGCTCGGTGAGCGTGTTCTCGAACATCGGCAGGCCGAGGTAACGCTCGGCGGGATAGCCGTTGGCGAGGATCGACAGCGCGTTGAGGCTGGATTCCCCCTCGTCGATGAACAGCGCGCTCTGGTCGAGGGAGCGCAGCCGCTGCTGGATCCCCAGCAGGAGCACGATGCCCAGCGCGAGGCGCAGCCACCACCCGGAACGGGCGGTCAAGCTGCCTTCCGCCCCCGCCACTGCAGCGCCTCTTCTTCGTCCGTACGGCGCTCGTCCGCCTCCCTCTGCCTCGCCATCTGCAACTGCGTCTTCAGCAAGCTGAAGTAGAAGCTCCAGCAAATCACCTGGCTCCCCAGCATGAGCAGCAGTGCGGAGGGAATCGTCGTGCGCATCACCACGAACGGATCGAGGTCGCCGAAGTGGGTCATGCCCCAACCCACCGTGGCCCGTATCCCGCCGTACAGACCCGCGAAGACCAGCAGGCCCCCGCCGAGGAGCCCGTGTTCGAGCCGCAGCACGCGCACGGCGCGCTCGGTGCCGGGCTCGGGGGGGTGCGCGCCGGAGATCAGCGCCAGGATCTTGCCGAAGAACGAGAACACCGCGAGCTGGAAGCCCACGCTGATCGCCACCGCGCAATAGAGCAACGTGTGGACATCCAGGCGCAGCGGCCCGATGACGCGCGCCCCGGAGAGGAGCCACGTTCCGAGACCCAGCCCGAGGGCCAGGAGCAAGAGCCCCGGATAGAGGAACAGCCAGCGTGGCGAGTACAGCAGGAAGAAACGCAGGCTGCGCCAGCCGTCGCGCCAGGTCCGCAGGTGCGAGCGCCGTCCGCGCCCGTCCGGGCGCAACGTGATCGGGACCTCCGACACGCGCATGCCGAGCAGGGTCGCCTTGACCAGCATCTCGAGCGCGAACTCCATGCCCGTCGAGCGCAGGTCCATGCGCACGGCGGCCGCGCGCGCGAAGCCGCGCTGCCCGCAGTAGAAGTCGCCGCACGGACTGCCGAAGAGGCGCCGGCCGACGGCAGTCAGGAAGGGATTGCCGAGGTAGCGGTGGAGCAGCGGCATGGCGCCGGCCTGGATCCCGCCGCGGAAGCGATTGCCCATCACCAGCTCGTCGCCGGCGCGCAAGCGTTCCACGAAAGGCAGCACGCCGGACCAGTCATAGCTGCCGTCGGAATCGCCCATGATCACGAAGCGGCCCCGTGCGGCCTCGATCCCACCTGCGAGCGCCGCGCCGTACCCGCGCTCGGCCACCACCACGACGCGCGCGCCGCAGCGTTCGGCGACCTCCCGGGAACCGTCCTGGCTCCCGTTGTCGGCCACCAGGACCTCGCCGGCGATGCCGTGCGTCTGCAGGAACAGAGCCGCCCTCGTCACGCAGTCCCCGAGCGTGCGGGCCTCGTCCAGGCACGGCATCAAGAGGGTGAGCTCGAGCTCACGACCCTCCAGGGAGCGGAGATGGGCCTTCGTCGAGGGCAGGAACTGCGTGGGCACGGCTGGGCGCGCGGAAAGAACGCACCGCGTGCCAAGAACTTCGGCAGGTCCGGCGCGCTCCTTGACCCTTCCTGACGAACGAGGGCGCGTTCGTGATCCCGCCACCCTCCGGCGGGATGCGAGCGCTCAGCGCTGGTCGATGCCCACGTAGGCGCGCTTCTTGTGGCCGGTGTAGACCTGGCGCGGGCGGCCGATGCGCGTGTCGGGATCCTTGCGCATCTCCAGCCAGTGCGCGATCCAGCCCGGCAGGCGCCCGAGCGTGAACATCACCGTGAACATGTTCACGGGGATGCCGATCGCCTGGTAGATCACGCCCGAGTAGAAGTCGACGTTGGGGTAGAGCTTGCGCTGCACGAAGTACTCGTCCTCGAGCGCGATCTCCTCCAGGCGCATGGCGATCTCGAGCAGCTTGCTGGACGCGCCCACGCGCTCGATCACTTCCTTGCAGCTCTGCTTCAGGATGGCCGCGCGCGGGTCGTAGCTCTTGTAGACGCGGTGGCCGAAGCCCATCAGGCGCGTGGTGTCGTCCTTGTCCTTGGCCTTGCGCAGGAAGACCTCGGCGCTGCCCTCCTCGAGCGCGATGCGCTCGAGCATTTCGATCACCTTCTGGTTCGCGCCGCCGTGCAACGGGCCCCACAGCGCGCTGATGCCCGAGGCGATCGTGGCGTACAGCGACGACTGCGAGCTGCCCACCAGGCGCACCGTGCTGGTCGAGCAGTTCTGCTCGTGATCCGCGTGCAGGACCAGCAAGAGGTCGAGCGCCTTGGCGACCACCGGGTCGACGTAGTAGGGCTCGCACGGCGTCGCGAACCTCATGTAGAGGAAGTTCGGACAGTAGTCGAGGTCGTTGCGCGGGTACATCGGCGGCTGGCCGATGGAGTGCTTGTAGGCGTAGGCCGCGATGGTCGGCATCTTCGCCAGGAGGCGCACGATCGCGCGGTAGACGCGGTCCTCGGTGTCGGCCTCGCGGTAGAAGGTCGAGAGCGCGGCCACGGCCGCGGCGGCCATCGGCATCGGGTGCGCGCTCTTCGGCATGAAATCGAAGAAGCGCCGGAAGTCCTCGTGCAGCATCGTGTGCCGCGTGAGCTCGTGCGTGAAACCCGTCAGACGCTCGCGCGCAGGCAGCTCGCCGTATAGCAGCAGCCAGGCGACCTCGAGGAACGAGCTCTTCTCGGCCAGCTCTTCGATCGGGTAACCGCGGTAGCGCAGGATCCCCTGCTCGCCGTCGATGAAGCAGATCGACGAGCGGCACGCGCCCGTGTTGCCGTAGCCGGAGTCGAGCGTGATCAGGCCCGAGTCCTGGCGCAGGCGCGTGATGTCGACCGCGCGCTCGCCCTCGCTGCCCTCCACCACGGGCAGCGTGTACGACTTGCCATCGAACTGCAGCGTGGCCGTCTTGGGCGCTCCGCTCGCGCTCGGTGAGGCACCCTTGCGCTTCTCTTCGATCCCGGGCTCGGCCATGGTCGGCACACTGTAGCGGCGCCCCCTCCGGCAAACAACGCGGGCAAACAACGCGCCCCGCAGCGCGCTCACGCGCTCGCGATCATCGCTTCCAGGCGCTCGAGTCCGGTGCGCACGTTGGCCTCGGGCGGTCCGAAGGAGAAGCGCATCCAGGAGCCGAAGGGTGACGCGCCAGGGCGTTCCTTCCTGGGATTGACGTCGAAGAAGCGCCCCGGCACGGTCATGACCTTGTGCTCGAGGGCGCGGCGGAAGAAGACCTCGGCGTCGTCGAGCGGCGCCGGCAGGCGCTCGAGGCTGGCCCACACGTAGAAAGTGCCCTCGCTGGCGCGCGCACACCGGATGCCCATGCGCTCCAGTCCCGCGACCATCAGATTGCGCTTCCTGGAGAAGACGCGCCGCAGCGCTGCGGTCTCCTGGTCGGCCCGGGCGGGCTCGAGCACGGCCACGGCCGCGCGCTGCACCGGTCGAGACGGGCCGCCGTCGATGGCGCTGGCGGCGCGTGTCAGCGCGTCCACCATCGCGCGTGGCCCGAGGGCCCAGCCGACGCGCCAGCCCGGATAGCGGAAGCTCTTGGTCAGCCCGTCGATCAGCACCACCGGGTCGCGCTCCACGTCCTCCACGAAGGCCGCGGCCGAGACCGGTCCCGCGCCGGGACTGTTCCCGTCGTAGACGAAGTGCGAGTAGAACTCGTCGAGCAGCAGGGTCAGCTGGCGCGCGCGCGCCAGCTCGACGTAGGCAGCCAGATCGCCGCCCTGGAGCACGCGCCCGGTCGGGTTGCAGGGATTCGAGAGCAGGAAGGCCCCGAGCCCGTGGCGCTCGACCTCGTGCGCGAGGCGCGCGGGCGAAACGGCGAAGCCCTCGGACTCCGTGGTCACCAGCGCCCGGGCCGACAGGCGCTCGAGGTGGGCCGCGATCATGTCCTCGTAGGCGGTGTAGTCCGGGACCTGGTAACCGAGGCGCACCGAGCCGAGGGCCGCGAAGAGCCGCGTGAGCACCAGCCGCCCGCCGGAGGCGACCGTGACGTTCTCGGCCGTGTACTCGGAACGCTTCCCGGCGCGGTAGAGCCGGTTGACGTGGCGCGCGATCGCCGTGCGCAGCTCGAGCGTGCCCTCGACCGGTCCGTAGGCGTGGTCCTCGGGCTCGACGCGATACTCGGTGAAGCGCGGCGGAGCGCCCGCCATCTCCCCCACCTCGGGCTGCCCCTGGCCCAGGTTGCACCAGTCGGGATGGCCGTTCCGGAAGCCGAGCTTGACGGCCTCGGCCACCACGTAGATCACGCCCATGTAGGGGATCGGCCGGAAGGCGCCCAGGGCCTCGGCCGCCGGCGTCGGTCCCGCGCTGGGCGCGGTCATCAGGTCTTCGCGCCGCACGTCTTCCCCGGCTCGAGCACGAAGTCGAGCTCGAAGAAGCGATAGCGCGCCGCGTGCATGCCGAGCTGGCGATAGACGTCTTGTGCCCGCTCGTTCTCGTGGTCCACGTACAGGCGCAGGCCGCAGACCTCGGGATTGGCGCGAGCACGCTCGAGCACGTGCTGGTAGAGCTGCCGGAAGACTCCCTGGCGCCGGGCCGCGGGCAGCACGTACACGCTCTGGATCCACCAGAAGACGCCGTTCCGCCAATCGCTCCACTCGCTGGTCACGAGCAGGGCGCCCAGCACCTCTTCCCCGCGCAAGGCCACGTGGTAGAGGCCGCGGCTGGGGTCCGTGAAGACCGCCTCGACCCCGGCGCGCAGACGCGGCGCATCGAGCTCGCGGCCCTCGCTCTCCAGCGCCAGGGCGCGGTTGAACTCCACCAGCGTGGCGATCTCACGTGGATAGGCCGGGCGGATGCGCAGAGAGCTCGGGGGCATCGCCGCGCAGTGTAGAGAGCCCGCGCTGGCCCTGTCCAACCATGCAAGATGTCGACACTTGCGTTGCTGAAAAAACGCACCGCGGAGGCGCGGAGCCTCGCGGAGAAACACGAGGGGGGGCCTCCGGATCGTCGACACCCGGAGAGCCGAAGCCCCGGAGGCCCCA
>JANOGB010000332.1:0-3270 GCA_031413955.1 Planctomycetota bacterium | reverse complement strand
CGACCACCCCTGGCGCGGCGAGCTCGTCTTCGTGGCGGCCGAGACGCCCTTCGCGGATGGCTTCTACTCGCGCGAGCACGTGGCCCATCCGCGGCTGCTGGACGTGCTGCTCGACGACACGACCTCGAGCGCGCGCCTGGTGCTCGCGGGCATCGATCTCGCGGCGCCCGCGCCGCTGCCGCCCTTCTCCGCGGCGACTCGGTTCGCGTGGCGCGCGTTCGGGATCGCGCTCCCCGTCCTGCTGCTGCTGGTGTTCGTCCACGGACGCGGACTGCTGCGTGGCGCACTCGGAGCGGGACGGCGGCTCCTGGGCGCGGGCCGGACGGCAGCCTTGCCGCTCGGTGCGCTCGCGCTGGTGCTCCTGTTCGTGCGCGGCGCGCGCGCCCTCGACCTCGGCCTCGATCTCACCGCGGCACGGGTGAACGAGCTCTCGCCCGCGGCCGCGGCGATCGCCGCGCGCGCCGGAGCCCAGGGCGAGATCGAGGCTACCTTGTACCTCTCGGAGCCGTCCCAGCTCCCGCCGGTGCTGCGCACTCCGGCGCGCGAGCTGGAACGGAGCCTGGCCGTCTTCCGGCACGCCGGAGCCCGGCTCGCGCTCGAGCACGTCGTGCCCGAGCGCCTCGACGAGCCCGCGCGCGCGGCGCTGGAAGCACGCGGCATCGTCTCGCAGGCAGGCGCCTCCAGCGACGATGGCGTGACGCGCGTGACGCGCTTCGCCTGCGCTCTGCGCCTGGCGCGCGGCGGGCGCGAGGTCGTGCTCGCCTTCCCCGACGCGCGCGCCTTCGAACGGACGGAGTTCCGTCTCGCCTTCGCGCTCGAGCGCCTCGGCGGCCGCGCCGCCCCGCGCGTGGCCTTCGCCTCGGACGTGCCGCGCCTGTCGGCGGCCGAAGCCTTCGAGTACCAGAAGCAGAGCCTGTTCGCGCCCAGCGGCACGGATGTGTTCGCTCTGGCGCGCGCCTCGCTCGCGCAGAACGACCTGGAGGTCGTGCACGTCAACCCGCGTGCGCCCGTCATGCCGGAACAGAGCGACGTGCTCGTCTGGCTGCAGCCGCGGCGCTCGATCGAGCCCATGCTCGAGGAAGCCGTGCGCTACCTCCACGGCGGCGGCAAGCTCGTCCTGGCCGCGCAGCACTTCAAGCTGCTCGCGCAGCAGTTCCGTGGCGGCGACTTCGTGCCCAAGCTCTGGCCCCAGCCCCAGAATCCCGATCTCGAGCACCTGTATTTCCCCGAGCTCGGCATCGAGCTCGTGCGTGAAGTGCTGTTCGACACGCTGAACGTGCCGATCGCGACCGAGAGCCAGGTCACCGGCCGGCGCGGGGGGCGCGACTTCGAGCGCCAGGATTCGGCGCTGCCGTTCCAGATCCGGCTCTCGGCGGCCGGCTTCGCAGCGCACGCCCTCACGCAGGGTCTGGGTGACCAGGCCTTCCTGTGGGCGAACTTCCTACGTCTCGACGCGGCGCGGCTGACGGCGCTCGGAATCCGCGCCACGCCGCTCGCCTTCACCTCGCGCGAGACCTGGAGCTACGCCTGGACCGGCGGCTGGATCCCGGACGAACTCCTGCGGGGTCCGGCGGCGATCGAGAAGAGCTCGGGCGCGGAGTACCTCGGCCCACTGCCGCTCGCGGCCCTGTTCGAGGGCAGCTTCCCGAAGCCGACGAAGCCGCTGCGCCTCAACCCGCCGACGCCACCGGCCGAGGGCGCGGCGAATGCGCCCGGCGGAGAGACGATGCCGGTCGAGCCCGCGGCGATCGAACCCGCGGAAGCGCCGTGGCCCGCGAGCGCGCCGGGGCGCCTGGTGCTGATCGGCGACTCGCAGTTCCTCGAGAACGGCGCCC
Organism: Planctomycetota bacterium; assembly: GCA_031413955.1. Taxonomy (GTDB): domain Bacteria; phylum Planctomycetota; class UBA1135; order UBA1135; genus JABFRZ01. Next base: position 1,435 of record JANOGB010000332.1, on the reverse strand, counting down.
TGGGTTCTGAGGAGTTCCGCGGCGATCAGCTGCTCTGGAACCTGGTCGCGGGCCTGGCCTTCGACGGCGAGCTGGCCGAGCTCGCCACGCGCACGCTCACGGCGCCCGGCTTCGGCCTGGTCGAGCCGCGCGCGCGGCTCTTCTGGCGCGCGGCGGTGGTCGCCGCCGGGCCGCTCGTGCTCGTCCTGTGCGCGGCGGGCTGCGCGGCGCTGCGCCGCCTTCCACGGCACGCGGCCCTGGCAAGGCACCCATGATCCGGCCGCTCGTCACGCTGGCCGTGTTCGTGCTCGTTCTGGCGCTGCTCGACACCTGGCTCGCCGCGCGCGAAACCCGCGCGCGTGACGAACAACACCGAGTAGGCACGCTGTTCTCGCGCGCGGAAGCCGAGAAGCTGCGCCAGCAGCCAGCGCTGCGCGTGGAGCTCGCGGGCGAGTCGCACTCCTACGGCCGGGTCGAGGGCGTGTGGCGCTGCCTCTCCTACAACAAGGCCCCCGCCGACGCACGCGCGGTGCAGGCGTTGCTCGACGGCATCGCGCAGGCCGAGGGCATCGTGCACGCCGACACGAGCGCGGAGGCGCCGGCCTTCGGCATCAACACGCCGCGCACGCTGAAGGTCTCGATCCAGGGGCCGCGGGCGATGCAGGACCGCAGCGGCGACGTGCTGGCCATGCTCGAGATCGGCCTGGCAGAGGCCGGGCGCGAGGGCTGCTTCGTGCGCAAGAAGGGCACGCCCGAGATCTGGTCGATCGCGAGCGATTTGCGGGCGCCGCTCGAGCGCCGCCTCGCGCCGGGCCTGCCACCGCTGCTCGAGCCGTCCGTCTCTCCGAGCTCCTGGCTCGAGCAGGGCGGGGGCGCCGTGCGCATCACGCTCGTCCGCGGAACGACGCGCACGGTGCTCGAACGGCGCGACCGAGAACTCGATCCGGCGGAGATGCAGCCCGGGATGCTGCCCTGGAAGTGGATCCTCGATCCCGCGGGCAGTGCCACGGAGCTCGAAGCAGGAGTCGCCAGCTCCTTCACCGGCTTTCTCGAGCGCCTGCCCTACGTCGCTGTGCTCGACCCCGCGCGCAAGGAGGAGCTCGGACTCGCCGCGCCGCAGGCGACCATCACGCTCGAGGCGCGCACGGGCGCGCCGCTCGTGCTCGCATTCGGGAAGAGCGACGGCGACAAACCGGTCGCCCTGTGGGTCGCGGCGAGCAGCACGCTCTACCTCGTCGCAGCGCAGACCTTCTCGCTCTGCTCGCCCGAGCCTGGCATGCTGACCGCCGTGCGTGCCGAGGGCGAAGTGGATCCCTGGAGCGCGGCGCTGCGCGCCACGGAGCGCTGAATGCCGCTCATCTGGGAGCGCCGGGCTCCAGCCCGGCTCCGTTCTGGGTTCTTCTTCCCTCTGCGTCGGCGAGAAAACCACTCCGAGAAGAGCCGGGCTGGAGCCCGG
>JANOGB010000331.1:0-16312 GCA_031413955.1 Planctomycetota bacterium | reverse complement strand
TGCTCGGCGCCAGCGGCCCGCTGGACGCGCAGCAGAACTCCGACCAGGACGTCATCCCCGACGGGATCGAGCTCGTGACCGGCTCGAACTGGCTCGACACCGAGAGCCCGCGCGCGAATCGCAGCCCCGACGTCGACGGCGACGGCGCGCCCGACTACCTCGAGCTCGTGCTGGGCTTCGACCCGCATTCGGCCGACGACCCGCTGCCCGCCGGCGGCGCCGACTCCGACCAGGACGGCCTCAGCGACGCGCTGGAAGAGCTCCTGCGCCTGACGAGCACGCCCGAGCCGATCACGCCCGCCAGCGACGCGGACGGCGATGGACTCTACGACCACCTGGAGATCCAGCTCGCCTCCGAGCGCCACGACGGAGACTCGCCCATCCAGGCCGGAGGCCTGGATCGCATCGAGCGCACGGGCCCGGCGGGCGACGGCATCTCCGACGCCCTGGAGCACTACCTGATCCAGAGCGGCGCCCAGCGTCCGGTCACGACGCGCAGCGACTCGGACGGCGACCTGCTCCCGGACTACCTCGAGGTGCGTCTGGCGCTGGATGCCTTCGATGCGCGCTCGCCGCTCGCGGATGGCAGCGCCGATGCCGACGACGACGGTGTCTCGAACGCGCTCGAGTTCGTGCTGCTGCGCCTGGGAGCCACGGCGCCGATCGATGGGCGTACCGATTCCGACGGTGACGGGGCACCCGACCACCTCGAGATCTTCGCGGGCACGAATGCCTTCGGGCAGGACGACCCGGTGCCGGCCGGCGCGGCCGACGCCGACGGCGACGGTCTCAGCAACGCGCTCGAGGCGGTGCTGATCACGCTGGGTGCGAGCGCGCCCGTGACGTCGCAGAGCGACACGGATGGCGACGGCATCCCGGACGGCTACGAGGTGCGCTCGGGCACGCACCCATTCCGCGGCGATCATCCGCTCGCGGGCGGCGCGGGCGACGTGCTCGACGCCACCGGCCCGCCCGACACCATCAGCGACGCGCTCGAGGGCCTGCTCGTGCGCCAGGGCGCAATTCCGCCCATCACGCGCGGCAACGACAGCGACCAGGACGGCGCGCCCGAACACCTGGAGGTCTTCGCCGGCAGCCTGCCGTTCGACGCGCACAGCCCGCTCGCGAACGGCGCGCTCGACGGAGACGGCGATCACCTCACGGACGCGCTGGAGGAGGTACTCGTCCTGCTCGGCGGGATCCCGCCCATCGACACACGTTCGGACACGGACGAGGACGGCGCGCCGGACCAGTTCGAGGTCCTGACGTCTGCCCACCCCGCGAACGCCGACGTGCCCATCGTGGACGGCGCCGGCGCTGCCTTCGACGTCAATGCGGCTACCGGACCGAACGGAGACCGGATCTCGGACGCGCTGGAGTTCCTGCTGGTCGCGATCGGCTGCGCCGCGCCCATCCGCGGCGAGAGCGACACCGACCTCGACGGCTTGCCCGACGCCTTCGAGGTCTTCTCGGGCACGAATCCGCTCGACGGCGACTCGCCGCTGCGCGGCGGCGGCGCCGACGCGGACGACTCCACGGGACCTTCCGGCGACCGCATCTCGGACGGGCTCGAGGCCTTCCTGATCGCGCACGGAGCTCCGCGCCCGGTCACGCTCGCGACCGACACCGACGGCGACGGCGTGCCGGACTTCTACGAGGTCTTCAAGGGCTCCGATCCCTTCGACGCCGCGGACGAGATCGCGCCCGGCACACAGCCCGTCGCACTCGGACTGGGCATCAGCGGCAGCGACTCCCTGCGCCGGACGTTGACCGGCAGCTACCGTTACCAGGATGCCGAGCTCGACCCCGAGGGTGCCACGAGCTTCCGCTGGCTGCGCGACGATCTACCGATCCCCGGCGAGCTCTCCCCGACCCACGTGATCACGGCCGATGATTCGGGCAGGACGCTAACCTTCGAGGTCTCGCCCGTGGCGCTCTTCGCATGGCCGCCCGAGACGCGCGTTGGCCTGGCAGTGCGTATTACGCGCTCCGTTCCCGTGATCGTCTTCCCGCGCGGGACCGGCGGGCCGGGCGGCGTGGGCCTGGCGAACGGCCTGGGCAACGTGCGCGCCTGGCTGCGGGCGGACGAAGGCGTCGTCTCGAGCGGGACGAAAATCACGAGCTGGAAAGACCAGAGCGGCTACGAGCGCGACGCGCTGGCGGTCGAGCCCGAGCGTCGTCCTGCGCCCGTGACCGGCGTCGGTCCGCGCGGCTCCCATGCCGTCCGCTTCGACGGCGCGAGCCACCTGCAGCTACCCCGGCCGGTCGAGGACGACTTCTCGCTCCTGGCCGTTTTCTCCTCGACCTCGAGCACCTCGAACCCCGCCTGGTGGCTCTCGCCCACGATCCTGGGCGGCGACAGCGCGCCTCCATGTTTCATGGAGTTCCAGCTGGGCATCAACGGCGGCAGACCGCTCTTCGTGGTGGAGAACGTGCCCCTGACCGGCGCCGGCACCTATAACGAAGGTGCCCCGCATGCGTTCGTGGCGTCGCGCTTCCAGAGCAGGGGCAAGATGTTCCTGTACGTGGACGGAGTGGAACGCGGGGACGCGAACACGCGGATGGACTCGCTCACGTGTCCCTCCGAGCTGTTCCTCGGCAGCTCGAACGCGAGGGAGGGCTTCTGGCCAGGCGATCTCTTCGAGGTGTGCGCCTTCAGCTCCACGCTCACCGAGCTCGAGCGCGACCTGCTCGACAACTACGTGGCCGCGCGCTACGGCACGACGCCGGAGACCTCCTTGTATCGCTCGGCCGACACGCACGGCGGCGACGTGGCTGGCATCGGTCGCGAATCGGGGACGAGCTTCGTCGAGCGCGCCGAGGGTCCCGGCATCCTGGAGGTCTCCAGCCCCTCGGCGCTCTCCGACGGCGACTACCTCCTGTGGGGTGCGGACCGGCCGCAGGACTTCAACCTCTCCTCGGACGTGCCTCAGCCCTACCCGCAACGGCTCGTGCGCACGTGGACCTTCACGCTCACCGATGGCGGCAACGGCGACGGAGTGGGCCGCGTCACCCTGCGCTTCCGCGTGGCAGGGTTGTTCCTCTCCGATCGTGTCGAGGACTATGCCCTGCTCTTCGACGACGATGGCGACTTCTCCGACGCGCGCGTGCACGGCGGCCCGGCTTTCTTCGATCCGGGCATCGAGGCGATCCGGTTCGTGGACGTCGAGCTGGGACCAGAGCGCTTCTTCACACTGGCGGTCAAGCCGCTGTGATGCGTCAGGACCGCAGCGCGAAGCCGCGCGCACGCAGCAGAGCCTCGACCTCCGCCCCCTGCCCGGGGTGACGCGTCTCGATCAGCACCTCGACATCGACGAAGCCCACCGGCACGTGCCAGCCGGCACGGTAGTGCTGCACGTCGAGGATGTTGCAGCGCGTCTCGGCCAGCGCGTCGAGCACCTTGACGAGCTCGCCGGGCACGTCGGGCAGGCGCACCTCGACCAGATGGGTCGCGCCCGAGCGCGCCAGACCGCTCTCGATCAAGCGCGCCAGCAGGTTCAGATCGATGTTGCCGCCCGAGACCACCGCGCACACGATCTCGTCCGGCGTCACCGCGATCTTCTTCGCCGCCAGGGCAGCCATGCCCACCACGCCGGCCGTCTCGGCCACGACCTTGCTCTTCTCGAGCGTCTGCACGACCGCGTCGGTGATCTCGTCGTCGCTGACGGTGACGACCGCGTCCAGGTGCGCGCGTACGAGCTCGAACGTCCGCCGTCCGGGCGCGCCGACGCGGATCCCGTCGGCGATCGTGGCCGGCCGCGCGTGCACCACGCGCTCGCCGCGCGCGAAGGATTCGGCCATGGCCGCGGCGCCCTCGGCCTGCACGCCGACCACGCGCACGCTCGGGCGCACGGCCTTGATGGCCAGCGCGAGGCCCGCCGCGAGACCCCCGCCGCCGATCGGCACGACCACCGTGTCCAGCTCCGGCAGATCCTCCAGGATCTCGAGCCCGACCGGAGCCTGACCCTCGATCACCAGCGCATCGTCGAAGGGATGGATCAGCGTGGCGCCGCGCGCGCGCGCCAGTTCCTCGGCCCGTGCCTGGGACGCGTCCCAGCTCGCGCCGTGCAGCACCACTTCGGCCCCGTAACCCTCGGTGCGCCGGATCTTGTTCAGCGCGGTCGCCTCGGGCATCACGATCACGGCCGTCGAGCCGAGCAGCTTCGCGGCCAGGGCCACGCCCTGCGCGTGGTTCCCGGCCGAGGCCGCCACCAGCCCGCGCGCGCGCTCGGCCGGCGACAGCGCGAGGATCCTCCACAGCGCGCCGCGCAGCTTGAACGAGCCCGTGCGCTGCAGGTTCTCGAGCTTCAGGTACACCTGGCAGCCGGCGCTCTCGCTGAAGGTGTAGGAGTAGACCGTGGGCGTGCGCCGCAGGTAGGAGCCGATCTCGCGCGCGGCCAGACGAATGCGCTCTTCGGCGGCTCGGAGGTCGGTGCTCATCTTCGTGTCCACGCTACACCAGCGCGCGGCAGGGCGCGGGCACGCCTTCGAGCAGGCCCGCGAGGCGCGCCAGCGCGCTCTCGACGTCGGCGCGCTTGTCCGGCGCGCCGAGACACAGGCGCGCGGCGTGCGGCGTGTGCGCGCGCGAGACCACGAAGGTCTCGGCGCCGCTGACGAGCACGCCCGCGCGCTCGGCTGCGACCACGAACTCCTCGCCGCGCCAGGGCTCGGGCAGGGTGACCCACACGCAGGGCGAGTCGGGGTGCGAGGGCGAGGCCAGGTGCCCGAGCGCGCGCTGGAAGAGGGCGCGGCGGCGGCGAACCTCGGTGCGCTTCTTCTCGACCACGCGCGCGAGCTCGCCGCTCTGGATCAGGTGGCTCGCCAGCGCGGCGGTCAGCGCGGGCGTCATCCAGGTCAGCGCGGCCTGCGTCTGGTGCAGCTTCTCGAACTCCTTCTCCGGCGCGGCGAGATAGCCGACGCGCAGGCCCGGTGCGAGGCTCTTCGACAGGCTGCTGACGAACAGGCCGCGTTCCGGCGTGAGCGCGGTGATCGGCGGCGGCGGCGACTCGAGCAGGAAACCGCTGGCGTCGTCCTCGAGCACCAGGAGGTCGTAGCGCTCGGCCAGCCACGCCACGCGCTCGCGCCGCTCGCGGGGCAGCACGACCCCGGTCGGGTTGTGCAGGTTCGGCATGCAGTAGAGCAGCTTCGGATTGCCGCGCCGGCAGGCGTCCTCGAGCGACTCGGGCACGAGCCCCTGCTCGTCCACGGCCACCGGATGGAGCCGCAAGCGGAAGAGCGCCGCCAGCGACTTCACGCCCGCGTAGGTGAGCTCCTCCACCAGCACCGTGTCACCCGCCTTCGCGAAGGTCGCGAACACGGCCGCGAGCGCCTGCTGGCCGCCGGTCGTGACCATCACGCGCTCGGGATCGACGCGCAGCCCGGCGCGCGCGAGCCATTGCGCGCCGGCGGCGCGGTGCTCGCTCTGACCGGCCGGCTGGTAGCCGGCGTACAGCGCGGCCTCCACGCGCTCGCCCATGGCGCCCAGCAACGCCTCGGCATCGAAGCTCTTGCGATCGAGCGCGATCTGGTTCTGCGAGAGGTCGATCGCGCCCGCGGCGCGCGCGTGCAGCGGCCGGGTGCGCGGTCGCTCCTCGATCGAGCGCACGAAGGTCCCGCGTCCGACGTGACCCTCGACCAGGCCGCGGCGCGCGGCTTCGGCGTAGGCGCGCGTGATGGTCACGACGTTGACCCCGAGCGCGCGCGCCAGCGCGCGGTGCGTCGGCAAGCGCTCACCCGGCTTGATGCGCTCGGCCTCGAGGTCCGACGCGAGCGCATCCGCGATCGCGAGGTACACCGGACCGCGCGGGGAGAGCTTGTGGGGTTGCCATATTGTCTGACTCACAATCGACCTCCTTGACTGGATTGTCATACACAGACTACCTATTGGGCGTCGATTCGCCAAGTGAGCCTCCCTTCCTCAGCGTGAACTGGATGCATACATCTCGACCCTTGCAGCCGGACAATTCGACGGAGGTCGATGCCGAGGGCGCCTTCGCGCTCTCGGCGGCCGAGCTGCGCGCGCTCGCGCACCGCGCGGTGGACGACTTCTGCGACCAGCTCGCGGGCCTGCGCGACGAGCCCGCCTGGCGGCCGGTGCCGCCCGACGTGCGCGCGCGCCTGTCTGCGCCGGTTCCGCGCGAGGGTCGAGGCCTCACCGCCACCTACGACGCCTTCCGGCGCGACGTGCTGCCCTATCGCTACGGCAACATCCACCCGCGCTTCTGGGGCTGGGTGAACGGCTCGGGGCTGCCGGCCGCGGTGCTGGCGGAGTTTCTCGCCGCGAGCATGAACTCGAACGCCGGCGCCTTCGACCAGTCGGCGGTGCACGTCGAGGAGCAGGTGCTCGCCTGGTGGCGCGAGATCTTCGCTTTTCCCTCCGACTCGGACGGTGTCCTGACGAGTGGCGGCTCGCTGGCCAACCTGCTCGGGCTGGCGGCGGCGCGCCACGCGCACGCGCCCGACGTGCGCGCGCACGGCCTCGGCGCTGGGCCGCGTCTCGTGCTCTACGCCTCGAGCGAGACGCACAGCTCGATCCACAAGGCGGTCGAGCTGCTCGGGCTCGGGCTCGAGAGCCTGCGCCTCCTGCCAGTGGATGCGCACTACCGACTGCGCCTCGACGCGCTCGAGAACGCCCTGCGCGCCGACCGCGCGCGCGGCCTCGCGCCCTTCGCCATCGTCGCCAACGCCGGCACGGTCAACACGGGCGCGATCGATCCGCTGGCAGAGCTCGTCACGCTCGCGCGCCGCGAGCAGCTGTGGCTGCACGTGGACGGCGCCTTCGGAGCGCTCGCCTGGCTGTGCCCGGAGCGCCGCGCCGAGCTGCGCGGGCTGCCGGAGGTCGATTCGCTGGCCTTCGACCTGCACAAGTGGATGTACCTGCCGAGCGACATCGGCTGCGTGCTCGTGCGCCGCGCGCGCGGCTTGCAGGCGGCCTTCACGACCACGGCGCCGTATCTCGCGCACCTGCGCGGCGGGCTCTCGGCCGTCAGCGATGGCGCCTTCAAGGATCGCGGTCTCGAGCTCACGCGCCGTTTTCGCGCCCTCAAGGCCTGGTTCGCGCTGAACGTGCACGGTCTGGCGGCCTTCGAGCGCGCGATCCGCGCCAACCTCGAGCAGGCGCGCCATCTGCTGGCGCGCATCGAGCGCGAGCCGCGCCTCGCGCTGTGCGCGCCGGCGCCACTCAACGTCGTTTGCTTCCGCTACGACGCGCCCATGCTCGACGGCGAGGCGCAAAACGCCCTGAATCGCGAGCTGCTCGTGCGCCTGCAGGAAAGCGGCGTGGCCGTGCCCTCGCAGACCGTGCTCGCCGGCCGCTTCGCGCTGCGCGTCGCGATCACGAACCACCGCACGAACCTCGCGGACCTCGACCTCCTCGTGACCAAGGTGCTGGAGCTCGGCGCCGCGCTCGAGCGCGAGCCGGCTCCGCGCACGAATCCCCTTCCTGCTGCCAACCCCTCCTGACCATGCCCGACATCCTCTCCCCCACCGCGCGAGCGCGGTTTGAACGAACTCCTGTCGACCAGCCCGAGACCTTCGCGCTCAAGGTCGGCCTCGCGCGCATGCTGTGCGGCGGCGTGATCCTCGACGTCACGACGCGCGACCAGGCGAAGCTCGCCGAGGACGCCGGCGCCACGGCCGTGATGGCGCTCGAGCGCGTGCCTGCCGACATCCGCAAGGAAGGCGGTGTCGCACGCATGGCCGCGCTCGAGAAGATCCTCGAGATCCAGGCGGCCGTGACCATCCCGGTGATGGCCAAGTGCCGTATCGGGCACGCGGCCGAGGCGCGCGTGCTGGAGCATCTGGCGCTCGACTTCATCGACGAGAGCGAGGTGCTGACGCCCGCCGATCCCGAGCACCACGTCCTCAAGCACGACTACCGCGTGCCCTTCGTGTGCGGCGCGCGTTCGCTCGGTGAAGCCCTGCGCCGCATCGCCGAGGGCGCGGCCCTCATCCGCACCAAGGGCGAGGCCGGGACGGGTGACGTGTCCGAGGCCGTGCGCCACCTGCGCAAGATCCACCGCCAGCTCGCGCGCCTCTGCTCGAGCCCTCCAGAGGAGCTGCCATCGCTCGCCAAGCTCTTGCGCGCGCCCTACGAGCTCGTGCGCGAGGTGCACGCTCTCGGCCGACTCCCGGTCCCGAACTTCGCCGCCGGCGGCATCGCCACCCCGGCCGACGCAGCCCTGTGCATGCAGCTCGGCGCCGAGGCGGTGTTCGTGGGCTCGGGCGTGTTCAAGTCTGACGATCCGGCGCGCACCGCGGCCGCGATCGTCAAGGCGACGGCGCGTTTTCGCGAGCCGGCCGTCGTGGCCGAGGCGCAGCGCGAGACCGGCGGCGCGATGGCAGGCATCGCGCGCGCGGAGCTCGGCGAGCACGAGCTGCTGCAGACGCGCGGGACATGAAGGACGCTGCCGTGGTCGGCGTGCTGGCGCTCCAGGGCGCGAGCGCGCCCCACCGTGCGGCCCTCGCGCGCCTCGGCGTCGACGCGCGCGAAGTGCGCGCGCCGGACGACCTCGAGGGCCTCACGCACCTCGTGCTCCCGGGCGGAGAGTCGACCACGCTGCACCATCTCCTGACTCTTTTTGGCCTCTGGCAGCCGATCGCCGACCGCCAGCGCGCCGGCGAGCTCGCGCTCTTCGGCACCTGCGCCGGCGCGATCTTGCTCGCACGCACCTCGGACAGCCGGCCGCCGACGCTCGAGCTGCTCGACGCGGCCATCGAGCGCAACGCCTACGGCCGCCAGATCGACTCGTTCTCGCGCACCATCGAGCTCGCCGGGCACCCCTTCCCCGCCATCTTCATCCGCGCGCCGCGCTTCACGGAGCTCGGCCCGGAGGTGCGCGTCCTGGCGCGCGACGGCGAGCACGCGGTCGCGCTCGAGGCGCCCGGCCTGCTGGCCACGACTTTTCATCCGGAGCTGACGGACGACCCGTGGTTCCACCGCCGCTTCCTGGAGCACGGCAGGCCTCGGGCGAAGGCCTGAGCAGGGCCACAGCGCGCTTCAGCGCTCCAGCTCTTCCAGCGAGGTCAGCCGTGGAAGCGTCTGGAAGTCGAGCACGAACTCGTGCTGTTCCGCAGCGGGTACGGTGACCTCGAAGCGCCGGACATCGCTCTGGGTCAAGTCTTGCCACGCGACCTGCTCGCCGGCGAGCCAGACAGCGCCCGTCCAAGCGCCCGGCCGCTGCAAGCTGACCTCGAAGCGGCCGTCGGAACGGGAGGAACCCCCGGTCCGGAAGCTCCGCGAGCGAAACCAGAGCGTGCACTCGAGCGGCGCAGCTCCGCGCGTGATCCGGCCGCTCACGCGCACGGGATCCGCTTCCTCGAAGCGCAGCTCCACCGCGCAGGGCTGGCCGGGAGCGAGCGAGACCGTGGCCGACGCGAACGCTCCTGCCCGCTGAAGTGGATGAGAGGCGTGCAGATGGACCGAACCGGGCGGCAGACCGGCGAGCTCGAAGGTTCCCCTGGCGTCCGTCACGACCCCGCTGGAAACGAAGGGCATCCCGAACGCCGAGACCTCCGCCCCCGGCAGAGGGTTTTCGTGCTGGTCGAGCACGCGACCCTCGACGCGGCAGACTTCACGCAGGTGTAGGACGATGTCCTCGACGTTCTCTCCGGGACCGACCTCGAGCGCACGCACCTCGCTGGCGGCGAACCCGCTCTTGTGCGCCAGGATCCGCGCCCTGGCCGAAGCAGGCTGGATCTCGAACCGTCCCTCGGCATCGGTGGCGTCTCCCGGTGCGCCGAACTCGGCGCCAAGAGCATTCACCTCCTCGCCGACCCAGGCACCCTCCAGGGGCAGCCCGGCCGGGCCGACGACTCTTCCGCTGATCCGGCCTGACCGGCGCAGCACGATGCGGAGCGGCGTGGGCGAGCTCTCCCCGAGGACGATCTGCTGCTTGTACGAGTGGTAGCCCGTCGCCACGGCCCCGAGGGTCCACTCGCCGGCATCCAGCCCGCCCAGCACGAAGCTCCCGTCCGCAGACTCCTCGGCGGACTCGAAGCGGCGTTCGGAGACCGAGCGAGTCGCGAAGACCGAGCAGCCCGCGAGGGCTGCGCCCTGCTCGTCCACGGTCACGCCGCGCAGCTCGAACGCGCGCGCCTCCGCGAGCATCAGCGCGAGCGGGGCCGTGTTCGGCTGGACGTTCGGAACACGCACCCTGCCGACGGCGTCGCCGCGCTCCGCGCGCGCCTCGAGCAGATAGCTACCGTCGCCCAGTCCACAGATGCGGAAGCGGCCGGCCTGGCCATATTTAGGCCGGAACCCCTTGCTCCAGAACACGCTGATCTCGAAGCGGTCCACCGGGCTCTGATCCGGCCAGACGAGCGTCCCCTCGATGCAACCGCCGCGCACGACGGAGAGGACCACGCCGCTCACGTCGCCACTCGTGCCGTCGACGGTCGCCGCGGCGTCGAGCACGAAGTTCGACCCGCCCGTGGAGATCCTGGTGATGCGCCGGGGCATGCGCACGAGCTCGAAGCGCCCCTCCCGATCCGTGCGCGGATCGTCGCGCGACGGGTCGCCCCACGCAGGGCCGGCGAGCGCGTCTTGGCCGGTCGAGATTTTCACGCCCTTCACGGGCTGGCCGTGTTCGTCGATCACGTAGCCGGAGATCGTGATCCCGAGCTCGAGGGCGATCGTGAGCTGCCGCCGCTCCGCGGGCGCGAGCGGCCCGATGCGCTGGATCCACTCCGGCCCCAAAGGGTTCTCTGCGTGCAGCTCGAGCTCGACCCCGACCGGAACGAAGTCCAGCACGAACGCCCCGGCGTGGTTGGGTCGGACGGGTTCGTCGTGGGACGGGCTCAGGCTCGCGCTCCGGCAGTCCTCCGCCGACGCTTGCGCGCCTGGATCGAGCGACCACGAGACCTCCATGTCCGCCCAGGAAGGCTCCGGCGTCGACGGCGAGAGCGGCGGCACGACTTCGCCCTCGATGGCCGCGTACACCAGCGGCTCCAGCACGATGCCCGTTTCTCCGGGGAGCGCCTTGACGGCCGGGGAGAGCCTGAGGAAGCGAGACTCGAGGGCGAGCCGCGCGAACTTCGTCTCCTTCGGCACGCGGAACGTGAACGAGCCGTCGCTGGCCAGCGCAGTCGTGAACGTCTGGCGGGCACCGTGCCCCGGCAACAGGTACACCTCGGCTCGCACCTGCACGACCTCACGCGTCAGGAAGCCGTTCGGAACGCGGACCGTGCCCGAGATGCGCGCGCGCTCGTCCGGCGGCTCCGAGCGTTGCGCGGCGCCGGTTGCGCCACTCTCGCTGTCCGGAGCCGCATCCACGGCACGCGGCTGGACCAGACCGTCAGGTTCCTCCGCGGGAAGCGGAGTAGGCCGCTCATCCGGTTCCAAGGGCTCCGGCTGCACGCCTTCGAGCGGATCGTCCACGCCCCCGCCGCGGCCCGATGGCGTCAGCCACAGTGCGAGCAGGGCGAGTACTCCGATCAGCAGAGTGAGTCCCAGTACGACTGGACGAGACAAGCTGGCCTCCCGGTCCGATTGTACGCCGCCCACTCGAGGTTGCTGGCCACGCTCGGTGGAACTACCCTCGCGCCGGGACATGGGCGCACGTTTCGGCACGGGACTCATCGCGGGCGTCCTCGCCGGACTGCTCGCGGGCTGGTGGCTCGGGAGGATGAGCCAGTCGAGCCTGCGCGCGCCGCGAGCGCGCCCTCCTGCCGAGCCGGAAGGACGGAGCGCGGAGGGAGCGCCCACGGCTCCCCCACCGAGGCTGACCACGGCGCCCGGAGTCTCCGCTCGTGAGGAACAAAAACAGGAGGAGAGCGCGCCGCCCGACGAACCGTTGATCTCCGAGACGCTGCGCGAGTACGCGCGCCTCGGAATCGCGCGCGGCTGGTCGCTGGAGCGTCGCAACCCGATCCAGGAGCCGAAGCTCGCCGAGGGCCTGGAGCGCTTCGAGAGCACCGTGCTGGCCGCGCCCGAAGGGATCGGCCAGGAGCTCGGCAAGCTCGCGAACCAGGCCGACGGAGCGATCGAGGACTTTCTCGCCCACGACCCGATCGCCCTGCTCGACCGGCTCGAGGCGGGCGGCATCGGTCCCCTGATGGAGGTGGTGAACGACGGCCCCGGCTACGCTGCCCTCTTCCCGACCTTGACGGGCAAGGCCTTCGACGGCCCGGAGAACCGCCAGCATCCCGACACGATCCTCGAGGACAACGCCAGCCTTCACTTCCCGGCCGGAGTCTTCCGCGTGCGCAACTTGATGGCGGAGAAGGATCCGTTCCCGCGCGACGTGACGCTACGCGGCGCCGGCATGAATGCCACGCTGCTCTTGCTTGCCGACCTCTCGACGCGCGGAGAGCTGCGCAACTTCGCGCTGAGAGCCTACGACGCCGGCCGGCGTCGGTCCTGTTCGAGCGCGTGCGCGTGATCGGCTTCGACAGCGGCGCCGGGGGCTCGAGCCTGCTGCATGCTCCGGGCATGGTCGTCCTGGCGCGCGCCTGTCGCTTCGAGGGAGGCTACGGGAAGCGGCCGGACGGCACCCTGTTCGACGTGCGCAGCGACGCACTCCTGGCACGTTTCGAGGCCTGCCAGATTGATCAGGTCGCGCTGAACTTGCACCACATCCGTCCCGGAGCCTCGGTGGCCTTCGTCAACTGCACGCTCACGAACATCCTCGACCGGCGCTTCGTCGAAGGGCACGACCAACCGGGGGTGGTCTTCCCCGGCAGCACGCTCGAGTTCTTCCCCGAGGACCAGGGCGAACCGCCGCGCAAGGACCTGAACGAGCTCTTCCCCGACTGGCAGAAGCGCATCGAGGAGTAGCAAGGGAACCGGCGGCCGAGGAGCCGCCCGCCGCGAGGCGTCAACGCGGATCCGCAAGCGCGCGTGCGCGCAGGAGATCCTGCTCCTGGTGCGCGTCGCCGGGCTTGAGCGCGAGCGCGCGCTCGAAGTGCGGTACGGCCTCGGCGGCGCGCCCGAGCTGCTCGAGGCAGTGGCCGAGCAGGTCCTGCACCGTGACGCGCTCACGTGCGTGCTCGGGGATGCGCTCGAGGGTCGCGAGCGCCTCGTCGACGCGCTTCTCCGCGAACAGGTAGGTGGCGAGCACGTTCAGCGCCGTCGCGTTGCCTGGGTTCGCGCGCGTGAGCTCGGTCAGCTCTGTGATCGCCTCGGCGATCTTGCCGTTGTTGTGCCGCAGGACCGCGCGGTAGAAGCGCTCGAGCTCGTCCATCCTGTCGCGCGCGTCCGGCAGACCGGTCTCGGCGAGCGGCTCGGGGAACAGGCTCGCGCTGGATGCCGCGCCGGCGTAGCCGAGGGCTTCGATGTCGCCGCGCAGGGCGTCGCCGAGCTTCTCGTCGGCGCCGCGCTCGACGCGCGGGAGCGCGCTCAAGGCCTGCAAAGCCGCACGGAAGCGCGCGCCATCTGCGGCGCGCGCCGGCAGCAAGTTCTCGCGCTCGGCGGGATCCTTCGTGAGATCGAACAGCTCGCTCGCGTTGCCGTGCAGGTACTTCCCCTGCGCGTCGACCCAGCCCGCGATCGGACTCCAGCCGTAGTTGAGGTAGCCGGTGTACGACTCGAAGTAGGTGCCGCGCCGCGGGTCGGGCGCGAGCAGGCTCTGGCCATCGAGGCCCGCGGGAACCTCGCGGCCGAGAGCATCGAGAACGGTCGGCAGCACGTCCGTCACGCACACCGGAGTCGCCACGCGCTCGCCGGCGCGCGCTCCGCCCGGCAGGCGCACGAGCAGCGGCACACGCAGGGCGCGCTCGTAGCACAGCACCGAGTGCGTGCGCTCGCCGTGCTCGCCCAGCATCTCGCCGTGGTCGGCCGAGACGATCACGACCAGGCGCGCGAGGCCGTGCTCCTCGTCGAGCACGCGCAGCAGCTCGCCCAGCGCGTGGTCGAGCGCGGCGACCTCGCCGAGATAGGGATTGCCTTGCGCCCGCCCGAGGAACTCCGGCGCCGGCGCATACGGTTCGTGCGGCTCGAAGCCGTGCACCCACAGGAAGAACGGCCGGCTGCGGTCGCGCGCGCGCAGCCAGTCGCAGGCCGCGCTCACCGTGGCGCTCGTGGGGCGTTCCAGCATGTGCGCGGTGGCCCCGCCTTGGCTGCCGCGCGGCGCGTCGTACGTGTCGAAGCCCTGATCGAGCCCGTACGGTGCCGCCAGCACGACCGCCGAGACGAATGCGGCGTTCTCGAACCCCGCGCTCGCGAGTCTTTCGCCCAGGGTCTCGGCCGCGCTCGCGAGCGGCGCGAGCGCGTTGTCGCGCACGCCGTGGCGCAGCGGCACGAGCCCGGTCAGCATCGAGGCGTGGGCCGGTAGCGTGATCGGAGCCACGGTGCGCGCCTGCTCGAAGGCGATGCCTTCGCGCGCGAGGCGGTCGAGGTTGGGCGTGAGCGCGAGCGCCTGCCCGAAACAGCCGAGCGCGTCGCGGTTGGTCGTGTCGAGCGTGATCAGCACGGCCGAGAGCGGCGGCTCGCTCGCTCCGCAGCCCGCGAGCAGCGCTGCAAGTGCCAGCGCGGAGCCGCGCATCACTTCGCCTTCGGTGTCTGCATCGGCAGATCGAGTCCGCGCTCGCGCGCGCAACGCAGCGCTTCCTCGTAGCCCGCGTCGGCGTGGCGCATCACGCCCGTGCCCGGATCGTTCGTGAGCACGCGCTCGAGCGCCGCCGCCGCTTCCGGGGTGCCGTCCGCGACCACCACTTGTCCGGCGTGCAGGCTGTAGCCGATCCCGACGCCGCCGCCGTGGTGGAAGGAGACCCAGGAGGCGCCGCTCGCCACGTTGAGCATGCAGTTCAAGAGCGGCCAGTCGGCGACCGCGTCGGTGCCGTCCAGCATGCCCTCGGTCTCGCGGTTCGGCGAGGCGACCGAGCCGCAGTCGAGGGGGTCGCGGCCGCTCGCGATCGGCGCGGCGAGGCGCCCGTCGGCCACGGCCTGGTTGAAGGCGAGACCCGCGCGATGGCGCTCGCCGTAACCGAGCCAGCAGATGCGCGCGGGCAAGCCCTGGAAGGCGACGCGCTCGCCGGCGAGCTTCAGCCAGCGCAGGAGCGCCTCATCTTTCGGGAAGAGCTCGGCCACGATCTTGTCCGTGAGCGCGATGTCCTTGGCTTCGCCCGAGAGCGCGACCCAGCGGAACGGGCCCTTGCCCTCGCAGAAGAGCGGACGCACGTACTTGGGCACGAAGCCCTCGAAGCCGAAGGCCTCCTCGCGTGCGAGGCCGGCCTGCTGCGCGTGGCCGCGCAGGTTGTTGCCGTAGTCGAAGGTGTCGGCGCCGCGTGCCTGGAGCGCGAGCATCGCGCGCACGTGGTCCTTCATCGTGCGCAAGGATTCTTGCTCGTAGCGTTTCGGATCGCTGGCACGCAACTCGAGCGCCTTCGCGTAGCTCATCCCGTCCGGCACGTAGCCGCCGAGCGGATCGTGGGCGCTGGTCTGGTCGGTGAGCACGTCGGGCGTGATCTTGCGCGCGATCAGACGTTTCAAGAGGTCCACGGCGTTGGCCACGACGCCGATCGACTTCGCCGTGCCGCTCTTCTTCCAATCGAGCGCCTGGTCGATCGCCTGGTCGAGGTCCTCGATCAAGACATCGCAGTAGCGCGTCTTCAGGCGCTTCTCGATGCGCGCGCGGTCGACGTCCGCACCGAGGAACGTACCCCCGTTCATCGTCGCCGCGAGCGGCTGCGCGCCGCCCATGCCACCCAGGCCGCCGCTCACCACCAGCCTGCCCTTCAACGAGCCGCCGAAGCGCTTCTGCGCCGCCGCCGCGAAGGTCTCGTACGTCCCCTGCAGGATCCCCTGCGTGCCGATGTAGATCCACGAGCCGGCCGTCATCTGGCCGAACATCATCTTGCCCTCGGCCTCGAGGTGCCGGAAGTGCTCCCAGTTGGCCCACTTTCCCACCAGGTTCGAGTTGGCGATCAAGACGCGCGGTGCGAGCGTCGTGGTCTTGAACACACCGACGGGCTTCCCGCTCTGCACGAGCAGCGTCTCGTCCGGCTCGAGCCGCTTCAGCGTCGCGACGATCTGCTGGAAGCTCGGCCAGTCGCGCGCCGCCTTGCCGCTGCCGCCGTAGACGATCAGGTTCGCCGGATCCTCGGCCACCTCCGGGTCGAGGTTGTTCATCAGGAGCCGCAGCGCGGCCTCGGCTTGCCACGTCTTGCAGCTCAGCGCCTTCCCGCGCGGCGCGCGCTGCGGGCCGGTCAGGATCGAGTCGAGCGTGGAATCCGTCTTCGGAGTCGTGCGGGTGGGCATGGGAAAGCTCATCCGGGAGCGCCGGGCTCCAGCCCGGCTCTGGTCTTCGTTCTTCCCCTCATCTTCCGGGCGAGCCCGGAGAGCGGAAGTGAAGAGAAGAGCCGGGCTGGAGCCCGG
>JANOGB010000330.1:0-12777 GCA_031413955.1 Planctomycetota bacterium | reverse complement strand
AGCTCGTCACCTACGTGGGCTGGCTCGTGCACCGCACGCTCGGCGGACTCGTGGCGGGCATGCTCTTCGTCTTGCCCGGGTTCCTCTCGATCCTCGTGCTCTCGATCCTGTACGCGGAGCTCCAGGACACGTCCTTCGTCCAGGGGCTCTTCTTCGGGATCAAGCCGGCCGTGCTGGTGATCGTGATCGAGGCGGTCTTGCGTATCGGCAAGAAGGCGCTGAAGAACGGCGCCATGGTCGCGATCGCCGTGGCGGCCTTCGTCGCGATCTTCTTCCTCGAGGCACCCTTCCCGCTGATCGTGCTGGCGGCGGGCGCGATCGGGTTGGCCGGCGGACGCTTGCGGCCCGACCTGTTCGTCGTCATCCGCGCCAAGGATGCCGGTGGAGAGGGCGCGGAGCAGGCGCTGATCGATGCTGCGCACGAGCGAGGCGAGCTCGAGCACACGCGCCCGGTCACGGCCCGGACCCTGCGCACGCTGTGCCTCTGGCTGCTGCTCTGGCTCGTTCCGATCGCGCTCCTGTGGGCTGTGCTCGGGCGCGAGAACATCTTCGTGCAGCAGGCGGTGTTCTTCAGCAAGACGGCCGTGGTCACCTTCGGCGGCGCCTACTCGGTGCTCTCCTACATCGCGCAGCGTGCGGTGGAGGTCTACGGCTGGCTGCGCCCCGGCGAGATGCTGGATGGTCTCGGGATGTGCGAGACGACGCCCGGCCCGCTGATCCAGGTGGTGCAGTTCGTCGGTTTCCTGGGTGCCTACCGCGCGCCCGGGTCGCTGTCGCCGCTGTGGGCCGCGTTCCTGGCCTCGGTGCTCGTCACCTGGATGACCTACGTGCCGTGCTTCCTGTGGATCTTCGTGGGTGCGCCCTACATCGAGGAGCTGCGCAAGAAGCCGGTGCTCTCGGCCGCGCTCTCGACCATCACGGCCTCGGTGGTCGGGGTCGTGCTCAATCTCGGGCTCTGGTTCGCGCTGCACGCGCTCTTCGCCGATCCGGGCGAGCGGCACCTCGGACGCCTGCGCTACTACCTGCCGGACCTCGCAACGGCGAACCTGGCAAGTCTCGGAATCGCGCTCGTGGCGGCCGCGCTCCTCTTGCGCTTCCACGTGGGCATGCTGAAGTCCCTCGGGATCTGCGCGCTGCTCGGCATGGCCGCTTTCTGGCTCGGGCTCGGCTGACCAACGGCCGATAGGCGCCAACGTTCCTTGCTTCCAGCGGGGTTCGCGCTCTAGCCTGCCGCCATTCGATGAGTCCTCGTCCCCAGCGTTTGCACCAGATCCTGGTGCTGGTCGTTGCGCTGCTGCATCCGTTCGCGCTCTGTCGGGCGGCGGGTGAGGGCGGCCACACGCACGAGGGCAAGAGTCATCTGCTGCTCGATCATCACCACCATGAGGATCACGAGCACGCGGACGACGTCGCTCCCGTCGACCATCCGCGAGGATCGCATCCGGATGGGGATCCCGCCCACGCCGGCGCCGAGGATCATCTTGCGGGGCTGAGCACGGCCCGAGGAACGGGCTGCCCGCGTCCGTCGCTCACGGGAGCCGGTCTGGCCCTGGAGTCCGGGAGCGAACTGCGCCTCTCGGGCGAGGACGTGCGCCGACGAACGTCGCGGGCGATTCCCCGCGCGCTGGGACCGCCCGGTCGGTCCATCGTTCTGCTCCATCGCGCGCTGCTCCTGTAGGCGGACCTCCGTTCGCTCGTGCCGGAGCGTTCGGGTTCGCCGTCCTTCACGGCGGGAGCCCGTCTGCACCCGGCGGAAACGGTCCGGTTCCTTCCGCCCCAGGAGTGTTTCGTGTTGCGCGTCTTCAAGTCTCGGTTCCTTCGCATCCTTTCGTTCACCCTCTGCCTGGCGCTCGTTCCTGCTTGTGAACGCGCCAGGGCCGCGGCCGTTCCCGTCACCGAGCCCGAGCTCGAGCCCGTCACGCTCACGCTCTTCACGGATGAGGTGTTGCTCTTCATGGAGCACCCGCAGCTCGTCGCTGGTGAGAGTGCGCGCTTCCTGGCGCACTTCTCCGTCCTTGCGGACGGCGCGCCGGTTCGCGCCGGCCGCTTGACCCTCGAAGCAGATGCCGCTTCCGGGTCGCCCTTGCGCTTCACGGTCGGCGCGCCCAAGCGCGATGGGCTGTTCACGCCGGAAGGCGTGTTCCCCACGGCGGGGCGCTATTCGGCGCGCTTGATCCTGGAGAGCGACCAGGCCAGCGCACGGATCGAGCTCGGCGAGCTCGTGGTCCATTCGGACCTGACTGGCGCCGCCATGGCCTCCGGAAGCGCTGGCGAGGCAGAGCCGCCGGACTCGGTGCCGTTCCTGCTCGAGCAGCAGTGGAAGATCGGGCTCCGGCTGCAGCAGGCCCGCGTACGCACGCTGGTCGCGCGGGTCCCGGCTCCGGCGCGCGCCGTCACGCCGCAGGGGCTGGCGGGCGTCGTGATTCCGCCGCTCGCCGGACGCCTGTCGGCGAGCGAGGAGCGCGGTCTGCCCCGCGCCGGAGAGAGAGTCACCGCGGGCGAGGTGCTCGGCTACGTAGAGCCGCCGCTCGGAGCCGCCGAGCTCGCCCAGTTGCGCGCGCTCGAGCTGGAGTTCGATCTCCGTGCCCTCGAGGTCGAGCGCCGACTGGCCGATGCCTCAGGGCGCTCGAGCTTCGCGGCGCGCCAGCGCGAGCGCACGCAGCGGCTCCAGGGCCAGGGCCTGCGCACGCAGTTGGACCTCGAGGAGGCCGAACAGGAGCTGCTTCGCGCACAGAGCGAGGAGAAGGCGGCCGGCGCGGCGCATGCAGCCCTCGAACGCTTGCACGGGGAGCGCGGGCCGGCCGGAGGCGGACTGCGCCTGGCGCTCATCGCGCCCATCGCCGGGACCGTGGTGGAGGCGCGCGGAACGCTCGGAGAGTTCGTGCAGTCCGAGGACGAGCTCTTCCGGATCGTCGACGAGAGCACGCTGTGGATCGAGGCAAAAGTCTCGGAGTTCGATCTCGGACGGCTCGGCGCGAGCCTGGCGGCCGAGCTCGTGCTGGACGCACTGCCCGACCAGCGTCTCGATCTCGCGACGCTCGGCCGGCTGGTCTTCTCCGGCGGCCCCGTGGATCCCGTCTCGCGCACCGCGCTCGTGCGCTTCGAGCTCCCGAACCCCGGCGTACGCCTGCGCGCAGGAATGGCGGGGACGATCCAGCTCGGGACGAGCCGCATCCAGGCCGTGGCGATCCCCGAGGACGCCATCGTCTACGAGCGCGGCCGGCCATCGGCCTACGTGATGCTCACGGGCGAGCTGTTCCAGAAGCGCGCGCTCTCGCTCGGGATCCGCGACGGCGAGTACGTCGAGGTGCTCGAAGGAGTCGTCGACGGGGAGCGCGTGACCACGCACGGGGCCTACGCGGTGCAGATGTCGTCGCTCTCTCCGGCGGCCTTCGGTCCCGGGCACGCGCACTGAGCCGGAGACAACCATGATCAATGCCCTGATCCGTTGGTCGCTCCGCAGCCGCTTCGCCGTGCTGACCATGGCGGCAAGCCTGCTCGCGGCCGGTGCCTACGTGACCGTGAAGATGCCGGTGGACGTCTTTCCCGATCTCACGGCTCCGACCGCGACCATCCTGGTGGAGGGCCACGGCATGGCGCCGCTCGAGATGGAGACGCTGGTCACGTTTCCGATCGAGAGCGCCGTGAACGGCGCGCCGAACGTGCGCCGCGTGCGCTCGGCCACCGCCGTCGGGATCTCCGTGGTGTGGGTCGAGTTCGACTGGGGCACGGACATCTACCGCGCGCGCCAGACCGTGACCGAGCGGCTCACCTCCGTGACGGGCAACCTCCCGCCACAGGTCGAGCCGCCCATCCTCGCGCCGCTCTCCTCGATCATGGGCGAGATCCTGTTTGCCTCCCTGACCTCGGATCGCCACGACCAGCTCGAGCTGCGCACCCTGGCGACGACGCAGATGCGGCGGCGCTTGCTGTCGGTGCCCGGTGTTTCGCAGGTGACTCCCATCGGCGGCGACACGAAGCAGTACCAGGTGCTCCTGGATCCGGCCCGGCTGCGCTCCTTCGGCATCGCGGCCTCCGAGGTCGCTGCGGCCCTGCGCGGCTCGAACGAGAACGTCTCGGCCGGTTTCATCACGCGCGGAGCCCAGGAGTCGATCCTCGAGGGCGTCGGTCGCGTTCGCGACCCGGCCGACATCGGGAGCACCGTCGTCGCGCTGCGCGGCGAGCGGTCTGTGACCGTGGCGGATCTCGGGCAAGTGACGATCGGCGCCGCACTGCGGCGCGGAACGGCCTCGGCTTCGCGGCGCGGACCGGACTGGGAACCGATCACGGAGTCGGGCGTGATCCTCGCCATCCAGAAGCAGCCGGGTACGAACACGCTCGCGCTCACGGTCGAGCTCGACCGCGCCCTGGACGAGATGCAGACAGGCCTGCCTGCGGGCATGGTCATCAACCGCAACCTGTTCCGGCAGGCGGACTTCATCCGGAACTCGATCCACAACACGTCGGCGGCCCTGTTCGAGGGCGGGCTGATGGTGATCCTGGTGGTGTTCCTGTTCCTGGCGAGCTGGCGCGGGAGCCTGATCACGATTCTGGCCATGCCGGTTTCCTTGGTCGCGGCCGTGCTGGTGCTGCGGGCCCTCGGTGAGAGCACGAACACGATGACTCTGGGCGGCATGGCGATCGCGATCGGGGCCCTCGTCGACGACGCCATCATCGACGTGGAGAACGTCGTCCGGCGCCTGCGCGAGAACGCGGCCCTCCCCGCGGAGCGCCGGCGTGGCGCGCTGGAAGTGATCTACTCGGCTAGCGTCGAGGTGCGCGCCTCGATCGTCTTCGCCACCGTCATCATCCTGCTGGTTTTCACGCCGCTCTTCGCGCTGACCGGAGTCGAGGGCCGGCTGCTGCGTCCCCTGGGTGTCGCCTTCGTGGTCTCCATCGGCGCCTCGCTGCTGACGGCGCTCACGCTGACGCCGGCCTTGTGTCTTTTTCTGCTGCCCACGAGCAAGACGGTGACCCGCGGAGTGGAGCCACGCTTCGTTCACCTGCTGAAGCGCATCTATGTCCGGCCGCTGGATTGGGCCATGCGTCGGCCGCTGGCGGTGGCCGTTCCCACCTTCGCCCTGTTCCTCGCGACCCTGGTCGTGGGCTCGCGGCTTGGCGGGAGCTTCTTGCCCGAGTTCAACGAGGGCGCGCTGGTCGTGGGCCTGGTGACGGCGCCCGGAACCTCGCTCGCGCAGAGCGACGAGCTCGCAGGATTGGTGGAGGCAGCTCTCATGCGTCATCCCGAGATCGCCGCGATCGGGCGGCGCACGGGCCGGGCCGAGGAGGACGAGCACGTGCAGGGCGTCGAGGCCAGCGAGATCGACCTGACGCTCGACATGGATGCGCCCGGGCGCCTGGGCCTCCCGGTGCGCACCAAGGCGCAACTCCTGGAGGCCCTGCGCGCCGATCTGGCGCAGATCCCCGGCGTTCAGGCGACCTTCGGGCAGCCGATCAGCCACCGCATCGACCACATGCTGTCCGGCACGCGCGCCAGCGTCGCGGTGAAGCTCTTCGGCGAGGATCTGCGCACTCTGCGCGCGAACGCCAAGGCCATCGAGAATCTGATGCGTGACGTCGAGGGCGTCGTCGACCTCTCGACCGAGCAACAAGTCGAGGTCTCCACGCTGCGCGTCGAGTTCGAGCGCGCGGCCATCGCCCGCCACGGCTTGCAGGTCGCGGACGTGGCGCGGGCGCTGGAGCGCGCCTCGCTGGGCGAGGAGGTGGGCCAGATCCTCGACGGCCTGAATCCGTTCGCCCTGGTCGTGCGCGTCGGAAAACCAGGCCAGCTCTCCGCCCAGGATCTGGGCGAGATCCTGGTGGACACGCCGCGCGGCGTGCTCGTGCCCATGCGCGTGCTGGCCCAGGTGCGCGAGGACGCGGGTCCGAACTTCATCAGCCGCGAGAACGCTCAGCGCAAGATCGTCGTGACGTGCAACGTCGCCGGCCGTGACGTGAAGAGCGTGGTGGAGGAGATCCGCGTGGCCGTGGCGACGCGCGTCGAGCTGCCCAGGGGTTACTACGTCGAGTACGGCGGCCAGTTCGAGAGCGCCGCGGAGACGAGCCGCCTGCTCGTGAACCTCGGCGCGGCCATCGTGGCCGGGATCGCCTGCCTCTTGTACCTCGTGTTCCGCTCCCTGCGCGACGCGCTGCTGGTCATGCTCAACCTGCCGCTGGCCCTGATCGGCGGAGTGCTGGGCGTGTTCCTGTCGGGCGGCACGCTGTCGGTCGCCTCGCTGATCGGCTTCATCACCGTCTTCGGCGTCGCGGCGCGCAACGGGATCATGATGGTGGCCCACATCCGCCATCTGCAACGCTTCGAGGGCGTGCACGACTTTCGCGAGGCCGTGCGGCGCGGTGCGCTGGAGCGGCTGGCGCCGATCCTCATGACGGCCCTCGCGGCCGGACTCGCGCTCGTGCCGCTGGCGCTGCGCGGCGACCAGCCCGGCAACGAGATCCTGACGCCCATGGCGATCGTGATCCTGTTCGGTCTGCTCTCCTCGACGTTCCTCAACATGCTGGTGATGCCGGCGCTGTTCTTGCGTTTTGCGCGCACGGCGACGGCCGAACCGGAATCGACACGCGAGTCGCCCGAGCTCGCGGCGGCCGGTGAACTCGTGCTCGGATCGGAGGCTTGATCCATGCTTCGTCTCGAATCGAATCCGAAGGTCATCCTTGTGGCGTTCGCTGCCTTGCTCGGTGCGTGTCGGTCCCCGGACGCGAGCGAGGACTTCGCCCGGGCACGCGGGCTGATCCGTTCGTCGACTGACGTGGAGTGCCGCTTCGATCCCGCTGACAAGGCGGCTCCCGATCCATCCGCGCTGGAGGACGCGCTCCGCGATGGATTGTCGTTGCAGGAGGCCCTCGCGCTCGTGCTCGCGAACAACCGCGAGCTCCAGGCCGGTTTCATGGAGATCGGTGTGGCGCGCGCGGATCTCGCCCAGGCCGGGATGCTGGCGAACCCCTCGCTCTCGCTGCTGTTCCTGTTCCCAACCGGCGGCGGCCAGCTGGACCTCCAGGCCCAGCTCGCGCAGAGCGTGACGGACCTGTGGCGGATCCCCGGACGCAAGCGCGAAGCGGCCGCCAAGCTGGACCAAGCCGTGCTACGCCTGTCCCGGTTCGCCGGCGAGCTGGTGGCGGACACGCGCGACGCCTACTTCGCGGCCCTCGCCGCTATCCGCGCGGTCGAGCTCGCGAACGAGGGACTGGCGCTCACGCAGGGTTCGCTGCGCGCCCTGCAGGCCCAGCTCGAGGAGGGCGTCGCCACGCGCCTCGACGAGAGTCTCGCCCGGAACGAATCCTGGTCGGCCGAGCTGGGGCTGCGGAGGGCAGAGCGGGACGAGGTCCTCGCGCGGAAGCGGCTGTCGGAGCTGCTCTCCATGGGCAGTGAGCTGCCAGGGATCCACCTGACGGATGAGTTGCCCGAACCACGCGCCACGGTGTGGCACGTCGAGAGCCTGGTCGCGAACGCGACGCGGGAGCGCCTGGATCTGCAGGCCGCACGCTCCGCGCTCGAAGCGGCTCGCCAGCGGCTCGCGCTCGAGGGCGTGCAGCGGGTTCCCGACCTGGCCCTGGGATTCCATCGTGAGGACCCGGAGAGCGGCGCGATCCTCGGACCCAGCGTGGACGTCACGCTTCCCGTGTGGGACCAGAACCAGGCGCGCGTGGCGCGCGCCAGATATGAACTGCTGGCCTCCGAACGACGTTACGAGGGCTTGGTGCTGGTCGCGGCGAGCGACGTGCGCGACGCGGTCCAGAGGGCTCGGGCCGCGGCCGCGGAGGCGAGCCTGTTGCGGGAAGCGTTGCTGCCCGAGGCCGAGCGAGCGCTCGCCCTGGCCGAACAGGCCCACGCCGGAGGCGAAGCGACCTGGCTGGAACTACTCGAGGCCCAGCGCCGCGCGCTCACCGCCCGCAGGGAACTCGCGGCCGCGCAGCTCGAGGTCGCGAAGAGCCTCGTGGCCCTGGAGCGCAGCGCCGGCGCGCCGCTCGAGAAGCTCGAGCTGTAGGACGACGATTCCCGGCGGGCAGCGAGAGCCGCGCGCCTTTCAGCGCGAGTGCTCGGCCATGGCGACTGACACCGGGGGCAGCGCCAAGCACGGAGACTCGAAGCTGCCATCCGCGCGCGGCAAGAGCTCGAGCTCGGTCTGTGAGCCGTTCGCGTGCTCGAGGGTGAGCGTCACGGGGCGCGGCGCGAGGTGCTCGAACAGGAACGTGCCCTCCGCGCTCGTGATCGCGCGCAGCTCGCGGCCCTGGATGCGCGCGGCGACGTCCAGCGCGTTGCGCGCGAGCGGCGTCGAGCCCGAGCTTTGCAGCACGACCTCCACGCCGGCGAGCGGAAGCCCCTGCGCGTCGATCACGGCGCCAGCGAGCACGGTCTCGTGCACGAGCACGAGCGTGCCCAGATCCAGCTCGGTCGTGTCGGCCTCGAGCTCGACCAGCTCGTGCGCGAAGCCCGCGGCTTCGACCAGCAGCGAGTGACCGACGTCCGAGCGCAGGCCGGCGAGCTCGAAGCGTCCGTGCTCGTCGCTGGCGGCGACGGCGAAGTCGCGCGCGGCGACCGAGGGCAGCACGTGATAGAAGCCCTCGACCGAGACGCGCGCGTTGGCGAGCGGCTGGCCGCGCTCGTCGACGACGCTGCCGCGCACGCGCAGCTCGGGCACGAGCGCGAGCTCGACCCACGGCGTACCCGTGCCCTTGATGCTCTCTTCGCCCGCGGTACAGGCCGGCAGCTTCCAGCTCCCGTCCTCGGCGATGCGCAGGTAGCGCGCGGCGGCGCCGTAGCCGGGCGCGCGCGCGGCGATCTGCTGGGACGGCGCTCGGGCGGGAAAGCGCGGATGGCGAAAGCTGCCGTCGGGACCGGTCGTGACCGCGTCGCGCTCCGCGAAGGTCCACAGCGCGACGGTCGCCCCGGCGATCGGAGCGCCGGTGCGGGCGTCGAGCACGCGCCCGGCGACGGGGAAGGCGGATTCGAGCTCGAGCTCGAGCTGCGCGGGGACGAGCGCGTCGAGCGTCACGCTGGCAGGCAGCGCGCACGAGTCGGCACTCCAGGCGACGGCGCGCACCGTGCCGGGCGCGAGCTCCAGGCGCAACCGGCCGTGCTCGTCGCTCGCGTGCAGCGCCGGCGCCGGACCTGCGCCATCCTCCGCCGTCCGGGGCTCGTGCACGAGCTCGATCACGGCTTGCGGCTCGGCGCGCCCCGAGCGTGTCACGCGGATCTCGAGCACGGCGAGTTCCGGCGCGTGGTTGACGGACGCCGGGCGAGGAGCATTCGGCTCGGGCCCGGCGTCCTCGGCTCTCCAGGCCGATTCCTTCGCGGTGAGGACGCGCGCGGGCGACGTGCAGTCGTCCATGCGCGGCGGCCGTGGAGCGGCGAGCGGCGAAGGTGGAGGCTCGCGCTCCGTTGATGCGTTCTTCTCGCTCGGCGGTTCGGCCGCGCTACGCGAGCGGGGAGAGACGAGACCGATGGCAGAAGGCAGTGCGAGCACGGCGGCCGCGGCCAGGACCAGCGTCCAGGTCGCAGGATCGCGTCGATCTCCGCGGTGGGCGATCATGAACGGGCGATCATGGCCGTCGCGTGCTCCGCCTACCGGCCCCGGTCCTTCGTCTTCACCTTGACCCAGCCGTCGTCCGGACTGACGACCCAGCCAGCTTCGGTGCTGACCAGATCGCCCTTGCGGAAGACGACCTCTTGCAGCTCGCCGTCCTCGGTCACGCGCGCGGTGCAGCCGGCGTCGTCGCCGCACTGGTAGTCCTCGGCGTTCAACGGGAATCCAGCGGCCAGGACGAGCAAGGCCGCTGGGACGAGTCGAGCCATCGCGTTTTTCATGTCGAATCTCCCTTTCCTCTTGGCGGGAGCTTCGTGACGCGTGGAAGGCGCCGGGCGCGGCAGGTTGGCCCGCTCGAGAGGAGCGGGCGCGAGTCGTGGAGGCGCCCTCTAGAGGCGCACGGAACTCGCTGTCAAGGAACCGGTGGCCAGACGGGGGGTCCGGCCTGTCTCCCTTATCTGCTCTTCGGGCTGCCGGGCTTGAGGCGGGATTCGGCGCGTCGGCCGCTGGCGCCCGACTCCACGGGCTTGCCGTTCGAGATCGGGGCCGGAGACTAGGGGCCACAGATGACTCCCGCGCTGCGAGCCGCGACTTTTTTTCTCACCGGCGCGCTCGCCGGCTGTTCGGCAAGAGAAGTCGAGGCCAACCGCTGGGTCCGCCTGGCGGGCTCGCAGACGGGCACTCTTGCCACGGTCGCGGAGGCGCGCGTCGCCGGCTCGGATGGGCGCGAGATCACGCTCGCGACCGAGGCGGGAACAGTGGTCCTGAGCTACGTCTTCCGGCCCGGCGACTGGACGGCCGGGAAGAACGGCAACTGGGAGGCCGAGCTGCCCGCGTGGACACTGCCGCTGCGCAGCATGTGGAACCAGGGCCCGCACGAGGCACTCGCGGACCTCGAGCCGGAGCCCGGGCACGCGTCCGGAGACGACGTCCCGTACCGGCTGCGGGACGAGCAAGGCACATACCAGCTGTGGCTCGCGGGAAACCTGAAGAAGGCGCCGGAACCGCCGGAGCGCAGCTTCACCGTCCGCGCCACGCGGCTCGTCGTGCACGCTCGCACCGCCGAGCCGCCCGCAGGACTCACCCTGGAGATCCACGAGGAGCGTGGGCTCGTCGAGGACGGCATGCGCCGCGTCCGTGGCAATGGCCTCGCGGGGGAAGGACTCGTGGTGTGGCCGGGAGAGAAGCTCGAGACGCGGGTGGAGCTGCCGCCGCGCAGCGCGCTGTACTTCGGTCTGGGCACCGAGGCGCGCTTGCACCGCTCCTTCGAGCAGGGCCGCGAGCTGGTCTTCCGTATCGAGCTCGACGGCACGCAGCTCTTCGAGGAGCGCGTCGCGAGCGGAGATCTGGACGTGCGCTGGCGTTCCGTGCCGCTGCCCCCGGCCGGCGGCTCGGCCAGGCTCACCTTCTCGGTAGCGGGTCCGTTCGCACACACGGCCTTCCTGGCCCCGACCGTCGGTCCGCTCGAGCGGGCTACGCCGGGCGCGCGACCCTGGGGTCCCGCGAAACCCGACGTGATCGTGTTCCTGGCCGACACGTTCCGCGCGGACAACCTGGCCGCCGGCGGCGGCCGAGAGGAATGGGCGCCCTTCTTGAACGACGTGGCGGCGCGTAGCCGCGTGTTCACGCGCGCCTGGTCGACGGCGACCTACACCCTGGCCGGCCACGCCTCGCTCTTCACGGGACTCTTCCCGCGCCAGGCCGGCATCTTGGACGCGAAGTGCGCGATCTCGCGCGAGCTCTTCACGCTGGCCGACTTCTTCACCAGCCTCGGCTACCGCACGGGCGCCGTCACCGACCGCGGCTACGTTTCCCAGGCCTTCGGCATGGACCAAGGTTTTCAGTTCTTCGACGAGCGCGGGGGGACGCTCGAGGAAACGGCCGAGCGCACGCGCACCTTCCTGGAGGCCGACGACGGACGACCCGTGTTCCTGTTCGTGCAGACCTACCGCACCCACGAGACCTACAAGGTGAGCCCGGAAGCCAGTGCGGCGCTCGCCCTCGAGTCGCTGTCCACACCCGAGCTCAAGGCCGTCAAGGACCGCTTCGAGGACCTCTCCAGGCGGCGAGAGCTCGCCGAGGAAGACCGCCTGCGCAAGACG
Source organism: Planctomycetota bacterium (assembly GCA_031413955.1). Lineage (GTDB taxonomy): Bacteria > Planctomycetota > UBA1135 > UBA1135 > JABFRZ01. The sequence continues at coordinate 1,130 of JANOGB010000330.1, read as the reverse complement.
GAGCTCGCCGACGTGCTCGAGCGGCACTACCGCGCGACCGTGTGGGACCTGGACCGAGGCTTCGAGCAGATCTTCCGCGCGCTCGAGGCGCGCGGCACCTTCCGCAACGGCTATCTGGTCTTCACCAGCGACCACGGCGAGGCCTTCGACGAGCACGGACACCTCTTCCACAGCGGCGAGGTCCACGAGGAGCAGGTGCGCGTGCCGCTGTTCATCCATGGATCCGGAGGGCATGGAACCGGACTGCAGGCCGAGCTCGTCGAGTGGCCCGCCTCGCTGGTGGACCTTCCGAGGACTCTGGCCGACCTCGCGGATGCGGAGCCCCATCCGAGCTGGATGGGGACGTCGCTGCTCGAGCCGGGCGGGGCGCGCGTGGTCTACGCGTTCCAGAGCCACAGCCGCGGCAAGACCGGGACTTCGCTGTGCGTGATCGAGGGGCAGCGCAAGGTGATGGGCCAGGAGAGCGCCGACGAGCTGCGCACGGGGAGCTTGCGGCGTGCCTTCGATCTGGAGCGGGATCCTGGTGAGCTCGATGACGTCGTCAGTCAGGGCTGGGCGAGCGAGATGTTCGAGCGCCACCGGCAGGCGCTCGACGCGGCGCTACAACCGCGCGTCAACCTCTCCTCCGCGGCGCCGACGGCCGAGGAGCTCCAGAGCCTGGAAGACATGGGTTACGCAGGCGGCGACGATTGACGAACGGAATGAGAGCCGCGTTCCGAGCCGTACCGCTCTTCCTCGCCGGGGTCCTCGCCGCCTGCTCGGGGAAAGACGAAGGGCCGCGCTGGATCCGTCTCGCCGCTGCGCGGGCGAGCTCCTTCCGGCCTGCAGGCGAGCGCATTTTCGACGCCGGCGGCCGCGAGGTAGTGGTCGAGACCGACGAGCACGAGGCGCGCCTCGCCCTGCGCTTCCGGCCCGGCGACTGGAAGCGCGGGATCAAGGGGTCCTTCTCTGCGGAGCTGCCCTTCCGGGCGCTCGCGCTGCGCCATCGCTCGAGCCGCGCTGCGCAGGTTGTCTTGCCGGAAGATTCCGGGCCATAGATTTCAGTTACTCTGCCCCGCGGAAGTCCCCCGATGCCAAGGGCGATGTCTAATCCTAATGAGCCAGTTGAAATAGCAGGAATATCTGATACT
>JANOGB010000329.1:0-5292 GCA_031413955.1 Planctomycetota bacterium | reverse complement strand
GGACGGTTGGCCGCAGGCAGAGTCACGCAAGGGAGGAACGCGGAGGCAATGCCTCGTGCAAGTGAGCGCTCGACTATCTGCCTCCATGGGTGATCGGTTAAGTGATCTGGAATCAGCCAGATAGCAGTCATGGCGCGGGTTTGAGCGGATCAAAACCCCACTCCATTCTGTACTCGTGCCATCAGCAATTGACGAGATACGTTCGGATCGATCGCTTCATGCAGCAGCATCGCTTCGAGCCATCGCGCTATCGGGCGCACCTGCCGTGCTGGAGCCAGCAGGAGATCCAGGATGTCCGTGGCCACCGACGAGAACACCGCAGCCCAGCGTCCTTCGGGTACCGAGCCTTTCCTGCCGCGCAGTTTCTCGCGTACGGCCCACAGCAATCGGCGACTCGCCAGCATGGTCACCACCGCGGCCAGCAGCAGCGTCTCAACCACATGAGCCTTGCGGCTCGGCATGTCATCGAGCCGGTAGTACGACTTCATCTCCTTGAAGAGCAGCTCGATCTGCCAGCGCGCTCCGTACACCGCCGCTACCTCAGAGGCGCCGAGACGCTCGGGAGGGATGTTCGTGACATAGAGGTGATAGCGCCCCGTCTCTTTGTCGCGGACTCCCACGAGGCGAAACTCTCGCTCAGCACCCGACCGCATCCCGTAGTACGCGCGACGCCGGAACTGCACGCGAACGCTCAGGTCGAGTTGCTCCCGGCGCAGCCGGTTCACTACGTCCTGCAGCCGATGCCCCGCGATGGCCAGTCCCTGCGATCCCTCAGAGCCCAGCACCGCGGTGATCCACGGGTTGGCATTCTCCTTGAGCCGCGAGATGAAATAACCGCCTTGCCGGTCGATGCGATCGAACATCTGGTAACGGTAATAGCCGAGGTCGAACAGCAGCAGTCGGTCCTTGACCCATCGGCCCACGGTGAACACCGGGCCGTCATGCTGGCGGCCCGAGGTGATCTTCACCGATTGCAGGCCTCGCCCCAGGACGCTCATCACCACGTGCAGCTTCGCGCTGGCGCGTGTGTGATTGGTTCGGCAAGCGGGAAAACTTTTCTCCAGCAGGTCATGAAGCCGAACCAGAGTCGAGTCGGTCAGAATGACATCCCGAAACGAGGCAAGAGTCCCGCGCAGTTGGCCGTGCGCGGTCTCCAGGCTGCCGAGCATCTCCTTCACGACGAGCCTGAAGAATCGCGCCAGCTCGCGCGTGAATCGATCGTAGAAAGCCGACGGCACGAGACGCGCCCCCGTACTCTTCTGAAACGACCGTCGCAAGCCCGCCAGAGATCGTTGCCGGCCCGTACCGAAGCCCAGCACGATCGTCCAGAACAACGCCACCGGTTCCACTTTGCGCCGTCGCTTCACCATTCCCGCGCAGGTCGCCAACGCGTTCAAGGTCCGGGTCGAGATCAGGCTGGTCAACTCCCGGCGAATTCCTATAGACTTGAGTCGGGCCACGTTTCCTCCTCTCAGAGAGTCTTCGCAAACCCTATGAGAACAGAGGGCGTGGCCCTTGTCCATCCGGATCACATCAATTCGTTAACCGAACACCGATGCAGAAATGTCAGATGAAACGATTGACCGGAACGCCGGAGTCGAGCGGCGACGCTTTCTTCAGTACCTCGGGGCGGGTGCGGGAGTTTCGATCCTCGGCCTCGACCTGGCCTGTTCGCTCCTGAAGCCCGTCACGCCGGACGAGAACCCACTCGCGAGGACCGTCTCGCGCGACTGGGAGAAAATCTATCACGACCAGTACCGATACGACCGGTCGTTCGACTGGGTCTGCTCACCCAACGACACGCATGCCTGCCGCATACGGTCGTACGTGCGCAACGGGATCGTGGTGCGCAGCGGGGCCACGTACGATTACCAGGACTACGCCGATCTGTATGGCAACCACGCCACCAATAACTGGAACCCCCGCCAATGCGCCAAGGGATACACCTTTCACCGCGTCATCTACGGGCCGTATCGCCTGCGGCATCCAATCGTACGCAAGGGATGGAAGGCGTGGGCTGATGCCGGCTTTCCCGAGTTGACCGAAGAGGCGAAGAGCCGCTACCTCTTCGATCGGCGCGGGGACGACGAGTTCATCCAGATCACATGGGAAGAGGCTTTCACCGCGACCGCGCGCTGCCTGACGAGCATCAGCAAGCGCTACAACGGCGAGGCCGGCGCGCGCCTCCTCCTCGATCAGGGATACCAGCCCGAGATGGTCGAGGCGATGGGAGGCGCTGGCACCCGCACGATCAAGATGCGGGGCGGCATGGGACTCCTGGGGGTGCTGGGCAAATATGGGATGTACCGCCTGAACAACTCGCTGGCGCTTCTGGACGCAAAGACGCGGGGCGTCGGCGCCGACAAGGCCCGCGCGGGCCGCAACTGGTCGAACTACACGTGGCATGGCGATCAGGCGCCGGGGCATCCCTGGGTCCACGGCCTCCAGGCCTCCGACTGCGACTTCAACGACCTGCGCTCGTCAAAGCTGATCATCATGGACGGCAAGAACCTCGTCGAGAACAAGCTGACCGACTCCCACTGGTTCATCGAGACGATGGAACGGGGCGGCAAGATCGTCGTGACCGCCCCGGAGTATGGCCCGCCAGCCACCCAGGCCGACTACTGGATCCCGATCCGCCCGGGCACCGACGCGGCGCTCTGGCTCGGGATCACCCGGCTGATGATGGAGCAGCGGCAGTACGACGAACCGTTCGTGAAGCAGTTCACTGATTTTCCCCTGCTCGTGAGGCACGACACCCTGCAGCGGCTGCGGGCGCACGAGGTCTTTCCGGGCTACCAGTCCGGCCTTAACGCGACAGGCCCTTCGATGACGATTCAGGGATTCACGAAGGCGCAGCACGAGAGACTCGGCGACTACGTCGTCTGGGACGAGCGAACGGGTGGTCCGCGCCCCCTCACGCGCGATGATGTCGGCGCTCGGATGGAGAAGACCGGGATTGCGCCAGCGCTCGAAGGGACTTTCGAGGTGCCGCTCGCGAGTGGGGGGAAGGTCACGTGCTCGACCCTCTGGAGTCTCTACCAGATCCATCTGAAGGACTACGACATCGAAACGGTCTGTGAGGTCACCAAAGCCCCGCGCCCGTTGGTTGAGCAACTGGCACTCGACCTCGCGACGATCAAGCCGGCCGCGATCCACCAGGGCGAAGGGATCAACCACTGGTTCCACGCGACCGAGATGAACCGGGCCGCCTACCTCCCCCTGATGCTGACCGGCAACATCGGCCGGCCAGGCACCGGCTGCCATACCTGGGCCGGCAACTACAAGGCCGCGCTCTTCCAGGGCTCACCCTGGACGGGGCCCGGTTTCAAGGGATGGGTGGCCGAGGATCCGTTTGAACTGAGCCTCGACTCGAAGACTCCCGGCAAGGAAGTCCACGCCCATGCCTATACGAAGGACGAGGAGCCGGCCTACTGGAACCACGGCGATCAGGCGTTGATCGTCGACACGCCGCGATTTGGCCGCAAGAACTTCACCGGCGAGACGCACATGCCGACCCCCACCAAGGCGATGATCTTCACCAACGTCAATCTGATCAACAACGCCAAGTGGGCCTACAACATGATCAAGAACGTCAACCCCGGCGTGGAATTGATCGTCTCGATCGACATCCAGATGACCGCCTCCATCGAATACGCCGACCTCGCGCTGCCGGCCAACTCGTGGCTCGAGTTCGAGGGGCTTGAGGTCACCGCGTCGTGCAGCAATCCCTTCCTCCAGATCTGGAAGGGAGGAATCCCTCCTGTGTTCGACAGCAAGGACGACCTGACCATCCTGGCCGGCATCGGCAAGGCGCTCGGCGAGGTCACCGGAGACTCACGCTTCGTGGAGATGTTCAAGTTCGAGCACGAAGGACGCCGGGACGTCTACCTGCAACGGCTGCTCGACACCTCGACGACGACCGCCGGCTACGCGCTTCCCGACATCATGGCCGGGAAGTACGGTCCCTCAGGCGGGGCGCTGCTCAACTTCCGCACCTACCCGCGCATCCCGTTCTACGAACAGGTCCATGACAGCGAGCCGTTCCACACCGACACGGGGCGAATGCACGCCTACGCAGACGTTCCGGAGGCGATCGAGTACGGCGAAAACTTCATCGTCCACCGCGAGGGGCCCGAGGCCACTCCCTATCTGCCCAATGTCATCCTGAGCAGCAACCCCTTCGTGCGGCCCGAGGACTACGGGATCCCCCTGGATGCCGAGCACTGGGACCACCGCACGATCCGCAACGTGAAGATGCCCTGGTCAAAGGTGCGCCAGACGAAAAATTTCCTGTGGGAGAAGGGATTCCAGTTCTACTGCCTCACGCCGAAGACGCGGCACCGCGTCCACAGCGGCTGGTCAAACGTCGACTGGCACATGCTGTATGACAGCAATTTCGGTGACCCGTACCGCATCGACCGCAGGGCGCCGTGCGTCGGGGAGCACCAGCTTCACGTCAACCCCCAGGCGGCACGCGATCTGGGCATCAACGACGGCGATTATGTCTACGTCGACGCCAACCCGGCCGATCGTCCCTACATCGGCGCGAAGCCCGGAGACTTCTTCTACCGGGTGTCGCGCTGCATGCTCCGGGTCAAGTTCAACCACGCGTACCCCTACAACATCGTGATGATGAAGCACGCGCCGTTCATCGCGACGGAGAAGAGTGTGCGCGCTCATGAGACCCGGCCTGACGGACGGGCGCTGTCCGACAATACCGGATACCAGGCGAACCTGCGCTACGGTTCGCAGCAGTCCATAACGCGCAACTGGCACATGCCGATGCATCAGACCGACACCCTGTTCCACAAGGCGAAAGTCTTCATGGGGTTTCTCTTCGGTGGCGAAGCGGATAACCACGCCATCAATACCGTCCCCAAGGAGACGTTGGTCCGCGTCGTCAAGGCGGAGGATGGCGGCCTTGGAGGACGGGGGGCGTGGAAGCCGGCGACGACCGGCTACACGCCGGATAACGAGGACGACTTCATGAAGATCTATCTGACCGGACAAGTCACGAAAGTGAGGGAAGGCTGATGCCCTTCAACGACCCGGACCCGGAAGACCCCAGCGTGCTGATCGGGATCGGCCTGCCGGCCGGCCCCGAGGCGGTCCGCGAGATGGCGTATGCCTTTGCCGAGGAGTTCGCCGCGCACGGTTTTGACGAAGAGCGGCTCCTCTCCCTCTTCCGCCAGCCTTTCTACGCGGGAGCGCACGGTGCCCTGAAGGTGCTGGGGGAGGCGCAGATCCAGATCATTGTCCGGGAGAGTGTCGCCACCTGGGGCGGCTGGC
>JANOGB010000328.1:0-15239 GCA_031413955.1 Planctomycetota bacterium | reverse complement strand
CGCTCCCACTGACCCTGCGTCATCTCGTACTTCGACAGGATGAACTCCGAGAAGGTCACCGCGTGCACTGGACCCTCGTAGTCGTTCGCTTGCGGGTCGTAGTTCGCCCCGGTCGGGTCGCTCTTCTGCGCGCCCATCTGGAAGGTGCCCCCCCGAAGAAGCACGAACACGAGGCCCGCCTCCTCCTTCAAGGCGAGCTTCCCATCAGCGCCCCGCACCGCCGGCCCGCCCGTCGCGAGGTGCGCGAACTCCCACAGGCCCGAATCCGGATCGGGACCGAGGGGGAGGAGACCCAGCTGCGGCGTCAGCGTGAGCCCCGGATAGGCCGAGCGGATCTCCGGCATGGCCGCGCTCCAGGCCTTGGCGTGCTCGCCTTCTGGCGCGAAGCCGTCCCGCAGCGCGAGCGCGTTCGCGAGGCGCTTCTTCACGCCCAAGCCGGTCTCGGGCGAGGTTCCCTCCGAGAAGAGTCCGGTTCGCTCGTCCGCGAAAGCCCGGATCCCGCTCACCAATTTCTCGAGCTGGTTGTGCCACCACTTGTCCTCTTCGTCGAAGGCCCATTCCGGACGAGTCGAGAGCGCGCCTTCGATAGCGGCGAACTCGCCTTCGAGCTCGGCCACGCGCCCTTGGGCCTTCTCCGAAGCTTCGGGCCCGATCTCCGCTTCGATCGCCGTGCGCAGCTTCGTCACGTAGCCCTCGAACTCGGCCTTCCTCTCGGCCGCCGCTTCCTCCAGCGTCTGCTCCTCCTCGGCCAGCGCCTCGTCGAAGCGCCCCAGCGCGAAGAGCGCCCAGGCCAGGCCGTCGCGGATCCCGGCCCGCTCATTCTCGCCCGCGAGTTCGACCGCGCGCCGGGCGAGCACCAGGCCCTTCCGCTCGCCGCCGAACTCCTTGCGCTCCGGATCCACCAGCGGCCAGGCCAGATCGTTGAGCGCGTCCGCCTCCGCAGGCAGGCTCGCGAAGTCCACTCCGACCTCGGATGGCGTGGGCTCCGGGCCCGGCTCGCCGCCCTCGAGCAAGGCGTCGCGCGCCTTCAGGAAGTCGAGTTCCCGCTGGATTCGTTCGAGGTCCTTCGCTTGCGGATGCAGTGCCCGGAATTCCGACTGCTCCGCCGCCGTCCAGGGTCGCGCCTTCGTCCGCAGCTCCGCCAGCTTCTGCTCGTGGCCCGGCAGCTCGGCCACCAGCGCCTCCGCGCGCGCGAGCCAGGCCTCGTAGCGTGCGATGATCTCCGGGTGAGCCGGCCACAGGCGTTCGGCCTCGGTCGTCAGGTCGTCGAGCCTCTGTAGGGCCGAGAGCCGCAGCACCTCGTCGGCCTTTTTCTCCGCGCGTTCCTTCTCTTCCCGGGCCAGCGCTTCGTTCTCCTTCGCCAGCCCCTCCCCGGTCACGGCGCGCTGCTCGTTCGTCTTCGCAACACGGGCATTCTCCAGCGCCTCGGTGGTCTTTCCCTCCAGGGCCACGTTGGCGCTGGCGAGCTTCGCGCGCTCGGACCCGAGGGCGGTGTTCGCCGTCGCCAGGTTGGTTCGCTCGCGCTCCAGGGCCCGGTTCGTGCGCACGTTCGCCACCAGCAGCAGCGCGATCACCGTGAACGTCACCGCCACGATAGCTGCCGCCGAGCTCTTGCCCGGGTTGCGCTTCGACCACTTGACGGCGCGATCGAGGCGCGTCGGCGGCGTCGCGTGGATCGGCTCGTCGGCGAGATGCCGCCGCAAGTCCGCGGCCAGCTCCTTCATCGTCGGGAAACGTTTGTCGCGGTCCTTGTCCAGGGACTTGCCCGCGATCACGACCAGATCGCGCGGCACGCGTGAGCGGATCGTGCGGATCTCCGGCGGGTCCTTGGTGACGATCTGGGCCGCGACCTGGTGCGAGGTATCCCCCTCGAACGGCCGGCGCAGCGCGAGCAACTCGTACAGCACGATCCCGAGCGAGAAGATGTCCGAGCGGTGGTCGATGCCCATGCGCCGGGCCGTCACCTGCTCCGGGCTCATGTAGTAGTACGTGCCCGCGAAGTCGCCCGTCTGCGACATGGCCGACTCGTCGGTGATGCGCGCCAGGCCGAAGTCGGTGACCTTGGGCTTGTCCTCGCTCGTGATCAGCACGTTCTGCGGCTTCAGGTCGCGGTGGATCACGCCGGCCTCGTGCGCGGTGTGCATCGCCTCGGCGATCTCGGCCACGAAGCGCGCCACGTGGCGGTCGTAGCCCTCGGGCACTTTCTCCGCGCGCGCCGCCTCGTCGAGGAAGTCCTTGAGCGTCCAGGCTCCGCCCACGAACTCCATCGCGATCCAGGCGAGCCCATCCGACTGCCCGTAGCCGTGCACGGAGACGATGCCCGGGTGAGAAAGTCGCCCGCCGGCACGCGCCTCGCGCGCAAACAGCTCGAGCTGCCGCTCGGTCACGCGCTCGGGCCGCACGAACTTCACCGCCACGGTGCGGTGCAAGGAAATCTGATCGGCTTCCCAGACTTGGCCCATGCCCCCCTGGCCGATCAGGGACACGAGCCGGAAGTCGCCCACGACCTTGCCCGGCGCGAGACCGGGCGCCGGCTGCGGACGCTCGGCCTCACCCTTCCTGCGGAAGAACGATAGCGAGCCCTCCGGTAGCGGCTGCGGCATCCCTCGGCGCAGCGCGCGCGCGGCACCGCCTCGTCACCGGGCGGCGCCGGGCTGGATCCGGATTCTTCGGGCTTCTCGGGCGCAGGCAAGCGCGTTCGTCCTCCTTGCGATGGGGGAGAGCATAGCGGGGATCGATCCGCGAGTGCCTGTTGGCCGGGCCAAGGCCAGGGCGCTGGCTACCTCCCTTCAGAGGCTGATGCGTTTGACCGAGGGCTGGTACCATGGCCTTCGCATGCCCCGCGAATTCGACGTGATCATCGAGAAGGACGAGGAAGGCTTCTTCGTGGCCACGGTTCCCGCGCTGGCCGGGTGCCACACACAGGCTCGTTCCCTGGATGAGCTGATGGACAGGGTCAAGGAAGCGATCGCGCTGTGCCTCGAGGTCGAGGGCTCGCCGCCGAAGGCCCTGGACTTCGTCGGCGTGCAGCGCATCCGAGTGGCGTGAGTCCGAAGCGTCCCGTCCTATCGGGGAAGGAGCTCATCCGCGCGCTGGGGCGGCTCGGATTCGAAATCGTTCGGGTCCGGGGGAGTCATCACTTCCTCCGGCATCCGGATGGTCGGCTCACGGTCGTCCCTGTTCACGGAAAGGAAGCGATCGGACCGGGCCTGTTGGGCAAGATCCTCCACGACTGCAGGGTGACTCGCGAAGAGCTGACCGGGAGCCTTTGATTCGACGAAAGGGCGCGCGAGCCCATCTGCCGCGGGTGCGCGGCGGCGGCTTGAATTGGTGGGCTCGGTCACCGGGAAGTCTTCAGCGGATCGCCACAGCCGCATCGACGGTGACGGGGAGCGGCATGTGCTGGTGGGGACCTCCAGCGATCAGGTGTGGATCGTCCACGCTTTCCGTGCGACTACCTGCCGGTGAGTGCGAGCAGGTGCGACCTGGTGCGACCGCTTGCGACTGACGGGGATCGTCGCTAGCGTGACCCAAGTTCCTTCACCCCCCCCAGGGTTACGCTGCTCGGAGACGGTTGGCTCGAGAGTCCTTCACAGCGTGGAAGTTACTGGTTCAAATCCAGTGTGGCCCACCATCTCCTTGCTGCGAGCGGAGTTGATGCGATTGCCCATTCACTTCTCGAGGGACTAACTTCCACTACCCGAGCGTGGCACTTGCTCGTTCGCTGGCCCAGCAGGTGGCCGGCAATCGCCGGTGTCGGCGCCCTACTCCAAGCGCTCTGTCAGCATCCTCTCCCAGTCGATGTCACCGCGTTCAACAAATAGGACCTCCACCTATTCCGGGTTGGAGCGATAGGCGATCAGCGTCGGGCCGACCGACCAGAACAGAACGCGCTCGTCACGGGTGAGGTCTTCTCGGCGGTGCCCGATGTCGGGATTTCTTGCCAGCAGCTCGAAGCCGTTCTCGAGATCTGTGACCACGCGCTCGGCGACTTCGCGGCCGAAGCGCTCCTCGACGTAGAACGCGATGCGGAGGAAGCCTTCGCGCGCTTTCGGTGTGAGACGATAGGCGGTGGTCACCCGCTCTTCTTGTCAGACTTCTTTTTTCGCCGCCGCAAGGACTCCCGAACCTCAGCGACAACGTCGGGGCCCTCCAAGAGTTCACCGCGGTCGGCCTGGGCAAGGCCCTCGGCAAGCGCCCCACGGAGCTTCGCGTTGTGGGCCTCGCGCAGACGGTCCTGGTCCGCGAGCAATCGCAGGGCCTCGCGCACGACCTCGCTCTGGTTGTTGTAGAGGCCAGACGCCACCTTGCGCTGGACGAGCGCCTCGAGCTCGGGAGTGAGGTTGACGTTCATGGGAGACAGTCTAGCCGAGTTGTCAATGATTAGCAATCTCTGGCCATCCTCGAAGCTCGTTTATCGGGCTTGGTCTGAGCTTCGGCACCGAGCCGCCGTGCGTCTTCGACCCCGAGTCCCTGGGCGGGCCCGCCTGGGTGTTGCCGTTGGGGCGCCTCGACCACGCCCGAGGTTCCCGGAGGACTCCGGGTGATCGGACTTGCCCCGCCTGCAGAGCTAGCGCAGCGCCTCTTCGATCGCCGCTTGCGGGATCGAGAGCTCGAAAACCTGCTCCTCGTCGCTCGCGCGCACGTCGATGCGCGGTCGAGGCGTCACGTTCACGATCGCACCGGCGCCGACGCGGTCGTCGCGGAGCACGGTCACGCGCACTTCGCATTCGTAGAGGCCGGGCTCGGGCATCCGCAGGGCGAACTCACCGCGCTCGTCGAAGCGGTACGAGTCGTACTCGAGCTCCGGGCCCCATGCCGGTCGGCCAGTGGCTCCCTCGGCGCCGACGGAATAGAGCCAAACGTAGAGCAGGTAGCGCGGCGCGCCGCCGCTCGTGCGCGCGCTCGTGTGCAATCGGATCGGGAAGCCCGCGTCGAGCACGACCTCGCGATCCGAGCTCACCCCGACGAGCCGCTGGCGCGCGAAGCCGAACGCCGAGACTTCAAGGTCGGTGGGCAAGGCGTCGCAGCGCACGAACGCGACACCGTCGTTGCCCGACATGGCGACTCGCGCCCCGGCCCCACCGACGATCGACACGGCCGCGCGCGCGAGCGGCGAAGATGCGTGGTCGACGACGCGGATCCGCAGCGTCGTCAACGCGCTCTCGATTCGCAGTCGAGTGCGACTACCTGCCTGCCAGTGCGACCAGGTGAGACCTGGTGCGACTGCTTGCGACTAGCGGTGGGGGACGGCAGCTTGCCCCAAGTTCTCTGAATTCATGGGGTTACGCTGCTCGAAGAGCGCAGGCGCACGTGACCTTCACAGCGTGGAAGTTACTGGTTCAAATCCAGTGTGGCCCACCACTGCGGATCAGCTGAGGATGGGCAACTTGCGTCACGTGATGCTCTGAACATGTGCCGCCCTCCGTCGCGTGGAGCCGCAGGGACGAGCGGTCTCCGGCGAGCTTCGTATCGCGTTTGAATGCCATGATGCCACCGTGCGATGCAGCGAGAGCTGCTCCGCCTCCCAGATCTGTCCCATCCCGCCCTGGCCGATCAGGGACACGAGCCGGAAATCGCCCACGACCTTGCCCGCGGCAAGGCCGGGCGCCGGCTGCGAACGCTCCTCCGCGCCCTTCCTGCGAAAGAACGACAGCGTGCTCTCCGGGAGCGGCTGCGATAGGGCGCGGCGTAGCGCCTTCCATGCGGGGTCATCGCCGGGCGGCGACGGGCTGGATCCGGATTCCTCGGGCTTCTCGGGCGCAGGCAAGCGCGGTCATCCTCCTCGCGGTGGGGGAGAGCATAGCGGGGATAGATTCGGAAGTGCCTGTTGGCCGGGCCAACGCCAGGGCGCTGGCTACCTCTCTCTTCGGAGGCTGGTGCGTTTGGCCGAGGGCCCACCACTCTCGACGCCTTGTCGATGGCGCACTTGCGCTACTGCAGCAGTGCTTCCGTGATCGGCGCTCTACTGTCGCGGGGGGGAGCCCTGATCAGCAGCGGATCGCGCGCGTGATGAGGTACTCGCGTCCCCACCGTACCCGGCCGTCCGCTGCGAGGTAGCCGGTGAGGAACGCCAGGATCTCGGCGCGCAGGGCGTTGCGCTGCTCACTCTGCAGCGTGGAGAGCGCCCGGACGGTCGGGCCGTAGCGCGTCGAGAACAGCTCCCAGATGTCTTCGGGCGAGGTGCCGAACTGGGGACAGTCTCCGCGCGTGAAGGTCAGGTCGCGGAAGGCGGCCCCGAGCAGACTCCGCACCTTGTCCGGGTCACCCCAGGTGAACGGGCTGGCCACGCCGGCCGGCGGAGGCACGTGCTTGTTCGTGATGCGGAACCAGCTTCCGAGCCCGCCCTCCGGGGTCCAGACGAGGAAGACCGCGCGACCACCCGGGCGCAACACGCGCGCGATCTCGGCGGCGACCTTGGGCTGGTCAGGTGCGAACATGTGGCCGCAAGTCGAGACGACCACGTCGAAGCTCGCGTCCTCGAACGGGAGGGCCTCTGCGTCGCCCTCGCGGAAGTCGATGTCTTCGAAGCCCTCCGCCGCGGCCTTTCGGCGCGCGACGGCGAGGAGCTCCGGAGTCAGGTCGACGCCCGTGACGCTGGCACCGCGCTCGCGCGCCGCGATGGCCGTGATCCCGGTGCCGGTCGCGAGGTCCAGCACACGCTCACCGGGGCGCGGCTTCGCGACCCGCAGCGTCTGGTCGGTCGAGATACTCAGCCCGTCGGCGATGCGGTCGTACTCGCCCAGTGCCCACATCCCCCGCTGCTTCTTCTTCAGCTCCGTGTAATCGGTCATGTGCTGCATTCCGCATGTCCCTTCCGCGGGAGGCCCTCGACCACGACGACGTCGAAGGGCTTCTCACGCCTCCTTGAACTCCATGAATGAGGGCGCAGGGTACATCACCCTCAGACGTTGTGAAGCGCTGGCCGTTGGGGCGGTGCGGTCGCAGCACGCACCCTCGCCCTGGTGGATGGCGCTGATGTTGAGCTCTGCGGCCAAACGTCACGGTGGATCACGCCGGCCTCGTGGGCGGCCTGCAGGTCGATTCCCCCAGCGGGTGGGCCTTCGCGGACCGTCGCGGCGCGCGTGGATGCGTGCCGATTCCGACTGGACAACGCTCAACGCAGCGGGCACGCGAGGCGCGCGCGGCGGGAGTTGCGCGAGCGTCCTGGTTACGCCTCGAAGTCCAGTTCTCTGCCGACGCATGGGGCGCGAGGCAGGCGATCTGCGCGGCCGTGCCTGCTGTCCTGCGGCGATGACGCGGACGCGAAGCAGTCGCCGCACAGTTGGTCCGCGACGTAGGCTTCGATCCGGGGGACGCCGGTCCGTGCAGATGGCCGTTGCAAGGAAGGGTGACAAGTGTGGCCACCCAAGCCATTGCTGCGAAGTGAGTTGCTAGGAGTGCCTATCCGTGTCTGGATGGGAAGCGTCCACGCCCCGAGCGTGGACGCTTGCCGGCTCGCCGGCCGACCAACTCCATCCGGAGACGGACGTCGCGGAGGGCAGAGGATGGAGGGGATGAGAAAGCCGCCGGGTACCGTGAGGTCCCAATCAGACGACGGGCTCGAGAGCCCCAGGCAATCAAGCCCGTGACCGAATGCTGCGGCCCCGGGCAGTTCGCGATCCGCGCTCACCACTCGACTCCATGTCGCAATCCTCCGAGAACCGGCCCCTCTTCGTGACGCACACACTCCTGGCCCCCCCCACATCTCCCGCTCGACTCCTCATGAACCGATCGACCAAGCGCTCTTCCGGCCGCGTCCACACCGGCCTCCTCCATCCGCTCGCTATCGGCGCGCTCGCGTTGGTCGCGTGCGCCGGGCCGCTGACCGCGAGCCCCGGCGCAAACGCCGAGACACCCGCGCCGGCGACGCAAAACAAGAAACCCAACATCCTCGTCATCTGGGGCGACGACATCGGCATCCAGAACATCAGCCACAACAACCGCGGCATGATGGGTTACTCCACACCGAACATCGACCGCATCGCCAAGGAAGGCGTCACCTTCACCGACTACTACGGCCAGCAGAGCTGCACCGCGGGTCGCGCCGCGTTCATCGGCGGCTGCGTCCCGCTGCGCAACGGCATGCTCAAGGTCGGCCTGCCCGGAGCCAAGGAAGGCTGGCAGAAGACCGACGTGACGATGGCCACGGTGCTCAAGAGCCAGGGCTACGCCACCGGACAGTTCGGCAAGAACCACGAGGGCGACCGCGACGAGCACCTGCCCACGATGCACGGCTTCGACGAGTTCTTCGGCAACCTCTACCACCTCAACGCGGAAGAGGAGCCCGAGAACCTGGACTACCCGAAGGATCCGGAGTTCCGGAAGAAGTACGGTCCGCGCGGCGTGCTCAAGTGCAAGGCCGACGGCAAGGGCGGCCAGACCATCGAGAACACCGGCCCGCTGAGCAAGAAGCGGATGGAGACCATCGACGACGAGACGGTGGCAGCCGCCAAGGAATTCATCACGCGCCAGGCCAAGGCCGGGCAACCTTTCTTCTGCTGGTGGAACGGCACGCGCATGCACTTCCGCACGCACGTGAAGGCGGAACACCGCGGCATCTCGGGACAGGACGAATACAGCGATGGCATGGTCGAGCACGACATGCACGTCGGCGAGCTGCTCAAGGTGATCGACGACCTCGGTCTCGCCAACGACACGATCGTCCAGTATTCCACGGACAACGGCGTGCACTACAACACCTGGCCCGACGCCGGCACGACGCCTTTCCGCGGCGAGAAGAACTCGAACTGGGAAGGCGCCTACCGAGTCCCGTGCGCCGCGCGCTGGCCGGGACACTTCCCGGCAGGCACGACGCTCAACGGCATCGTGGCGCACGAGGACTGGCTGACGACCTTTGCCGCGGTCGCGGGTGCGCCGGATATCAAGGAGAAGCTACTCAAGGGCGTGGAACTCAACGGGCGTTCCTACAAGAACTACCTCGACAGCTACAACCTGCTCGACTACCTCGGCGGCAAGACGAAGGAGTCGCCGCGCAAGGAATTCATCTACGTGAACGACGTCGGCGAGATCGTGGCGTCACGCGTCGGGGACTGGAAGGTCACCTTCATGGAGAACCGGGCCGAGACCCTGGCCCTCTGGCGCGAGCCCTTCGTCGAACTGCGCGCGCCAATGCTTTTCAACCTTCGCCGCGACCCCTTCGAGAAGGCCCAGCACAACGCGAACACCTACGACGACTGGTACATCGACCGCGTGTTCGTCATCGTCCCGATCACCGAGATGGTCGGCAAATTCCTGATGACCTTCAAGGACTACCCGGCCAGTGCGACGGCGGGTTCGTTCAACCTGTCGAAGATGCAGAAGCAGATCGAGGAGATGTCGGCGGCAGGCAAGTAGCGCTGCGCTGAATCCATCGACCGGGCTGCACTCGTCGCGAGGACAGGTGCGGCCCGGTTGATTCGCGGGAGAGCCCGATGCTCTCCCGCCCAGTCCGGCGGACGAGTCCTGCCTCTTGCAGGTTACCGAATCGAGCAAATCAACCATGAGAACCGTACACACCCGAATCCGCGTCGCAGCCGCGCTCCTCGGTGCCGTCGCCTTCACCGCTTGCGTCTCGCGCGCCGCCGGCAGCGAGCGCACCGGGTCCGCCGACCCGTTGCCCTCCTGGAACGAGGGTAAGGCGAAGCAGTCGATCCTGGCCTTCGTCGAGAAGGTCACGAGTCCTGGGTCGCGCGAGTTAGTGCCCGTGCCCGAGCGCATCGCCGTGTTCGACAACGACGGCACGCTGTGGAGCGAGCAGCCGATGCCGGTGCAGCTTTACTTCGCGATCGACCGCGTGAAGGCGCTCGCGCCGCAGCATCCCGATTGGCAAACCAAGGAACCGTTCGCGTCGCTGCTCGCGGGCGACGTGAAGACCGCGCTCGCGGGCGGTGAGCATGCGCTCATGGAGCTCTTCGCGGCCACGCACACGGGCATGACCACGGAGGAGTTCGCGAGGATCGTCAAGGACTGGATTACCACCGCGAAGCATCCGACGACCGGCAAGCGCTTCCTCGACATGACCTACCAGCCGATGCTCGAGGTGCTCGTCTACCTGCGCGCGAACGGCTTCAAGACCTTCATCGTCTCCGGCGGCGGCATCGAGTTCATGCGCCCGTGGGCGGAGCAGGCCTATGGCATCCCGCCGGAGCAGGTCGTGGGCAGCAGCATGAAGACGAGATTTGAGCTGCGCGACGGCAAGCCCGTCCTCGTGCGGTTGCCGGAGTTGAACTTCAACGACGACAAGGGCGACAAGCCCGTCGGCATCAACCAGCACATCGGCCGCATTCCGATCGCCGCCTTCGGAAACTCCGTCGGCGACCAGCAGATGCTGGAATACACGCAGGGCGGCGGCGGCGCGCGCTTCGAGCTGCTCGTGTTGCACGACGATGCCGCGCGGGAGTTCGCCTACGGTCCCGCGCGCGGACTGCCGGACGTCAAGCTCGGCTACTTCACGCCAGCGCTGGAAGAGCACGCGAAAAAGGACGGCTGGACCGTCGTCAGCATGAAGGACGACTGGAAGGCCGTCTTTCCGGCACAGTCCGAGATCACCGCCATCGACATCCTGCTGCTGCCGGACGCCACGATGCTCGAGCATTGCCAGGCCAACAACACTCGCCTGCTCGGTGCCTTTCCGAAGGGCTTCGCCCTCGATGCCACGCATCGGCCGCACATCACGATGCTCCAGTGTTCCGTCCGCACGGCGGATCTGGACAAGGTCTATGCCGCCGAGGAGAAGGTGCTCGCCGGCGCCAACGTCAACGCCATGAAGCTGGAGGCCTTCAAGTTCTACTACCTCCCGGCCGGCGGTGCGCTCGGAGTTGCAGGCATCTGCGCGAAGCCTTCGCCCCAGCTCCTCGGGCTGCAGGCGGACATCATCGCCGCCGCGAAGCCGTTCATGCTGCCGACGGGCCCCATCGGCGCGTTCACCGCCGGGCACGACGATCCGGCGATCGACAAGGCCATGATCGATTACGTGTCGGCCTTCGACACGAAGGGCGCCGGCGCGAACTTCAATCCGCACGTCAGCACGGGCACCGCGCCGACGGAGTACCTCGACGCGATGCTCGCCGAACCGTTCCAGTCCTTCGCCTTCTCGCCCGCCGGCGCCGCCGTCTACCAGCTCGGCCCGTTCGGCACCGCTGCGAAGAAGCTGAAGGAATGGGATCTGAAGCGTTGAAGTCGGATCGCGTCCGCGCGATCCAGCCGGGCGAGATGGCCCGCGGTTCCTGAACGACTGAGTTCCATGTTTCTGACCGCTGCGTGGACGGTGTTCCCGTCATCCCACGCCTCGCAAGACCAGTCCGCGTTTGCGCCGTGCGCCCGAGCCCACGCGTCAGCAACATTCCCGGCCGAGGCCAGATCCTTCGCATCCGTGCCCGTCCACCACGGAGTCTCTGTCCCGCCCCGCGCTCCATACCCCCACTGCTGCTCGCTCGGCAGCATGAAACCCAGCCCTCTGCGTCAACTCGTACTTGGACAGGAAGAACGAGGCCAGCGTCACCTCCCGCACCGGAAGGCGGAAGTCGACGAAGCCGCCCGCGTGCTGGATGCGGCTGCGCTCATCGACCCGTCGCAGTGCGTCCCCGAGCAGCTCCTGCACACGCGCCGTGACGTCCGGGAACCGATCGTGCAGGCGGTGGGCCCCGGCGTCGAAGCGGAAGCCGCCCACATCGAACGTGCGCGCGTTGCCTCCGAGCTGCGGGCCAGCCTCGAACAGCTCGTAATCCAGGCCGAGCCGCTCGGCCTCCAGGGCAGCCGAGAGGCCAGCCACGCCTCCACCCAGGATCGCAAGCATGCCTGGACGATCGTAGCCGTCTTCGCCGCCGCCGATAGCGTTGGAGCGGCGGAACCAGGTTCACGGACACACGTCGCAGTGTGCGGCGATGAACCTGGTTCAGTAACCTCATCGCGAAGTGTGCGGCGTTGAACCTGGTTCAGTACCTGCTAGCCTCTTGGGACGATGACCGAGAGTCTCCAGGAACGCTTCGCACCCTCGAACCGCTGCTTCGGCTGCGGGCCTGCGAACGAGAAGGGGTTGCGGCTGAAGAGCATCCCCGCCGGCGACGAGGTCGTGTGCGAGTGGCGGCCCGAGAAGCACCACGAGGCCTTCGAGGGCATGCTCAATGGCGGCATCTGCGGGGCGCTGCTCGACTGCCATTCGAACTGGACGGCAGCCTGGCACCTGATGAACGCGAACGGGCTCGACGTTCCGCCCTGCACGGTCACGGCGGAATTCCACGTCAAGCTCAGGAAGCCCACGCCGACCGATGGGCCGGTCACGCTGCGCGCGCGCGTGGTCGAGGCGAGCGAGCGCCGAGCCGTGGTCGAGGCCACGCTCGAGGCGCGCGGCGAAGTGACCAGCACCTGTCGTGGCGTGTTCGTGGCCGTGAAGGAAGGCCATCCGGCGTACCGTCGGTGGTAGGAATTCCCGCGGTGCAAACGATCGGAACAGAGCAGTAGATGGAGGGCTCGCCGTCCCGACGGTCCCGTCGCTTGACCCTGGCCGCGGGCAGCATGCTGCTGTGTGTCGTGCTGGCCGAGCTCGTCTGCCGTTGGCTCGTTCCCGCGCCCATGCGGGTGGAGGTCCAGGTCAGCCAGCCCGTGCTGGCGCCCGCCGACGCGAGCGACAAGGTCCTGCGCCTCACGAAGCGCCCGGGCCAGGGCGGCGTCTACGTGCAGACGCCCACCGGGCGGCGCTTGCGACCGAACACGACCGCGGTGATCGAGAAGCACGCCATCAGCGGCGCACAGGTCGAGATCCGCACCAACTCGCTCGGCTATCGCAGCCCCGAGCTCGGAGACAAGACCGGCCGCCGCATCCTGTTCCTCGGCGATTCGATCACCTTCGCCGACTACTTGCCCGAGGAAGAGAGCTATGTGCGCCAGGTGGAAGCGCTGGCCCGCGGCCAGGGGCTGGACTGGGAGACGATCAACGCCGGCGTGGGCTCGATCAGCCTGAAGACCCAGCTCGCCATCCTGCTCGAGACCGGGATCGGCGTGCAGCCCGACGTGGTCGTCCTGGGCTGGTACCTGAACGACTTCCAGGACTCGCCCGGCGTCGAGGTGCACAGCCCGGGGTTCCTCGAGAGCCACAGCCGGCTCGCCTTCGCGCTGGGCCGGCTGGGCAAGCCGGACCGCGGCGGCGGCCTCCAGGTGCCGTGGAAGATGTGGTGGAGCGAGTGGACGCGGGACGACCTCCCCGGACTCGTCGACGGGAACGCCGAGCGCGCCGCCTTTTACCAGGAGGTCGGGACGTTTTTCTACGACTGGGGTGGCGCCTGGAGTCCGTACGCCTGGGCAGAGATGCGTCCGCTGCTGGAAGAGATCGTGCGCGTGACGCGCGCGGGCGGCGCGCAACCGGTGTGGCTGGCGTTTCCCGCGCGGCCGCAGGTCGAGGCCGCGTTCGACGCGTCCCTGCCGCAGCAGCGTCTGGCCGAGATCGCGAACGAGCTCGAGGTGCCGCTGCTGGACTTGCTGCCGCTCTTGCGGGAGGTGGATGGCCGGACCGAGGCCGCGCTCTTCTACGACCAGTGCCACCACACGAGCGAAGCCAGCCGGGCGCTGGCGCAGGCGATCTTCGAGTGGCTCGCGGCGCTCTGACGCGAAGTACGGAGTCGGAGGAATTTTTCTACGATCCGCTGGGGACGCAAGAAAACGCCTGGCCGCAGGGCGGATCGTAGAAAAATTGCTCCGACTCCGTACTTCGCTGGCGGCCGGAAAAATGTTCGCACACGACGGCTGACTCGGACGGGGAACTTCTTCGTGCCCGGGCTCGATGCGTCGCGCGTGCCTCGTCGATAGATCGGCGCGTGCGCCCGTTCCCTGCCCACGGGGTGCGCGCGCCGATCCGTCATGTCCCGTTCTCCCCTGAAGCGAGCCCTGGGCTCGATGCGCCGGCTCTTTCGACGCCGGCGCGCTCCCGGTCCGAGCGAGCAGGAGTGGCTGCGTCTGATCCTGCTCGTGCGCCGCTTGCAGCGCGGCCAGCTCACCTTCGCCCAGCGTCTGGACGAGATCCGCACGCTGACCTCTGCTCTGGGCTCGTTCCGCTCGGATCTCGGGGCCATGCACGAACAGCTCGGCGCGGCGCGCGAGTCGGCCGGCGAGCTGGAGCGCGGGCTCTCCGAGCGCTTGCAGAACCTCGACGCTCTGCCGGATCCGGGCGCAGAGCGCGCCGCCCTCGACCAGCGCCTCGCGAGCCTGGACGCGGTGGCTGCACGCCTCGAGACGCTCGCCGGCCAGGCGCCCGCTGCGCACGGGCACGAGCTCGGCGCGGTGCTGGAGCGCTTCGACGATCTGGCCGCGCGCTTCGAGAGCGTGCAGGCCGCCGAGCGCTCGGTCGGAGGTCAAGAAGAGCTCGCGCAGCTCTACGAGCGCATCCTGGAGCTGGCCGAGGGGCAGTCGCGGCGACCGGCGGTAGACCTCAGCGATTCGGCCTTCGCGCGCGAGGCCGGCGCGCGCCTCGCGCGCATGGGCGAGCAGCTCGAGAACCTCGAGGGCGCTCTGCAGGAGCTGGCCGCGAGCACGGGCGCATCCAAGCACAAGCAGACGCTCGCGCGCATCGAGAAGCTGGCCGTGCGCCTCGAGCGCCGTAGCGCCGGTCCGGGCGCGGCCAAGGAGATGACGGCCCTGCTGAATCGCTTCGAGGCTCTGGCCAACCGGCTGGAGCAGACGCCGGCGGCCTTGTCCGAGCTGCCGTCCGAGTCGAGCCCGAGCGGTCCGGACCCCGAGACCACGCGCGCGCTCGAGGAGGTGCGCGTGGCCCTCCTGTGCGAGCAGGAGTCTCGCCGGCGCTTCGAGGCCGAGCTCGAGAGCGCGCGCGAGAAGCTGCGCTCCTCGGAGCTCGCGCGCGTCGAGCTCGACACCCGCCACACGGCCGAGCTGGCGCAGATGGCCGATCACGTCGGCCGCCAGCTCCAGCGCGTCGAGGAAGACCTCAAGAAGAAGAAGCGCGGCCTGGCCGAGCTCACCCAGCAGAACATCGCGCTGCAGAACGAGCTCGCGCGCGTGCAGTCCGGGACCGCGGCGAGCTCGGGCCCCGAACCCCAGGCTCCGTTGCCGCGCACGTCGACGGGACCGCTGTCGCAGTTGATGCGCGCCGAGTCGCCGTCGGAGACACCGCCGAAGGCGGGCTGATCAACTGGGAGCGCCGGGCTCCAGCCCGGCTCCGTTTCTTTTCTTCTTCCCCGTCTCCTGGAGAGCGGAAACAAGCCAAGAGAAAGAGCCGGGCTGGAGCCCGG
>JANOGB010000327.1:0-4178 GCA_031413955.1 Planctomycetota bacterium | reverse complement strand
AGTGAGATGGACCTGAGATAGGTTGCAGGTCTCTCTGACTGTACATCCAGAGCGACACCCCGAGCTGAACAGAGGTGTGATCCTTGGCCAGACTCAGTCACGCGGGCACGCCCAGGTCAGGGAAAACCCGCACTGCCCGGTCGCTCTCTGACGCACGCGCCACAAACCGCGAGCGAACGGGACTAAGAATTTCGTTGACCGGCGTGGCCGAAGGCGGTACCCACCGCTCGTTCAGTACAGCTTGAGGAGTCGCGTGATTCCGCAGCCTCGGTCTGGGATCGCGCGGCCCTCCCTAACGTGAAAGGGGGCGTTCCATGTACCGTCCGCAACGACTCGGTGTCGTCGTGCTCGCAGTCGCGATTAGCGCCGCTCCAGCGGCGTTCGCGGCGCACAACTGCTCAACCACCTGCAGTCAGACGGCCTGCTCGACCGACTGCAACGAGACCGACCTCCGGAGTGCGGTCTCGATCATCAATACCTGTGGTGGAAACCGGACACTTGCGTTCAATGCCGGGTACGGATGCACCATCAACATGGCGCAGACGAGCACGACCGCCGCTTGCACGGGAGATCCCGAGGCGAACGCGGTCTGCCTGACAGGGAGCAACATCGTCGTCGATGGTCAGGATCTCGTCCTCTTCAACTACAGCGGGACTGGGCGCTGCGCCTCGGATCCCGCCGCCGCGCCACAACCGGCACTCTTCACGCTCAAGGGGTCGGGAAACACGGTCAAGAATTTCACTATGAAGTACTTCCCGGAAGGGATCCACATTCGGGCGGGGAACGATCACCGGGTCGAGGGCGTGACGAACGGGTTCATCTGCGAGGAGGCGCTGACGATCGACAGCACGGCGGGCACCGGGCATGTCGTGACGGCCAACGCCTTCACCGGAAACACGACGGCTGAGGCGGGCAGGACCTGTTACAAGAACGACGGCGTCACTGCCGGACTCTGTGGCACCGACAAGGCGATCCAGATCAACAACTGTGGCTCCTGCACGTCCACGATCGATAACAATCTGATCGACACGATCGGCCAGCCGGTCAATATCTCCGGAGGAACGCATACCGTCTCCGACAACACGACAACTGGAGCGCCCACGACGTGCTCGCAGGGAAACTGTGATGACGTCTGTCAGGCCTACTCAGTCCAGGGCGGCCGAGCGAACTTCTCGAACAACACGATCCAGCTCTGCAAGTTCGGTATCCGGGTCGTCGATGCCGGATCTGCGCTGGTGACCGGAAACACGATGAAGGACAACTATGTGGCCGCTTCTCGTCAACGTCGCGTCCTCGCGCTCGCTGCCAGATCCACGACGCCACAACTGTGACGGGTGCGTAGAACAGGCAGGTACCTTCCTTGAATGTTCTCCACGCGATGCCCCGGCGGCGATCCGGCGTCATGTAGCTGCTGGGTCATGCCGCCCTCGCTTTCTGGCGGCGTCGAGTTCAAGCCGCGCCGCCATGTCCCAAACGTCCGGTGTCGCCTCGTCGCACCGCTGCGCGTAGGCCGCCGCCCCGGCGTCATTCCCGTCGTACTCGACGACGACCGAGTAGTACGTGCCGAAGTCGTGCGGGTTCGAGGCGATCCGGACCCGGACCCCCGCCGGCGGATCCCCACAGGCTCGCTTCAGTTGCCCGATGAGCGCCCGACACTCGCGCCAAGCACGCGCCGTGTACTCGTCGGCACCGACGCTCGCGCAATCCTCGTCCCACGGCGCGGACCCGAGGTCGATTGACTCCATGCACCCTCCGCATGATCCGGCGATCGGTTCCGGCAAAATGCCGGAGTCGCGTCAGACCAGCGCGAAGGGCGAAGGCCCGTTCAGTCTCTCGCTACCGACCGAAGGGCGTCAACCCTGAACCCCCGTCGACAGCGCCACCACGAGCGCTTTGGCCGACGCCACCTCTCGCCCGAGCGCTCGACCACGATGTGTTCCGGACTGTCCCAGGAACACCCCGAAGTGCTAAAGTGGTGATAGGTACGAGTCCCAGCGAGAGCGGCTCAGTGCAACCAGTCCAGTCAGCACGCGAGAGAGGATCACGAAGAATCCATGGCGAGAACCTGGCGTGAGAAATTCTGGGAACTCTGGGCTTCCCGGAGCGGAGTGGTGCTCGTTGTACTTATTCTTCTTTGCGTCGCGATGCTCTACATTTCGGTGAAACTCACCACGACTCAGCCGGTATGGGCGCAATGGCTTGACAAGTTGGCAACCATCGGCCTGGGAGTGATCGTCGTTCAGATCGTCGTCCGCTACCTGGTATTCAAAGAGGCCGTGGACCGCATGGTCGAACACTTCGAGCTTCGTGATGCCGTACGAGACGCAGGGTTCATTCGCATGGAATGGTTCGACGGTATAGATTGGGAGCGCTTATTCACTAGTTCTAAGACAGTCGAGATGTATTTCACCAGCAATACAACGTGGATCGACACTCACATTGACCGAATCACACAGTTCCTGGTAAAGCCCGGGAACGTGCTGACCGTCGTACTGCGCGACCCCGATGTCGGTCCCCTCGATGCACTAGCTAGACGGTTCGATGAAACGGAAGCAGATCGGCGTGGGCGTATCGTAAGGAGTGCTAATACGCTGAATCGTGCAAGGCCGTCAGGCTCGGACAGCGACGGGCAAAGACTCAAGCTCCTTCGCCACTCGCGAGATGCAGTGTATTCGTACTATCGCTTCGATGATACCGCCATGCTCGTCCCCTACAAGCTACGGCCGGGTCGCGGACCGGGGCAGGTTCCAGTGTTCTTCTATCACACCTCAGGCACCGTGTACCTGCCCAGCGTGTGTCCGATCTCGTGGGCAAGGACGCTGGGCAGGTACACGGTACCCTCGTTGTCGTCCCTCTTTTCCAAAACCCATGGCCCCCGCAGGCCGTCGAGGTAAATGTCAGGCCCAAGAGCGATCGCACCCGTGTCTGGATTGCAGCAGACGAAGGCGTGACCAACTCCGCCCGCATGGATCGCCCCGTTTCGATTCCAGGAGATTACCGTGATCCCATCGTCAGGATCGAGAACGGGATTAGGTGGAGTTGCAGCTTCCACGAAGGTAATCGGTGCCCTGAGCTTCTTGCCATTTTTCCAATTTATTCCCTCCCACCCCTTCATAGCGACGCGGACGCTCTCGCGCACTTTGGGGATCTGGCTGGCCAACTCCAGAGGAAGGGTTTCCACGTCGATCCAGTAGGTGATAACTGTCACTGCGCGGGCGCACCATTCTCCCGCAAGGTTGGGGTCACTTTCGTTCGGTATACTGCCGTGTTGACACGGTTCGCTTCCGAGAATGCGCGCCGTCGCCAGCATCGCCGACTCGGGCTTCTGCCGCGTCGCGTCGAAAACGACGAATGCGACCGCCGGCGTAGTAAGGAGCGGCGATACTAGGAAGGCAATCAGCGCCACGACTCCAACGACGGGCGCCTTTCGCTCAGAGGGAGCGGGAACAACCCAGAAAATCCGAGAACGCCTGGGGGTGGCCCAGCGACGGAGGACTCGCCATGAACGCGACATTGAATCGATCAACAAACCGGTACTGATCTGCGACCCAGACGTCTCGGCCATTCCTTCTCCCTCCACCGCTGGCAAGGATGAGCAGCTTGTCCCCCGCTCTTGCGCAGCAGTTTCCATGCACTGTTCGTAGGTTCGACGTGGTGCTCGCGCCATTGAGATCAGCAATGGAAGAGTGCTGTACCAGGACGGAACGACTTGGCCAGTCGCCCTTCAGAATCTCATCGACGTCTATCGTCGTCGCGTAGTCCCCCAGTCCTGTGTCATCGTTCCACGCCTGCGCTGCACCTACCGTCGCGAGGAAGGCGACGGGGGCATTGCCCAGTGCGTGACAAGCGACGGCCTTCTCTCCCAGGCGAACGTTGACCCATGCGAAGAAAACTACGAACCCTAGCAGCGCCGAGACGCCGACAGGGATGACGATTGCAAACTTGATTTTCCAAATACCGGTCGTATGTTTTTGCGGCTAAAAACTAAATTTCTAATCTACGGGTCAGGGTACCCTTCGGATGTCCAGCACGTCAACATAAAACGTCAGGCAGAGTAGAGCGTTCCCTGGATCGAGGGACTCGAGGATGGCGCCAGAGAGAGGCCGAAGGTACCCTGCTGCGTCAACTCACCCCGCGCACCCATTCAGCGCCGCCCCCACTGCGGCGATCAGCTCGTT
>JANOGB010000326.1:0-2080 GCA_031413955.1 Planctomycetota bacterium | reverse complement strand
CGGCTGCGGGACCCTGGCGTTCGCTGTGCCGGTGGGCGACATCGGGGTCGGCGAGTACGACGCGAACGCGCGCCCGTTCGGCGGGCACGTGGTGAAGCGGACCCGCTAGGCGGGTCCGCTCCTCGCACGAGCGGCTCCCCTTCTCCCAGGGCGTCCCCCCGTCCCAACGCTCGCAGACGGGCACTTCGCCGTCTCACGACCAAGAACGGAGCCACCGCCGGATCCTGCGCAGGGAAACTCGGGAACGGGGTATGCGCTTCGCTCCACCTGCCACGATAGGTTGTGGCCGTGGCCTCTCCGACGCGTTCGCAGCCTCAGCCCGGCATCGACTACCCCCGCACGCTGGTCGAGTTCGGCGAGTTCTTCCCGGACGAGCAGGCATGCGTGGCGTACCTCGAGAAGCTGCGCTGGGCCGATGGCTTCGTCTGTCCGGAGGGCCACGTCGCCTCGGCTGCGTGGCGCACGGGCCGCGGCCTCAGCGTGTGCCCGACGTGTCGGCGGCAGGTCTCCGCGACCTCCGGCACGATCTTCGAGGGCACGCGCAAGCTCCGGCACTGGTTCCTCGCCACCTGGGAGCTGACGAGCCAGAAGTACGGAGCGAGCGCGCTCGGCGTGCAGCGGACGCTGGGTCTGGGGAGCTACGAGACAGCGTGGGCGTGGCTCCACAAGCTCCGCAGGGCGATGGTCCGGCCAGATCGAGACCGGCTCTCCGGCGCGGTGGAGGTGGACGAGACCTACCTGGGGACCGAGGAGCCCGGGCTCGTCGGGCGCGCGGTGGTCGATCGGCACATCGTCGCGGTCGCGGTCGAGATGAACGACGACACGATGGGGCGAGTCAGGTTGCGGCACGTCCCCAACGTCAACGGCGACACGCTCCATGGATTCATCGTCGATGTCGTAGAGCCGGGCAGCCTCGTCCACACCGACGGCTGGCCAGCCTACGCGGGCATCGACAAGAAGGGCTTCCGGCACCGCGTGACCGTCGTCAGTACCTCGGGTGTGCCGGCGCACGTCCCGTTCCCTGGCGTCCACCGGATCGCGTCGCTCCTGAAGCGCTGGCTCCTGGGCACGCTGCAGGGCGGCATCGCGGAGGAGCACCTGCCCTACTACCTCGACGAGTTCACGTTCCGGTTCAACCGCCGCACGTCCAAGGCGCGCGGCCTGCTCTTCTACCGGTTGCTCTCGCAGGCGGTTCGCTGTCCACACGTCCATACCGATGCGCTCGGTCGCGGGACCGGCCGGGGCCGCCGCCGAGGGCGGAAGCACAAGGGGCAGCGCTAGGTTGAGCGAAGCGCATACCCCGTACTCGCGTTTTGCGCGCCGGTTACGTGTTGGTCGGGGCGAGAGGATTTGAACCTCCGGCCTCTTGCTCCCGAATGAGCGCCGTAACTAGTTGTTGCGTAACATTTTGCGTCTCGTTCGAGGCAGAACGGGCACAACGGGCAGGAGGGTGCCGACCATCCCCAGCGGTAGTCCAGCGGTACTCACGGGCCGTTCCTGCGTCCGCCGCTTCGATCAGCAACCGTACCGACTGACCGGCAAAGCTGTTGAGACTCGCGGTGGCGCTCGCCCAGGCGCCGTCGACATCAGCCGCTGCGCCGAGCCGCTGGAATACCACGGCGGTGGTGCTGCCAACGACACTGACCCGCAGGAAATCCGCTGTCGTGGCGTTCGATCCGTGGGCCAGGTAGTAGCTGAACGACAGCGTGAGATTGCCCGTTGCCGGCAAGGTGATTGCAGGCGAACGGATTGAAGTCACACCGCCATCGACGTCGTTCGCACCGGCGCTCGCACCGGCCAACCGCGCCGTCACGAGGTCGTTCACGCCGCTGACCGTCGTGCCGAGCTGCTTGGCTCCGGTGTCCGTGGTCGCCTCGGGATCGCCGCGCTCCCACAGGCCGGTGGGCGCGGTGTCGGTGCCGCCCGCGTTCCGCGTCCACCCGAGGTCGGTCTCGAAGTTGTCGAAGAACACGGTCGTCGAAGGGGGCGCGCCGCCGACGGCGAAGACGTGGTCGTCACGGTCGTTGTAGGCCCCGGCCGCGCACGCGGCGGCCGTGCTCTGGTAGCGGAACTGCACGCG
>JANOGB010000325.1:0-17459 GCA_031413955.1 Planctomycetota bacterium | reverse complement strand
CCGGGCTCCAGCCCGGCTCTTTCTCTTGTCTTCCTCCTTCCGTGGCCACGGAGGACGGAAGAAGAAAAGAAAACGGAGCCGGGCTGGAGCCCGGCGCTCCCGGATGAAAGTCAGCGCGCCGCGCGCAGGTCGTAGCACAGGAGCCGCGGCGGCGCGTCGCCGAAGCGCTCGGCCTTGGTCTGGCGCACGTAGAGCAGCCCGCGCACCACGACCGGCGGCGTCCAGCTCTCGTTGGCGCCGAACAGCCAGGCGCGCGCGAGCACCTTCGCCCCGGACGGCGAGGGCTCGAGCCACAGCAGGTGACCGTTGTCGCCGAGGCACAGGAGCTTCTTCTCGGCGTGCAGCAACGACGCTTCTCCGACCGTGAAGCTCTGCTCGACGCTCTCTCCGCCCTTGTCGATCTTCTCCTCCCACACGAGCTCGGTGCGGCTGAGCTCCTTGCCGCTGGCCGGATCGAGCGCGACCAGCGCTCCCGCGCGATCGGCCACGCCATCCACGAGGTACAGCACGCCATTCTCGTGGATCGCGCTCGAGAACTGCAGGCCGATGTGCCGGTTGGTCCACAGCTCGCGAAAACCGCCCGACTCCGTGGCCTCGAGGCAGGCGCTGCCGGTGTTGTAGGACGCGCTCAGGAACACGCGCTCCCCGGCCACGACCGGGCACGAGCCGGTGACGGACTCGACGGTGCGGCTGCGGAACGGGTACTCGTGCTCGAGCTTGCCGCTCGCGGGATCCAGCACCACCAGCCCGCCCGTCGGCGGACGCGACTCGCCGCCCGCAAAGACGAACAGCCGTTCGCGGCCGCCCACGCGCCCGAGCACGGGCGAGGCGCAGCTCGGCCCCCACTTCGGGCCCGCGCCCCACACGAGCTTGCCGGTCGCGAGCTCGAAGGCCGCCACACACGGTCCGGGCGCACCGAGGTTCTGGATCAGGAGGCCGTTCCTGCTCTTGTCAAACACGACGAGCGGGCTCGAGACGACGCCGAAGAAGTCGAGCGGGAGCGCGAACTCCTTGCACGTGTCGCGCTGCCAGCGCACGCGCCCGGTCGCGAGTTCCAGGCACACGAGCTCGCCCTCGACCGCGTGCACGTACACGAACCCGTCGGCGATCGCCGGCGTCGAGCGCGGCCCGTCGTTCGAGATGTAGCGGTCCTTGTATTCGCACGGGATCGAGTAGCGCCAGAAGCGCCGCCCCGTCTCGGGCTCCAGGCAATCGACGTGGATCTCGTTCCCGAGCCGCTGCAGGAACACGAGCCGCCCCTCGGCCACGACCGGCGTCGAGAACCCGCGCCCGGCGACAAGCTCCCACACGAGCGGCGGCCCCTCCTCCGGCCAGCTCGTGCTCAAGTTCGTCTCGCGCGTGTGCCCGTCGCGCCGCGGCCCGAGGAACGTCGGCCAGTCCTCGCTCACGGCGTCGGCGGCGAGCGGCTGCGGCGCAGCGTGGAAGGTGAGCCCGGCGACTGCCTTCGCTTCGGGTGCGGCGAGCGACGGCAGCTCGTTCACGACGGGAGGAGCCGGATCGGCTGCTCCTCCACCACGCTCCTGAGCTTGTGCAATCCCCGCGAGGAGCACGGACGTTGCCAGGAGTCGCTCGATATGGAGCTTCATGGCTCGCGCGCCAGGGTGTAGGCCTGGTCGGGCCGGTTCGCGGACTCCGGGTACCTGAGGCGCAGCCTCCCGGAACGCGTCATCGGGGTCAGATACTGCGCCCGCAGGCGCTCCGGGTTGCGGCGCAGCAAGCTCGCCAGCTGCTCGGCGGAGAGGAAGCGGCCGTTGCAGAGCTGCTCGATCGCCTTGTGCATGACCGCTGGCCTCACCCGTTCGCGGGTGGCCACCGGCTCGGCGAGTCGCTGCAGCTCCGCCTCATCCTCCTTCGAGAGCTTGGGAGTGGAGTCCCTCCCGTAACGGGTGGAGTCGGCGTCAGGAGTCCCCCCGCTAACGTCAGGAGTCCGCCCGCCAACGTCAGGAGTCCCTGGCGCACGACCGGAGTCCCCCAGACCCCCCCCAACCCCTTCGAAGAGCGGCGCCGCACCTCCTCCTCCGAGGCGATAGGTCGTCCACCTCCGGCGACTGTCCGAGACGATCAACCCTCGGTCGCACAGGCCCCCGAGCGTCCGCGTGATGTCCACAGGGTGATCCGCGAGCAGCACCTGCAGCCGGGCGTTCGATACCGCGCCCTCGATCTCGGCGGTGGCCAGCGCCTGGAGCTCGGCCGGCGCCAGCCCATCGAACTCGCCCGCGAACCGCTCGCGCAGCCGGTGAAGCGTCTGCGCCGGGATCAGACTGACCATCGGAAGCGTCAGCACGACCCTGTCGGGCTGTCCGAAGACCTCGACCTTGGGCGCGCGCCAGTGCTGCAACCGCCAGCCCGCACGGATCTTGTCCGCTCCCGATCCAGCTTTCTCGCCGCCGCCGATCAGGAGGAACATCTGCTGGAGAGCTCGATTCCGGCATTCGCTCACGCCTCCCGTCTGGTACTGCTCCAGCGACACCAGCAGGGTCCCCGGGTTCGACAGGAAGAAGCGGTCCGGGTAGCGCTCCACCACGATGCCGCCCGCGCCGGCGTAGTCGGCGTGGATCAGCGTGTTGACCAGCGCTTCGCGCAGCGCCTCGTGCGTCGGCGTCACATCGCGCCGTTGGTCCCCCTCCAGACGGAACGGCGTCGGAATGCCGGCAGCGAGTTTGGGCCACACGCGTGAGTAGAACTGGAAGAGGTTCGGCTCCCAGGTGCCGTCCGGATAGACCCGGTCGTTCCAGCGCGTGCTCGGGTCCAGCTTCTCCCGATAGTCCACGAAGTACTTCACCCTCGCCTCCGGATCGCGCAGAGCCTGGTCCTTCCCGAACATCAAGAGCCCGGCCTGGGTCAGCCCCTCGCCGCTCGAATCGCGCTCTTTGCGCCACCCTCCGAGCTTCTCCAGCAACTCACGGTCACCCAGGTCGAGCCACGGGTGCTCGGCCTTCGTCACCGCCACGCGCCGTCGGTATTGCTCCAGGGTCGCGGGATCCAGGCCCTCTTCCTCCCGCACTCCGAGCACGATCGTGCCGCCCTCGGCGTTGGCCATCGCGCTGTAGGTCTCCCAGAAACTCCCCGGGAAGCCGCCCTTCCCCGACTTGAACTCCCAGTCGGTCGTCTCGCCGACCCGCGCGGCTTCGAGGATGCGGTCCAGGAGATCGGCAGTCATAGGGTTCGGTTCGTCTGGAGGCTCGAGCCTGCGGGCTCGAGTTCGCTTCTCTCGAGCAGACTCTCGACGAGCTTCAGCACGACGAGAGAACCCATGACCAGTATGCGTTCGATCATCTCGCGGCGGAGGTCAGGCGCCACCGGGATCGCGGCCGAGTTCGGACGCAGCAGCCGTGCGAGGCGCACCGCGCAAGAAGCTCAGACGATCCTTGAGGCGGTTGAGGGGGAGCTCCATCAGGAACCAGCTCGCCGAAGCCATGGCGATCGTGAGCAGGAGCAGCGCGAGGTCGTGAATACTCGCCACCCACGGCAGGCCGCGGACGAGCGCGGCGTACGGCTCGAACGTGAGCAGGTGATAGAGGTAGAGGCCGTAGGAGATCTTGCCGAGGTACACGAGCGGCGCCCAGCTCAGGAAACGGGCCGGCCAGCTGGTCGAGTCGCGCCACAGGCCGACGATCAGGGCCGTGAATGCCAGCGCGCGAATCGTCTGCATCCAGCCGGGCTGGAACTGCAATTGGATCGGGCCGAGATCGGCGGGTCGAGGCAAGGTGCACAGCGCCAGCGTCCCCAGCAGACCGCCCCACAGCAAGAAGCCGTTCGGGATCGCCGGGAAACGCTTCTGCTGCAGCAGCAGCGCGGCCAGCGCGCCCCACGCGAGGTACTCGGCGCACACCGGCAATAGCAGGCCGTACAGCGTCGTGGGATGGAACGCCGCGAGGTACGCGCGGCTCGCCATCGAGAGCAGCAGCATGCCGACGAGGAACAGCGCGCGGCGCGCCCGCGGCACGAGCAGGAACAGCACCGGGTAGACGAGGTAGAACTGCTCCTCCACGCACAGGCTCCAGAAGTGCGTGCCCGTGCCCTTGTAGTTGGTGAGGATCGGGTTGGCGTTGCCGGCGACGCTGGCGACGAACACGCGCACGTTGAACAGGTACGTCGCGTGCCAGGCGGCAAAGCGGGGCTCGCCGAGGAGCAGCACGAGCAGCAGGGCGAGGTAGTAGGCGGGGAAGATGCGCAGAGAGCGCCGCGCGTAGAAGACTCCCACCGTCTGCAGCAGGCTTGGCCGCTCGCTCGCGAGCAAGAGGTAGGTGATCAGGAAGCCCGAGAGCGTGAAAAACAGGTGCACGCCGTAGGCCCCGAACCAGAGCCTGCCCGGCTGGCAATGGAACAGGAAGACGGCCAGGAAGCTGAAGAAGCGCAGGCCGTCGATCTGACGGGTGTAGGGCATCGTCGGATCCGGTGACGCGGATCGGAGGAGCTACTCCCCGCTTCCGAGGGCGGAGGCGAGCGGCTCGCGCTGCAGCGGGGACGGTCTCACTTCTCCCCTATCGTAAGCAACGCCGGTCCCGGCGCAGACCTTCTCGCGATCGATCCGGCGCGAGCAGCGATAGGATCCAGGCATGCTCTACCGACGACTCGGCCGCTCCGGCCTCAAGCTCAGCGCCCTCTCCTTCGGTTCCTGGGTCACGTTCTCGACGCAGGTCGACGAGCGTCTGGCCGGCGAGCTGATGAAGCTCGCCTACGACGGCGGAGTGAACTTCTTCGACAACGCCGAAGCCTATGCCAACGGCGAGTCCGAGGTGCTGATGGGTCGCGCGCTGAAGAAGCTGGCCTTTGGGCGCGACACCTACTGCGTCTCGTCGAAGGTCTTCTGGGGCGGGAAGCTCCCGACCCAGCGCGGGCTCTCGAAGAAGCACGTGCACGACTGCTGCCACGCCGCGCTGCGGCGCCTGCAGGTCGAGTACCTCGACCTCTACTTCTGCCACCGGCCCGACCTCGACACGCCGATCGAGGAGACCGTGCGCGCGATGAACGACCTCATCACGCAGGGCAAGGTCCTCTACTGGGGTACCTCCGAATGGCGCGCGGACGAGATCACCGAGGCTCACGGCATCGCGCGCGCCCTCGGGCTCGCCGGCCCGACGATGGAGCAGCCGCAGTACAACCTGTTCGAGCGCGAGAAGGTCGAGCGCGAGTACCAGCGCCTGTACGACACTGTCGGCCTGGGCACGACCATCTGGTCGCCGCTCGCCTCCGGGGTGCTGACCGGCAAGTACGAGAAGGGCGTGCCCAAGGGCTCGCGCATGACACTCCCGGGCTACGAGTGGCTGAAGGAACGCCTGGAGAACGACGACGGCCGCGCGAAGGTCGCGAAGACGCGCGAGCTCGCGCTGGTCGCCAAGGACCTCGGCGCCAGCGTGGCCCAGCTCGCCATCGCCTGGTGCCTGGTCAACCCGCACGTCTCGACCGTCATCCTCGGCGCCACGCGCGCCGAGCAGTTGCGCGAGAACCTGGCCGCGCTCGAGCTCGTGCCGAAGCTCGACGCGGGCGTGCTCGGACGCATCGAGAAGATCGTCGACAACAAGCCGGAACCGCTCGCGACGTTCTGAGCGCTTCCTTTTTCACCTGGGAGCGCCGGGCTCCAGCCCGGCTCTGCTTCCGTTTCTTCTTCCGTTCTCCGCGGTTTCGGAGAAAGAAAGAAGAAGAAGAGCCGGGCTGGAGCCCGGCGCTCCCAGGGTGAAAAAGAAGAAGAACTACTTCGGCGGTTCCGGCGCCGCCGCTGGGTTCACGATCGCGGACGACATGCGGTCGCGCGCCAGGAACTCCTTGGCGAGCTCGGTCAGCGGTTCGGCGCCGATCGTCTCGAAGAACGCGACCTGGTTGCGCACCTCGTCCAGCACGGCTGGACGGCGTCCGGACTCCGATAGCACGCCGAGCCACCAGCCGTTCTGGCGCCGGGCGTCGCGCAGGTTCTTGAGCATCGGCTCGCGCAGGCGATCGACTTCCTCCTGCTTCACGCCGTCCTTGGCCAGGGCGTCCGTGACGGCCAGACAGGCTTCCTTCAGGTTCTCGACCGCGCTCGGCTCGGTCACGGCCTGGAGCATCAGCATGCCGACGCCCGGATAGGTGCGACTCTGCTGCAGGGACGCGCTGGGCGAGTACGCGGCGCCGAGACGCTCGCGCACCTCGACCCGCAGGCGATCGCGCAGGACCTCGGCCAGGAACGCGAACTTGCGCGCGCGTTCGACCTCCATCTCGTCCGGGACCGGGAAGACGATCAGCACCAGCGACTTCGGCACCTGCGTGTCGATCGTGTGCACCTGGTGGACCCCCGACTTCGGGAGCGGCGCGGTGCGGTGCTCGGCGTAGGGACGCAGCGCGCGTCGCGTGGGTAGCTGGCCGAAGGTGCGCGCGGCCGCGGCGAGGACTTCGTCCCATTCCAGGTCGCCCACGAAGCTGACCTCCAGCGGCGCGTCGACGAGGAACGGGGCGAGCCACGTGCGGACGGCGGGCAGCTCGACCGCCGCAAGCTTCGGCTGGCGAAAGAAGGCGAAGCGCTCGTCGCCCGCGAAGAGCGCCGACATGAACTCCAGCACGATCGGCCCCTGGTGCTGGTGCACGAGGCCCTCGTACATGAGCGGCAGCTCGCGCTGGACGCGCACGAAGCCGTCGTCGCGCCAGCCCGCGTCGCGGAGGTACGCGCAGAGGAGCGCGCACTGCAGGACCAGGTCCTCGCGCGTCGTGGCCCCGCTGAAGGAGAAAG
The DNA here is from genome assembly GCA_031413955.1 of Planctomycetota bacterium. Taxonomy (GTDB): domain Bacteria; phylum Planctomycetota; class UBA1135; order UBA1135; genus JABFRZ01. The sequence goes on along the minus strand of JANOGB010000325.1, from coordinate 10,735 downwards.
CATCGATCCCGACCGAGAACGAGCCACCGACCTGCTTGCCGGCCAGGACGCGGCGCAGCTCGTCGACCGTGTGCGCGCCGAGGCCACCGTCCTCGAAGACGCGCTCGGCCACCCAGCTGAGCGCCACGGTGTCGGCTGGCAGGCTCAGGCGACCCTCGCCGAGGAGGACGCGCACGAGGATCTGCTTCTCCTTGAAGTCCGTCTTCTTCACGCTCAGCGTGACGCCGTTCGCGAAGCGCGCCGTCTGGAAGTCGAGGTCCTCGATCTTCATGACCTCGGCCGGAGCGGGCGTGTCTTCCTCCGCGGCCGCGGGCGCGTAGGCGAACTCCGCCGATTCGATCTCGGCGCCCTTCTCGACTCTCGTCGCGCGGCTCGCGGCCCAGGCTGCGTCCAGCTCCTTGCCTGCATCCGCGCCCAGGTCGAGCTTGCCCACGGACGAGATCGAGAGCTCGCCCTTGGCCCAGGCCGCGCTCAGCGCCCGGTGGCAGTCCTCCACGGTGAGCGCGTGGTACACGGGCTCGAGCAGCGCGCGCCGGGTGGCGGCCGACGTCGGGACGAAGCGATTCTCGGCCGCGCTCAGGATCCCTCCCAGGAGCGCGCTGCTCGTCTGCGTGGCCTCGCGCTCGACCGCCTCGCTCAGGCTGCGCAGCGCATTGGCACGGATCTCGGCGAGCTCGGCGGACTGGAAACCGTGCTCGAGCGCGCGGCGCAGCTCCTGCTCGCCCACGGCCAGGGCCTCGCGCCACTTCTCCGGCGCGCAGTCGACCTCGAGCTCCTCGCCGTCGAGCACCTCGAAGGCCTCGGCCGAACCCAGTCCGGCCGAGAGGAACGGCGCGCTCTCCTGCTTCGCGAGCTCGTCGAAGCGCCGGTCGACGATGCTGCGCGCGATGGCGAGCGGCAGCTCCGCGCGCCAGCGCGCGCTGTTGTCAGGTTCCTCCACGTAGGGCACGAGCCGCTCGACGCGCAGCGAGACGCTCGGGATCTCGGGTTCATGGAAACACAACCGCTGCGCGAGCTTCGTCACCTTGCCGGGCGCGGGCTCGTGCGTGAGCGGCGCGGGGGGTCGCGGCACGGCGCCGAAGTGTTTCGCGAAAAGGGCCGCGGGCTCGAGCTCGCCGAAATCCCCCACCAGGATCAGGGTCATGTGCTCGGGCCGGTACCACTTGCGATAGAAGGCGCGCACGGACTCGGCCGTGAAGGCCTGGCGCACCTCGCGCACGCCGACCGGCAGGCGATCGTCCACGCGCGTCTCGCCCAGGCGTGTCTCGAGCTGGCGCACGAACAGGCGATAGCCGGCGGAGTCGCGCTCGCGCTCCTCCCCGTCGATGACGCCCTTCTCCTTCTCGATCTCCTCGGCCGAGAGGCCGAGGCCGAAGGCGAAGTCGCGCAGCACGAGCAGGCCCTCGTCGATCGTCTGCTCGTCCGAGTTCGGCAGGTCGAGCTTGTAGACCGTCTCGCTGAAGCCGGTGTGCGCGTTCAGGTCGGCGCCGAAGGCCATGCCGTGGCGCTGGAACCATTCCACCAGCGTGTCGGCCGCGAAGTGCTCGGAGCCGTTGAAGGCCATGTGCTCGAGGAAGTGCGCCATGCCGCGCTCGGAGTCCTCCTCGGCCAGGCTGCCGACGTCGACGTGCAGCCGCAGGTAGCTGCGGAACTTCGGCTCGGAGTTCCGCGCCCACACCCAGCGCAGGCCGTTCTCGAAGTGGCCGAAGTGGAGGCGGGCATCGACCGGCAGGTCGGAGCTCTCGTGCTCCCACGGCCGGATCGCTGCGGCCTCCTGGAGCCTGGGATGCGGAGCGGCGAGACAACACAGGAGCAGGAGCCCCGAGAACTGCGAGAGCATGAGAGAGCCAGGATACGAAATCCGACACACCCTCACGTCGGGCTTTCACCTGGGAGCGCCGGGCTCCAGCCCGGCTCTTCGTCTTGGCTCGCTCCTCCCTCCGCAGAGGAAGGCAAAGGAAAGGAAAACGGAGCCGGGCTGGAGCCCGGCGCTCCCAGGTGAACTACCTCACGGACCGGACGGCGCCTTCGGGTTCTGGCGCACCTTGCTGCGATCCAACGGCGGCGGCTCGCACTCGTTCGGCACGCCGTTCATGTCCGCGTCGTTCGAGCGGCCACTCGCGACGTCGTCGGAGTCCAGGATGCCGTTGCCGTTGCAGTCCGGGAGCGGCACGCAGTCGCGGCGTTCGACACGGAAATCGTCGAGCCCGGCCTCGGCGACCGAGTTGTTGGGGTTGTCGGTCGCGCTGAAGCGCACGCGCACCTGGTTCGTCGACGCGACGAAGTCCTCGACCTGGAACGACGCGCGCACCCAGCCGCCGCCGCCGCCGCTGCTCGAGCTCTCGACCATCGTCCAGGCCGTGCCGCCGTCGTTCGACACCTCCACCACCAGCGAATCGGAAGCGTCGACGCTGCTGGTGAACCAGCGCTCGTAGGCGACCTCGAAGCCGGAACCGGCGGAGAGATCGAGGAGCGGTGAGACGAGCCGCGTCGGTCCGCCGTCGACGTCCGAGTTGCCGGACACGTTGTCGGTCAGGAAGCACTGCCCGGATCCGCCGAAGGCCGTGAGCGGATCGCCGCGCGTGCCGCCGCCGGCGGGCGTGGCGCGTTCCCAGGGGCCGTCGGTCAGCGCGACGTTCACGACGCTCCAGCCCTGGTCGGTCGAGAAGTCGTCAGTGAAGACGGTCGCGAGTGTGGCCACGAAGGCCACGTGCACCGCGCTCGGCGCGTCCGCGGGATGGGTCGCGAGGCCGCTCGTGAAGCCCTGGGCGCTGACGTAGAACTCCGGGAGCGCCGTGCACACGGCCGGCGGCAGATCGGCCTGGTAGAGATCGCCGCCCAGCGCGCTCATCGGCAGGGCGAGGAAGCCGACGCCGGCGTAGCGCACGCGCAGCGTGGGCGAGCCGCCGACCACGGAATCGTTCACGCCGACGATGTGCACGGTCACGCTGGTGGCGACGCCGGGCGCGAGCACGGACGGCAGCGCGCTCGGGAACGAGATGCTCACGTGCGGCTCGGCCGTGAGCACGTGCGAGGACGCGAGCGAGAAGCTCTGCGGGCCCGCGGGAACGTCGTGAGCGCGCACCTCGACGGTCCACGTCCCGGCGACGGGCGACGCGACCAGCACCTGCTCGATGTTGTTCGTGTGATCGGCCTGCGTACGCATGGCGGCGACGCTGGGCGCCTCCGGATCGAGCGTCCAGACGTGGTGCTGCGCGCCGAGCGGGTCGCGCACCACCAGATCCAGATCGTTGACCAGGGAGCCGAACACGTTCGGCTGGCCCGGCGCGTCGTCCCAGGCGAAGGTGAGGCGCAACTCCGCCGTCGCGGGCGCCACCGAGACGCTCCAGCGCGAGTGCGCGCCGGTCTCGTCCAGGCTCTGCTCCAGGAACCGGCCGAGGCGCATGTAGTCGACGGCGGCCTGCGCGCGCACCGAGCCGTAGCCGAACTGGTAGTCGGGCCCGGCGTTGCCGCGATCGACGGCGGTGTGCGCGAGCAGGATCTTGAGCGTCGAGTTGAGCGGATCCGGCGCGCCGAACTGGACGCGGTAGTCCTCGAGCAGCAAGGCCGAGACGCCGCAGGTGGTGGGCGAGGCCATCGACGTGCCGCAGAACGTCACGTAGGAACTGTCGCCCGAGGCTCCGGCCGAGGTCACGCCGCCGTCACCGCCCACCTGACAGCCGGGCGCGCTGATGTCGGGCTTCAGTCGTCCGTCGTCGGTCGGGCCCCAGCTCGAGAAGCCCGTCATCGAGTCGTCGTTCGAGTTCAGCGCGCCGACCGTGATGTGGTTCTTGGCCGTGGCCGGCGGCGCGGTGCTGTAGTACTCGCCGAAACCCTCGATGTCGCAGCGCGAACCCGAGCGCTCGTTGCCGTTGGCCCACACGATGGGCAGCGGCGCGCCGAGCGACCCGCGCACGACGCCGTCGATCAGGCTGCAGATGACGCCGTAGTCGCCCTGGATCGTGCAGTGAAAGCCGTTCGACTCGGTGTTCGAGCCGATCGAGTTGTTGGCGATGTCGACGCCGTGGACGTCGAGCGCCTCGTCGTAGTCGCTCTCGAAGTCGCCCGGGTTCGTGAAGAAAAAGATCCCGCTGCCGTCGTACTGGAAGCCGTAGGACTGGATCGTCGCGGCCGGAGCCATGCCCCGGAACGTGCCGCCGGACGCGCTCCCGCTGCCGCCGATCGTGGCCGACACGTGGGTGGCGTGGTCGATCAGGCCCGAGGCGTCGCGCACGGTCAGTCGTCCACCGAAGTCGAGGTGCGTCGCGCGCGCGGTCCCGGCGTCGTAGACGAGCACGTTCACGCCGCTGCCGTCCAGGCCATAGGGCCCGGCTTGCAGCGTGTCGGCCTGGATCATGACGCGATTGGAGTCATTCATGCGCGCGCTACGCGCTGCTCTGGGCGGGGACCCGAGCGGCCCTGGAGCGCCGGCCGGCAGCGAGACACCCTCCATGCGCGGCAAGGCCGGCTCGACCCACGCGACCATGTCGGCCGCGGCCAGCTCGGCGACGCGCGCGCGCGGGAGCAGCGCCACGATGCCGTTCACGCTCTCCAGGAGATCGAACGTGCTGCCGCCGAGCCGCGTGAGCAGCGCGTCGCCCTGCTCGAGCGCCACGCCCGCGTGCAAGAGCACGTACACCGCCACGGTCGTCTCACCGCGTTCGTCCAGCCCGACCACGGTCCAGGGCGGCGTCTCGCCCGCGAGCAGCGTCGGGTGCAGCTTCCATTCGAGCTCGAGCTCGCGCACGTCCACCAGCCCCGAGAGACGCGTCACGGCCACGGAGTCGAGCGCGTCCGGCGCGACGCGCGCGAAGTAGGCGCCGCCGCCCAGCGCATGCCCGAGCTCGATGCCGGCCACGCTCCACAGCCGGCGCTCGCGGACCGAGGGCGAGCTCTCGAAGCGCACGAGCATGTGCCGCTCCGTGCCTTCCGCGAGGCGACGCAGGAGCTCTCCACGCGCGAGCCGCTCCCGCAGGACGGGCCGTTCGAGCACGCTGCCCGAACGCCAGCGCAGCTCCTGCGCCGCGGCCACGGCCGGAAAGAGGACGGAGAACGCGAACCACACAGCGCACGACGCTGTTCGAGGCATGGAGGAATCCTGATGCATCTGGAGGGATGCGCACAGGATAGAGCCCACGAGCGAAGCGTGGGTTCCGGTTCCAGGACTTCTCCGCGCTCTTCTCTCACCCTGGGAGCGCCGGGCTCCAGCCCGGCTCTTCTTCTTGCTTCCTCCGAAACCGCGGAGAACGGAAGAAGAATCGGAAGCAGAGCCGGGCCGGAGCCCGGCCCTCCCGGCTGCATCACTCGTACGGGCTCAGGATCGCGTCGAGCGCGTTGCAGTACTGGTCGCCCGACGGCCCATCGATGATCAGGGCCTGGAACGAGACCTGGATGCCGTAGAGGGCCGGGTCGAGGGGCAGCACGATTTCGTGCAGCGCGGACGTGCCGTCCGAGAACGCGATGCTGGTGAAGAGCTTCGTCCCGCCGTAGGGCGGCGTGCGCACGAGCAGCTCGCCGCGCGTGGTCGGTACTCCGTCCAGGGGCTGGTCGTAACCGACCAGCAGGGTCGAGCTGCCCACGCCCGGCGCATAGATGCGCGCGCGCCAGAGCTTGCCGAGGACCGGATTGCCCAGCGCTTCGAGGCAGTTCGGGTTGATGCCCGAGCCGTTGCGCGGGAGCAGCTGGGCCGGCGGGGCGGTGTAGGCGAGCTGAGCCACGATGTCGCGGTCGATCTGGTTCAGCACTCCGTCGACGTTCATGTCGAAGACCTCCTCGGCCGCGAGCGAGCGGAAGCGCTGCCCCAGGACCTCGCCCAGGGCGGCGAGGTCGTTCGGATCGACCGTGCCGGAGCCGTCGTAGTCGCCCGGCGCAAGGAGCTGCGTCGTCAGGCAGGAGGCGTCGGCGCTCGCAATGCGGATCTTCTGCTGCTCGCGCAGATGGAAGCGCAGGCCGACCTTGGCCATGCCGTAGGTCGTGTGGCAATAGCTCATGATCGTGCCGCTGTCCGGCCCAGAGCCGTCCGTGCACGAGATCGGCGGCGTGTAGAGGTTGCTGTGCGGCGAGCCGAAGGTGTGCCCGAACTCGTGGCACACGACGAACAGGTCCCAGTTGTAGCGGTCGGAGTGGACCCGCGGGTACGGGAAGGTCCCGGCCACGCTCGAGATCTCGTAGGCGCGGTTGTTACCGCACAGACCATCGATGCCGCGCGAGGTCCCGCCGAAGACGGGGCTCGTGAGCACGTGCACGGCCGCGCGCGGCAACGAGCGCAGCGTGTTCTGCGAGCTCTGCCACCACGTGTAGACGTTGTCCAGGCTGCGGAAGCCCGTGATCACGCCCCAGGGCGGCGTCGTGTTCCACAGGCGTAGATAGCCGTCGGGGATGCGCAGTTGCGTGCCGATGTCGCGGCGGTAGATCTCGCTCGCGGCCGTGATCAGGAGCGCCGTGTAGTCGAGGCACTCCTGATTGCTGGCGAAGCGCGCGCGATAGATGTTGTCGGCTTCGATGAAGACATTCGCAGTGCGCAGGCTGGGCCCGCTGACGGCGCGCAGGATGGTTCCGTCGGAGCCATCGTCACTGCGCTCGGCACCGCCATCGTGGCTGGCACCGCCGTCGAGGGGAAACGGCATGCGCTCGAGGACGCCGCACGGTCCCATGTCGTGCCCGCCGAGCAACGAGGAATGGGCCAGGGTCGCGCGCCCCGGCATGCCCGCGCCCGAAGAGAGGAGGTAGAGCTCCCCGCCCGCCTGGAAGTAGCCCTGCAACCCTTGCTCGGTCAGCCCGAGGAAGGCCGTGCCCCCGCCCACCACGCGACCGGCGAAGCAGCGCGCCTTCGGCTCGATCCACGCCACGCGCCCATCGGCCTCGACGACCTGCGCGCGGGCGCCCGGTTCGAGCGCGCTCACCGGACGGAGCTCGAGCTCGGCCGTGAGCCCGCCCGGCAGGGGCAGCTCCGCGAACGAGAAGGCCGCGCCGCGCGCATGCCGCTCGGAAAATTCGGCCCGGTCGCGCGCATCGAACCCGAGCGTCACGCTCCGTCCGAAGCCGCCGTCGGAAAGACGCTCGAAGCGCGCCGGGGATGCGCCGCGCGCGGGTGTCTGGGCCAGTGTGCTGGCGCCGAGTGGAACGAACGTGACTGCCAGGAAGATTCGCAGGGCTTGCAAGGAAGATCCTTCGGCGTTTGGGCGCCGAGTGGGGGGACGGCTCCTCGTTTCCTCTCGCGAAAACGTACCGCAGGCGTGGAGCACGCGAGCAAGAAAGCTTTTCATCTGGGAGCGCCGGGCTCCAGCCCGGCTCCGTTCTCTCCGGCTCTGAAGAGGAAGAGCCAGGCTGGAGCCTGGCGGTCCCAGAAGGAGCCGTAGAATCCACGGCCCCCATGCAGATCCTCGCGCTCTCGCTCGCCCTCGCGTTCGCCTTCCAGTCCAGCGAAGCCAAGCCGGCGGAGGACAAGAAGGAGGAGCCGCCCAAGTGGGACGTGAATGCGCAGCCAGGGGCGTCGCGCGATCAGACGATCGACGTCAAAGCGGGGACGTGGATGAGCATCGACGTGTCGCCGGACGGGAAGGAGCTCGTGTTCGATCTGCTCGGCGACATCTACGTGCTGCCGATCGAGGGCGGCGAGGCGAAGGTGATCGCGAGCGGTGTCGCGTGGCAGATGCAGCCGCGCTGGAGTCCGGACGGGAAGCGCATCGCGTTCACGAGCGACGCGGGCGGCGGCGACAACATCTGGGTTGCAGATCGCGACGGGGCGAACGCGCGCGCGGTGACGAAGGAGACGTTCCGGCTGCTGAACAGCCCGGCCTGGAGTCCGGACGGTGAGTACCTGCTCGGGCACAAGCACTTCACCTCGCGGCGCTCGCTCGGCGCGGGCGAGATCTGGCTCTACCACGTGGCGACGGGCGGCGACGGGTTGCAGCTCACCACCAAGAAGAGCGAGCAGAAGGACGTGGGCGAGCCGGCGTTCTCGCCCGATGGCCGGTACGTCTACTACAGCTACGACAGCACGGGCGGCGACACGTTCGACTACAACAAGGATCCGAACGAGCAGATCTACGCCATCGACCGGCTGGATCGCGAGACGGGTGAGATCGTGTCGGTCGTGACGGGAGCGGGCGGCGCATGTCGGCCGACGCCGTCGCCGGATGGCAAGTCACTCGCCTTCGTGCGGCGGGTCCGCTACCGCAGCACGCTGTTCGTGCTGGATCTCGCCTCGGGCGCGGCGCGGCCGGTGTGGGACGGGCTGGAGCGCGACATGCAGGAGACGTGGGCGATCCACGGCGTGTATCCGGGCATCGACTGGACGAGCGATGGCAAGGAGCTCGTGCTGTGGGCGCGCGGCAAGCTGTGGCGAGTCGGTTCGGGGAATGACATCGTCGCGAGCGGCGCCGGTGTCTCCCCGGAAGTGCGCGAGATCCCGTTCCACGTCGCCGACACGCGCAAGGTGTTCGAGGCCGTGCGCTTCCCGGTCGAGGTCGCACCCGATGAGTTCGACGTCAAGCTCCTGCGCTGGGTGCGCGTCGCGCCGAAGGGTGAACTGGTTGTCTACCAGGCGCTCGGTCATCTGTGGGCGCGCGCGCTGCCGGACGGCACTCCGCGGCGGCTGACCAAGGACGAAGACGTGTTCGAGTTCTTTCCCTCGATGTCGCGCGACGGGAAGTCGCTCGCCTACACGACCTGGAACGACGAGCAGCTCGGTTCCTTGCGCGTACTCGATCTCGCGAGCGGCGCCGTGCGCACGCTGACGAAGGTCCCTGGCCACTACGCCGATCCGGTTTTCACGCCCGACGGCAGCGAGCTCGTCTTCGCCAAGCGCACCGGCGGCTACATCACCTCGCCGCTGTGGTCGAGCGAGCCCGGCATCTACCGCATCCCCGCGGCGGGCGGCGAACCCATGCTCGTCTCGAAGGAAGGCACCAACCCGCAGTTCGGTGCCGACGGCAAGCGCGTGTATCTGATGAAGGTGAGCGAGGAGAAGGACGCCGACCGGCGCGAGCTCTTCAGCCTCGAGCTCGACGGCTCCGACCGGCGCACGCACCTCGTCAGCCAGTGGGCGACCGAGTTCGCGCTCTCACCCGACGGCGAGTGGGTGGCCTTCGCCGAGCGCTTCAACGCCTACGTCGCGCCCTTCATCTCGACCGGCCGCGAGGTCTCGATCGGGCCGAAGAGCACGGCGTTTCCCGTGGCCAAGGTGTCGCGCGATGCGGGCGAGAACCTGCAGTTCTCAGGCGATTCAACGCAGCTCCACTGGTCGCTCGGGCCCGAGCTCTACACGCGGGAGCTGAAGGACGCATTCGCGTTCTTCGCCGGCGCTCCGGAGAACAAGGACCTGAAGCTGCCCGAGCCGCCGGTGAGCGGCCTGAACATCTCCTTCCAGGCGCCCTACGCGAAACCCGAGGGCGCGCTCGCGCTGGTCGGCGCGAAGCTCGTCACCATGAAGGGCAACGAGGTCATCGACGACGGCGTGATCGTCGTCGTCGGCAACCGCATCACCGCCGTCGGCCAGCGCAAGGACGTCGCGATCCCGGCCGGCGCGCGGGTCTTCGACGTGCACGGTACGACCCTCTTGCCCGGCCTGATCGACGTCCACGCCCACGGCGGACAGGCGAGCGACGGCATCACGCCGCAGTCGAACTGGATCCACGCCGCGAACCTGGCCTTCGGCGTGACCACGATCCACGATCCCTCGAACGACACGAACGAGATCCACGCGGTGGCCGAGATGGCGAAAGCCGGACTCGTGCTCTCGCCGCGCACGTTCTCGACCGGCACGATCCTGTACGGCGCGATGGGCTCCATCGCGGCGCCGATCGACTCGCTCGACGACGCGCGCTCGCACCTGCGGCGCCTGAAGGCCGTCGGCGCGATCTCGGTCAAGAGTTACAACCAGCCGCGCCGCGAGCAGCGCCAGCAGGTGCTGGCCGCCGCGCGCGAGGTCGAGATCAACGTGGTGCCCGAGGGCGGCTCGCTCTTCCAGCACAACATGACGATGGTCGTCGATGGGCACACGGGCATCGAACACTCGCTGCCGGTCGAGCACGTGTACGACGACGTCCTGCAGCTCTGGGGCCCGAGCGGCGTCGGCTACACGCCCACGCTGGTCGTCGGCTACGGCGGGCCGTGGGGCGAGGAGTACTGGTACCAGCACGAAAACGTGTGGGAGAACGAGCGCCTCGCCCATTTCGTGCCACGCTTCGTGCTCGACCCGCGCTCGCGGCGCCGCACGCACTACCCCGAGGAGGAGTTCAACACGCAGCGCTCGAGCGGCATCTGCAAGGCGCTGATCGACGCCGGCGGCTCGGTCCAGCTCGGCGCCCACGGCCAGCTCGCCGGCCTCGCCGCGCACTGGGAGCTCGAGATGTTCGTGCAGGGCGGCATGAGCGCGCACGAAGCGCTGCGCTGCGGGACCCTGTATGGCGCGAAGTACGTCGGGCTCGATCGCGACCTGGGCTCACTCGAGCCGGGCAAGCTCGCGGATCTGATCGTATGCGAAGGCGACGCGCTGGCGGACGTCGCGCGCACGCGCGACCTCCGCTACACGATGCTCAACGGCCGCCTGTACGACGCTGGCACGCTCGCCCCGGTCGACGGCCGCGGCGGCGCCGCGCCGCGCTTCTTCTGGACCGACATGCAGGACGGCCTGCCGGCCCAGAGCGCGAGCGCCGCTTGCGCCGCCTGCCGCTGACGACTCTTCTTCCTCTTCTTCCTCTTCTTCTTCACCCGGGAGCGCCGGGCTCCAGCC
>JANOGB010000324.1:0-20069 GCA_031413955.1 Planctomycetota bacterium | reverse complement strand
ATCCGGCAGACGAAGACGTGCATCAAAGCGCCGATCACCACGCCGGTCGGCATCGGCTTCCGCTCGGTGAACGTCGCGCTGCGCAAAGAGTTCGATCTCTACGCCTGCGTGCGGCCGTGCAAGACGTACCAAGGCGTGCTCTCGCGCTACGAGAAGGTCGTCCTCGTGTTCTTCCGTGAGAACCCGGTGGACTTGTACGCGGGGCTCGAGTTCGAGGTCGGCAAGGAGGAGACGAAGAAGCTGATCGCGAGCATCACGGAACTCTCCGGCGGCAAGGCGAAGATCCGTCCCGACTCGGGCATCTCGATCAAGCCGATCTCGATCAGCGGCACCGAGCGCATCGTGAAAGCGGCGTTCGAATACGCGGTGAAGAAGCAACGCAAGAAGATCACCGCGGTCCACAAGTCGAACATCATGAAGTTCTCGGACGGCCTGTTCCTGGCCACCGCGCGCAAGGTGGCCGAGCGCTACCCTGCGATCCAGTTCGAGGACCGCATCGTCGACAACATGTGCATGCAGCTCGTGCAGAACCCGCAGGACTACGACGTGCTGGTGCTGCCGAACCTCTACGGCGACATCGTCAGCGACCTGTGCGCGGGCCTCGTCGGCGGACTCGGTGTGGCGCCGGGAGCCAACCGGGGAGACGGCGGTATCGCCGTGTTCGAAGCCACGCACGGTTCGGCCCCGAAGTACAAGGGCCAGGACAAGGTCAACCCGACGGCCATGATCCTCTCCGGCATGCTCATGCTCGAGCACCTGGGCGAGGTCGAGGCCGCGCGGCGCCTCGAACGCGCGGTCGCGCGGGTCATCGCGGAAGGCAAGCACGTGACCTACGACCTCAAGGCCGACCGCAAGGACCCGAGCGCCGTAGGCACGCACGCGATGGGCCAGGCGATCATCGCCGCGCTCGGCATGAAGATGGCCGCGAAGCGCTGAGGAAAGCGCACCACAGAGGCGCAGAGGACGCGGAGGTTCACAGAGGAAAGAACCGAGCGAAGATCGGGCCTCAGGGGCTTCGACTCTCCGAGTGTCGACGATCCGGAGGCCGCCTCCTTCTTCCTCTGCGAGACTCCGTGTCCTCTGCGCCTCTGTGGTGCGTCCTCTTCAGCGCGCGCGCGGCAAGGCTGGTTCGGGCTGCTCGGCGGCTGCTTCGGCCTCGGCGTAGCTCTCGATCGGCGGACAGGTGCACACGAGGTTCCGGTCGCCGTAGCCGTTGTCGATGCGCTTGACGCTGGGCCAGAACTTGTGCTCGCGCGTCCACGGCGCGGGGAAGGCGGCCTGCTCGCGCGAATAGGGATGGGACCAGCCGGTGGCCACGACTTCGGCCGCGGTGTGGGGCGCGTTCTTGAGCGGGTTGTCGGTGCGGTCCATGCGGCCCTGCTCGATGGCGCGGATCTCGCCGCGGATGGCGACGAGCGCGTCGCACAGCCGGTCGAGCTCGGTCTTCGACTCGCTCTCGGTCGGCTCGATCATGAGCGTGCCCACCACCGGGAAGGAGAGCGTCGGGGCGTGGAAGCCGAAGTCCATCAGGCGCTTGGCCACGTCCTCGGCCGTGACGCCGGCGCTGTGCTCGAGCGGGCGCAAGTCGAGGATGAACTCGTGCGCGACCGTGCCGCGCTCGCCGCTGAAGAGCAGCTCGAAGTGCGCGCCCAGGCGCCGCGCCATGTAGTTCGCGTTCAGGATCGCGAGCTCGGTCGCGCGCGTGAGCCCGGTTCCGCCCATCAGCTCGATGTAGCCGTAGGAGATGGGCAGCACCAGCGGCGAGCCGTAGGGCGCGGCCGAGACCGGACCGATGGCCTTCGCGCCGCCGCACGGCACGAGCGGATGTCCGGGCAGGAAGGGCGCGAGGTGGGACGCGACGCAGATCGGACCCATGCCCGGACCCCCGCCGCCGTGCGGGATGCAGAACGTCTTGTGCAGGTTGAGGTGGCACACGTCGGCGCCGAAGTCGCCGGGCCGGCACAGACCGACCTGCGCGTTCATGTTGGCGCCGTCCATGTACACCTGGCCGCCGTGGCGGTGGACGATGGCGCAGATGTCCTTGATGCGCTCCTCGAACACGCCGTGCGTGCTCGGGTACGTGACCATCAGCGCGGCGAGGTGCGCGGCGTGCTCGGCGGCCTTGCGCTCGAGGTCGCCCAGGTCGACGTTGCCACGCTCGTCGCAGGCGACAGCCACGACCCGCAGTCCGGCCATGACCGCGCTGGCGGGATTCGTGCCGTGGGCCGAGACCGGGATCAGGCACACGTCGCGCACGCTCTGGCCGCGATCCTCGTGGTAGGCACGGATCACCAGCAGTCCGGCGTATTCGCCCTGGGATCCGGCGTTGGGTTGCAGCGAACAGGCCGCGAAGCCCGTGATCTCGCACAGGGCCGCTTCGAGGCGCCGGAAGAGCTCGCGGTACCCGGCCGAGTCCTCGGCCGGCGCGAACGGATGCAGGTCCGCGAACTCCGGCCACGTGACCGCGCGCATCTCCGCCGCCGCGTTGAGCTTCATGGTGCACGAGCCCAGCGGGATCATCGAGGTCGTCAGCGACAGGTCGCGCGCCTCGAGGCGCTTGATGTAGCGCAGCAGCTCGTGCTCCGGGCGGTGGCGGTGGAAGACCGGATGCGCGAGGTATGTGCTCGTGCGCGCGTGCGGCGCGGGTACCGTCGTGGACAACCCGCGCAGCAGGGCCTCGAAGGCCGGAGCGTCCTGGCCGAGGCATGCGCCCGCGACTGCGAGCAGCGTCTCGACGTCGGTGCGCGTGGCGGTCTCGTCGAGGGCGATGACCAGCGTGCGGTCGTCGACCCCGCGCACCAGGATGCCGCGCTCGTGGGCGCTGCGGACGAAGGCCGCGGCCTGGGCTGCGGGCAGGCTCACGCGCAGCGTGTCGAAGAACGGCTCGCGCGGCTGGTCGCAGCCGAGCGCGGCCAGGCCGCGTTGCAGCACGGCCGCGAGCCCGTGCGCGCGCGCGGCGATCGCGCGCAGCCCCTCCGGTCCGTGGTGCACGGCGTAGAACGAGGCCGTGATGGCGAGCAACGCCTGGGAGGTGCAGATGTTGCTCGTGGCCTTCTCGCGGCGGATGTGTTGCTCGCGCGTCTGCAACGCCATGCGCAAGGCCGGGCCGCCAGCGGCGTCCTTCGAGAGCCCGATGATGCGGCCGGGGACGTGGCGCTTGAACTCCTCGCGCGCCGCCAGGAAGGCCGCGTGCGGGCCGCCGAAACCCATGGGCACGCCGAAGCGCTGGGCCGAGCCGACGGCCACGTCGGCGCCGAATTCTCCGGGCGCGCGCAGCAGCGTCAGCGCCAAGAGGTCGGTCGCGACGACCACCAGGGCGCCGTGCCGGTGCGCGCGCTCGATGAAGGGCTGGTAGTCGAGCACGCGCCCGTCGCTGGTGGGATACTGCAGCAACGCCCCGGCGACCGGCGTGCGCGCGAAGTCGAAGCGCTCGTGGTCTCCGACCGCGACCTCGATGCCGAGCGCGCGCGCGCGCGTGCGCACCACGGCGATCGTCTGCGGATGACAGAGCTCGGACAGGAAGAAGAGCTCGCGCTTGCCGGCCAGGTGCCGGTGGCACAGCGCCAGCGCCTCGGACGCGGCCGTGGCCTCGTCCAGCAGCGAGGCGTTGGCGAGCGGCAGCGCGGTGAGGTCGGCGATCACCGTCTGGAAGTTGAGCAGCGCCTCCAGTCGTCCCTGCGAGATCTCGGCCTGGTAGGGCGTGTACTGCGTGTACCAGCCGGGGTTCTCGAGCACGTTGCGCAGGATCACGCTGGGCGTGATCGTGCCGTGGTAGCCGAGACCCAGGAACGCCTTGTGCACGCGGTTCTGCGCGGCGAGCGCGCGCAGCCGGCCGAGGAACTCGTGCTCGTCCAGGCCGGGCCCCAGCGCGAGCGGACGTTGCGCGCGGATCGCGGCCGGAATCGTGCGCTGCACCAGCTCCGCCAGCGAACGGCAGCCGACCTCGTGCAGCATGGCCTGGACTTCCGCCTCGGCCGAGCCGAGGTGGCGGTGGAGGAAGAGATCGCTCGAACGCAGGAAATCGGGTTGCTGACTCACGCGGCGGGGGCGGGGCTGGACGCCTGGGGAAGACCGAGCACCCGAGTCTCGCCTGGAGCCGGGATCCGTTCCAGTCCCAGGCCGGGTGCGACGGGCTACTTGACCGGCTCGCGCTCGAACAGCGCCAGCGGCGGCCCCGGCCGCAGCATGGCCCAGGGCCGGGCGAAGGGGACCATCAGGTCGGGGTCCCCGCCGCGCGGGTCGGGCAGGATGAGCGGATCGCCCGGCTTCCTCCCGTCCAGACGCCGGATCTCGCGGTAGCCCGTCAGCAGCGACTGCTCCAGCTCCGTCACCGTTTCCGACTCCGGCATCGTGTAGTCGCGCAGGACGTAGCGCGGCGGATTGCCGCGCAGCTCGTCCAGGACCTGGTCGCGCTCGTCCTTGTCTGGCCGGGGCCGCCGGTAGGGCTTGAGGTTGGGATTGACCGGGGAGGGGAGTCCGTGATGCCAGCCGATGGCGAGGACTTCGTCGCGCGGCACGTCGAGCTGGCGCAGGGCGGCGAGCATCTCGATGCGCGTGTCCTGGCGCTGCAGCAGGCGACCGAAGAAGACGGAGCGCACGAGCGAGGGTGCCACCACGAGCGGCACCACCGCGAAGGCAACCCAGCGCGGAACGCGCGCGAGCAAGGCGGCGCAGGCGACGCCGGCCGGGACCACGAGCAGGACCAGCAGGGCCATGCCGAAGCGTGTCGGATGGTGGATGGTCAGGAGGATCGAGGGCAGCATCAGGAGCAGCGCCAGCACCGTGAAGCGGCCGCTCGGGCCGCGCCGCCAGGTCAGGCCGAGTCCGAGCAGGGCGAGCACGAGGACCGGTTCGCCCAGCCCGACGCCGAACGTGTCCCGTGCCTGCACGAACAGTCCGCGCGCCAGCACGAGTGGGTCGGAGGACGGGCCGTACACGTCCGCGGCCTGCTGCATGCGCGCGAGCATGTCGGAGAAAGCGACGAACAGGCCGGGCGAGACCAGCAGGAAGGCGAACGGCATGAAGCCCCAGGCGAGCACGAGGCGCGCGTGGGGCGGGAGCTCCCGCCCCGCGCGCCGGGCCTTGGCGCGAGCGATGAGGTGCGCCACGAAGAGCACCAGTCCCAGCAAGCCGCTGAAGTACTTCACCGCCATCGCTGTGCCCGCACAGAGACCGGCGAGGCAATACGCGCGCGTGCTGGGCTCGTGGATCAGGGCGCTGGCGCGCTCGACGGCCAGCAAGGTCAGGAATGCCCACAGTGTGTCGCTCAGGCCGAAGTGCGATTCGCGCACGTGGACGTAGGCCGTGGCCAGGAAGAGGGCGGCGCACAGCGCGCTCGCTGCGTCGAACGTCCGCCGCACGAAGCGCCAGACGAGCGCCACCGTGCCGAGGGCGGTCAGCACCGTGAGCCAGCGGTGCACGAGGTACAGATCCGAAGGGTTCGACTTCAGATCGACCAGCACACCCTGCCAGGGTCGGTCACCGGCTAGCGTCTGGAGCCCGACCAGCGCGGCGTCGACCACGAAGTACAGCAGGAACGAACCTGGGCCGCGGTACAGGAAGGAGCCGGGGTGCAGGCTGCCCGTCTCCAGCGCCTCGCGGACCTCGTTCACCATGCCGCGCTCGTCCTTCAAGCTGAACTGGGTCTGGTGCGGATCGTTCCGGTCCAGGCCGAAGGTGAGACCGCAGGCGCGTAGCACCAGGGCCAGGAGAAGGATCGCGGACAGGATCCAGCGCGGGCCGGGAGCCATCGTGCGGAAGTATACCGGGGCTGGCTCGCTGGCTCGTGCAGCCGCACGGCCGCACGGCCGGCGCAAGTCCGAAGCGGGGGCGTTCGCGCTGGAATCCGGGGCACAACGTGCGTCGCGCCGGGCTATCCTGCCGCGCCATGAGAACCCGCGCGCATTTCTTTCCGCGCTGCGTCACCGCGCTCTGGCTCGCGGTCGCATGCGCCAGCCACGGGGCAGACGAGTCCTGGCCCGCGCCCGCTCACGACTCGGTCGTTGCGCCGCCGGCCGCCAGCCCCTCGTCCTCGGAGGCGCGTACGTTCCAGCCGACCGCGGGCGCGCTCGAGATCGGCGATCCCTACTTCCCGGGGCTCGGCAACGGCGGCTACGACGTCGAGCACTACAGCCTCGAGCTCGATCTCGACCTGGAGGCGGACGAGCTCGACGCGCGCGTCACGCTGCGCGCACGCGCGCTGCACGACCTCGCCAGCTTCGCACTCGATCTGTACGGGCTCGAGGTCGAGGGCGTGCGCGTCGATGGCCAGGAGGCGCGCTTCGAAAGGCCCGCTCCGACGCCAGCCGCGGACGGAAAACCGCGCAAGCCATCGGAGCTCGTGATCCACCCGCTCGACGCGCTGCGCACCGGCGCAGGCTTCGAGGTCGAGGTGCGCTACTCGGGCTCACCCGCGGTGCGCCCGGATCCAGCCGTGCCGTTCCTGCCGGGCGTGGGCTGGGCGCGCATGGAATCGGGCGTGTACGTGGTCTCCGAGTGCACCGGGGCCTCGTCCTGGTATCCGTGCAACGACCACCCGCGCGACAAGGCCACCTACGACTTCCGCATCACGGTCGCCAAGCCCTTCACCGCGGCGGCCAACGGCTTGTTGCGCGAGGTCATCGAGGACGGCGACGAACGCACGTTCGTGTTCGCGGCCAGCGACCCGATGGCGAGCTATCTCGTCACGCTCGACGTGGCCGAGTTCGACGTGCTCGAGGCCGAGGGGCCGCGCGGCATTCCCGTGCGCATCTACCATCCGACCAACGCGACCGAGGAGGAGCTCGCGCCCTTCCGCCGCCAGCCCGAGGTCCTGGCCTTCCTCGAGACGGTCTTCGGGCCCTACCCGTTCGAGGCCGCCGGGGGCGTGCTCTCCTACGAGAGCATCGGCGGCGCGCTCGAGTGCCAGACGATCCCGGTCTACGGGCGCGGCTGCGGACTGGAGGTGATCGTGCACGAGCTCGCGCACCAGTGGTTCGGCGACTGCGTCAGCCCGGACCTATGGCGCGACATGTGGCTCAACGAGGGCTTTGCGACCTACGCGGAGTGGCTGTGGGAAGAGCACACCGGCGGCGTGGCCAGCTACCAGGAGAAGGCGCGCAGGACCTACCACGAGCTGCGCCGCCGCAAGACCGCTTCGCCCTTCGACCCGGGCGTCGAACGCGTCTTCAGCGGTCGTGTCTACACCAGGGGAGCCATGGTGCTGCACGGCCTGCGCCAGGAAGTGGGCGACGAGACCTTCTTCGGCATCCTCAAAAACTGGGTCGAGGTCCACCACGACGGCAACGGCAGCACGCACGGCTTCGTCGAGCACGCCAGCAAGGTGGCCGGGCGCGACCTGAAGGTTTTTTTCGATGCCTGGCTCTTTGGCGCGGTCACGCCCGAGGTCGCGGAATATGGCCCGGACGAGCCCGCGCCCGAGCGGCCCGCGCGCGAGCCGAGCGCCCAGGGCGGCGGTTAGGCGGAGCGGTCACTTGCGATGAGCCAGGCCTCCCGCATCACGGTCGTCGGCGCCGGTCACGTGGGCATGCTCACGGCCCAGAAGTGCGCCGAGAAGGAGCTCGCGCGCGAGATCGTGCTGATCGACGTGCTCGAGGGCCGGCCCCAGGGGATCGCGCTAGACCTGAACCAGTCGGCGGCGGTCGAGGGCTGGGGCAGCCGCGTGCTCGGCACGAACGACCCGGCCGCGACCGCCGACTCGGAGCTCGTGATCGTCACGGCCGGAAAACCGCGCACGCCCGGCATGAGCCGCTCGGACCTGCTGGCCGTCAACGGCAAGATCGTCGAGCAGGTCGCGCGCTACGTGCGCGAGCGCTCTCCGGACGCGATCGTGATCGTGGTCACCAACCCGCTCGACCCTATGACCGCGCTGATGCGCGCCAAGCTCGCCTTCCCGGCCCGGCGCGTGCTCGGCATGGCCGGCGTTCTCGACGCCGCGCGCTTCTCCTGGTTCCTCTCCGAGAAGCTCGGCGTGGGCGTGCAGGACATCGACGCGATGGTGCTCGGCGCCCACGGCGACTCGATGGTGCCGCTGCCGCGCGCCACGACCGTCAACGGGATTCCGGTGGGGGAGCTACTCGACAAGCCCACGCTCACCCAGCTCTCCGAGCGCACCAAGAACGGCGGCGCCGAGATCGTGAACCTCTTGAAGACCGGCAGCGCCTTCTTCGCGCCCGCCAGCGGCGCCGCGCTGATGGCCAAGTCCATCCTGCGCGACGAGCAGCGCCTGCTGCCCTGCACCTGCCTCCTGAACGGCGAGTTCGGCTGCGAGGGCGTCTACGTGGGCGTTCCGGCCGTGCTGGGACGGAACGGCGTCGAGCGCATCGTCGAACTCCCGCTCGACACCGAAGCGCGCATCGCCATGCAGAAGACCGTCGGCGCGATCCAGAAGGATCTCGGGGCGCTGCGCGAGCTCGGGCTGATGTAGCCACCCTTCCTCCGCTACAGTCTCGTGCATGAGCACCCGCACCGAATCCGACTCGATGGGGCCGGTCGAAGTTCCGAGCGAGGCCCTGTGGGGCGCGCAGACGCAGCGCTCCAAGCAGAACTTCAGGATCGGCGGACACCGCTTCTCACGCGAGATGATCCGCGCGCTCGGGCTCGTCAAGAAGGCGGCGGCGCGCGCGAACTTCGAGCTGAAGGAACTCGAGGACCTCGGTGCCAAGGAGCGCAAGGCGCTGCTGCAGGCCTGCGACGAGGTCATCGCCGGGCGCCACGACGAGCACTTCCCACTGGTCGTTTGGCAGACCGGCTCGGGCACGCAGACCAACATGAACGCGAACGAAGTGATCTCGAATCGCGCCATCCAGATCCTCGGCGGAGTGCTCGGCTCGAAGAAGCCGATCCACCCGAACGACCACGTCAACCGCTCGCAGTCCTCGAACGACGTCTTCCCGACGGCGATGCACGTGGCGGCGGGGGAGGCGAGCGTGCGGCGGCTCCAGCCGGCGCTCGAGGCGCTCGAGCAGGCCTTCGACCGCAAGGCGCGCGCGTGGCAGGACGTGGTCAAGATCGGGCGCACGCACCTGCAGGACGCCACACCGCTCACGGTCGGACAGGAGTTCTCGGGCTACGTGCAGCAGCTACGAGACGCACGCCGGGCGATCACGCGCGCGCTGGAAGGCGTGTTCGAGCTGGCGCTCGGCGGCACGGCGGTGGGCACGGGCCTCAACACGCATCCGCACTATGCGGAGCTCGGGGCGCGCTTCGTGGCCGAGGAGACGGAGCTCGCCTTCGTCAGCGCGCCCAACAAGTTCTCCGGCCTGGCCGGGCACGATGCGCTCGTGTTCCTGCACGGGGCCTACAAGACCGCGGCCGTGGCGCTGATGAAGATCGCGAACGACGTGCGCTGGCTCGGCTCGGGGCCGCGTTGCGGCCTGGGCGAGCTCAGGCTGCCGGCCAACGAGCCGGGCAGCTCGATCATGCCGGGCAAGGTCAACCCGACGCAGTGCGAGGCCATGACCATGGTGTGCGTGCAGGTCATGGGCAACGACGTCGTGGTCGGGCTCGCCGGCTCGCAGGGCAACTTCGAGCTCAACGTCTTCAAGCCGGTCTTGATCCACAACCTGCTCGAGAGCGCGCGCCTGCTCGCGGATGCGTGCGATTCCTTGCGCGAGAAGTGCGTCGAGGACCTGGAGCTCGACCGCGCGCGCGTGGAGGCGCTGATGCGCCAGTCGCTGATGCTGGTCACGGCGCTCAACCCGCACATCGGCTACGACAAGGCGGCCAAGGCCGCGAAGAAGGCGCACGAGGAGAGCCTGACGCTCGAGGAGGCGGTCGTGAAGCTCGGCTACTTGTCGGCCGCGGACTTCGAGCGTCTCGTGGATCCGCGCGAGATGCTCGGTCCGAGCGCGGGCGGCGTGCGCGGTTCGGCCGGCGGCTGAGTTCTCACCCTGGGAGCGCCGGGCTCCAGCCCGGCTCTGCTCTTCTTTCTTCTTCTCGGTCCTCAGCGCGGGCTGCGCCCGCAACCCAAACGCACCGCGGAGACGCAGAGGGCGCGGAGCCTCGCAGAAAACAGAATCGGCCTCCGGATCGTCGATTCTCGAAGAGCCGAAGCCCCGCAGGGCCCCATCTTTTCTGATCTTCCTCCACGCCCCTCCGCGTCCTCCGTGTCTCCGCGGTGCGTTTTCCCTGCTTCGAGAATCCGCGCGTCACGCGAGGACTTCAGGATCTAGAAGGTCAGGTCGTTCCAGGAGGAAGAAGAAGACGCAGAGCAGAGCCGGGCTGGAGCCCGGCGCTCCCAGTTGAGCTCAGACGGGCGGAACGCGCGGCACGGGCACGGCCGCAGGCCGCGAATGCGGACGCAGCACGACCGAGTCGCTCGCCATGCGCGCGCTGCAGCGCAGGACGCTGGCTTCCAGGAACAGTTCCTCCTGGGCGAAGCCGTGCTCGAGGGCGCGCAGGTGTGCCTGGTACTGCGCGATCTCGTGGAGGATCGTCGGACGAACTGGGCCGAAGACGTTCAGGAGCTCGTCGCGGCGCTCAGCGAGTAGGCGCGCGAGGCGCGTCAGCGTGGGCGAGGTGCGGTTGCTGATCTCGCGACTCTCGACCAGATCGAAGCCGACTGCGTCGGCCGCGGAGCGCAGCGCGCCGCGCGGGTGAAAGCCATCTTCGTCCGCGGGCCGTCCGGGAGCGCGCACCACGTCGTGCACCAGGACCAGGCCGCCGGGCCGCAGCAGGGCGCGGCAATGGGCGAACAGCGCGCCCAGGTCCGAGAAGTTCGGCAGGACCTCGGTCAGGAACAGCCCGTCGAAGCGCGCACCGCGTGCGCGCGTGGCGAACTGGGCCAGGTCGCAGGCCAGGAACTGGGCGCGCGGCGAGATGACGCGCGCACGGGCGTAGGCGATCGAGCGCGCGCAGGGGTCGAGGCCGAACACGCGGTGGCCCTGGGTGGCGAGCAGGTTCACCGTGCCGCCCAGGCCGCAGCCGACGTCGGCCACCAGGGAGTTGCGCGTCAAGACTCGCGCGCTGCGCAGGATCAGCCGGTCCTGGGCCTGGGCCAGGGAATCCGCGGGACCCTCGAAGTAGCCGAAGTGCAGGTGCAGCGAGCGCGTCAGGTACTCGTGCAGGTGCGACGGCGCCGGCAGGGCCAGCAACTCCGGCGCGGAGGGCGTGCTCGCAGGGAGAAACGGCGCCGCGTCGGAACCAACGGCGGATCCTCCGAGCGGAGGAAACTCGATGCTCATGTTGCAAACGCCGACGGGGGGAGCAGCCGGCGAATCGGGGTGCAGGAGAACCGCGAGCTCGGTCGGGCGTGATCTTACACCGGGACCAGCCGACTGTGGGTCACCGCGCCCTTACTTTCGATGCGCGTCTTCGCCCTTCTTCCTCCATCCGGCTCCTTCCTCCTCCGGGACTCCCTCGCTACGCTCCTCGATCCCCCGAGGCCCGTGGACCTCCAGCCGCTGCAGATCGATCGCTCGAGCGAGCGCCCCTCGGCACGCCGTTCGCGCGGCGGGCGGTCGGTGCGCTCGTTCGGACGCTGGCTCGGGCGAATCGTCGCGCTGGCCGCCGTCCTCGCCGTCCTGGCGCTCTTCCGGCGTCCGTTGCTGGAGCAGATCGACCGCTTGCGCCTGCCCGAGGTGCGCGTGCTCCAGGTCTCGGCCACGAGTCCGCTTTCCGCCGCTGCGGTGCAGGGCACGGCCGCCAATGGCTACGTCGTGGCGCGCACGCGCGCGGCGCTCTCGGCCGACACGCCGGGACGCATCGTGGAGATGAACGTCACCGAGGGGCAGGTGGTGAAAAAGGGCTTCGTGGTCGCGCGCCTCTTCGCCGACGAATACCGGGCGCTGCACGAGCGCGCCGAGGCGGATCTCGCCCTGGCCAGGGCCGCCAGCGCGAGCGCGAGCGCGGCGCGGGAGGTGAGCGCCGGCGCGCTGGCTCAGGCCAGGACGCGTATGCGGGCCGCGGAGGCCGAGGTGCGCGATGCCCAGGCTGCGCTCGCGTGGAGCGTGCTCGAGTTCGAACGGGCCGAAAAGCTGCTGGCGGATGGGATCACGAGTCAGGGACGCCTGGACGAGACGCGCCTGCTGCGCGACCGGGCCCAAGCCCATCTGGAGTCGGTCCAGGCCAACCAGGCCGTGGTGGCGGATGGCGTACGCTCGGCCGAGCTCGAGCTCGCGCTGGCGGGTTCGCGCGTGCTCGAGGCCGAAGCGCTCGTGAGGGTCAAGGGAGCCGAACGGGACCAGGCCCGCGCCACACTCGACAAGACCGAGGTGCGTGCGCCCTTCGACGGCGTGGTGGTGCTCAAGGACGCCGAGGTGGGCGAGGTGGTTTCGCCCAACGCCGTCGGCAGCCAGAGCCGCGGCTCGGTCGCGACCATGGTCGACTTCGCCACGCTCGAGGTGCAAGTCGAAGTTCCCGAGGCGAGCCTGGCGGCAGTCGAGATCGGCGCGCGTGCCCAGATCTTCCTGGACGCCTATCCCGAGTACTCCTACTCGGGCGCCGTGCTGCGCATATGGCCCACAGCCAACCGCCAGAAGGCGACCGTTGAAGTGCGCGTCGGCTTCGACGTTCCGGACCAGCGCCTGCGGCCCGAGATGGGCGTGCGCGTGGTTTTCACCCGGGGCGCCGAGGGCGTTTCGGCTCCAGCGTCGGCGTCCGCGAGGCCGGTGATCCTCGTTCCACGCACGGCGGTGGTGACGATCGAGGGCCGGCCCTGCGTATTCCTGCTCGAGCGCGACGTGGCCCGCCAGCGCGAGGTCGTGCTGGGCGAGGAACGCTCGGGACGAGTCGTGATCGAGAGCGGCTTGGTGAGCGGTGACCGGGTCGTGGACGCGCCGCCCGAATCCCTGCAGGACGGCGAGCGCGTACGCGTGTCAGGCTGAGACGAGCAAGAAGGCAAGGCGGAGAAGAAAATATGCCCAACGTGATGATCCAGGTAAGGGGTTTGACCAAGCACTACCAGCGCGGTGGCGAGACCCTGGTCGTGCTCGATGGTCTGGATCTGGAGATGGAAGAGGGCCGCTTCTACGCCCTGATGGGGCCCTCGGGCTCGGGCAAGACGACGCTGCTCAACCTGATCGGTGGTCTGGATCAGGCCGATGCGGGCGACCTGTTCGTGGCCGGCGAGAACCTGGCCGACATGTCGAGCGCCGCGCTCGCCCACTGGCGCTCGGCCAACGTCGGCTTCGTCTTCCAGGGCTTCAACCTCATCCCGGTGCTCTCGGCCTACGAGAACGTCGAGCTGCCGCTCAAGCTGACGCCGCTCTCGCGCTCCGAGCGCAAGAAGCACGCCGAGTACGCGCTCGAGCTGGTGGGCCTGAAGGACCGCATGCACCACCGCCCGCGCCAGCTCTCGGGCGGACAGGAGCAGCGTGTCGCCATTGCGCGCGCGGTCGCCACCGACCCCAAGGTGATCCTGGCCGACGAGCCCACCGGCGACCTGGACCGCAAGTCGGCCGACCAGGTGCTGGATCTGCTCGGGCGCCTGAACCGGGAGTTCAAGAAAACCATCCTGATGGTCACGCACGACCCGCACGCGTCCGCGGCCGCGCAGTCGATCGTGTTTCTCGACAAGGGCCAGCTCGGTCGCATCGAGCACAACTCACCCGTCGCGGCGGCCAAGGCCTGAGACAATGTTCAAGCTCGTCCTGCGCCATTTGCTCGGGCACAAGGGCCGTTCGTTCCTGACGATCGGCGCCGTGGCGATCGCGCTCTTCCTGCTGTGCGTCCTGACCACCCTGGTGACGGCGCTCGATGCGGGGGTCGAGGCCGCTTCAGCCTCGCGCCTGATGGTGCAATCGGCCGTCAGCCTGTTCGTGGGCCTGCCGGTCTCCTACCAGGACAAGATCGCCAAGATCGAAGGGGTCGAGGGCATCTCGAAGTGGCAGTGGTTCGGCGGCGTCTACCAGGATCCCTCGAACTTCTTCGGCCAGTTCGCGGTCGACCACGAGAACCTGTTCGATGTGTACCCGGAGCTGAAGGTCGACCCCGAAGCGCGGGCGCGCTTCCGGGAACGCCGCAACGCATGCATCGTCGGCTATCAGCTCGCCGATCAGTTCGGCTGGAAGCCGGGCGACACGATCCCGCTCATCGGCGCGCTGTTCCCGCACCCCGATGGCGACGACGTGGCCTGGCAGTTCGAGCTGGCTGGAACCTATCGCTCGGAGTCGGCCGCGATCGACAACCGCACCCTGTTCTTTCGCTGGGACTACTTCCAGGAGACGCGCGAGGCCGGCGGAAACGAGATCGAGGTGGGCGTGATCGTGCTGAAGGTCGCGCCCCGCGCGGACGTGTCGCGCATGATGGCCGAGACGGACGCGCTGTTCGAGAACGGCCCGCAGCGCGTGCGCACCACGACCGAGAAGGAGTTCCAGCGCCAGTTCGTCAGCATGATCGGCAACATCCCGATGTTCGTGAGCTGGATCGGCGGCGGCGTGCTGGTGGCGATCCTGCTCGCTTGCGTGAACACCATGTTGATGGCCGCGCGCCAGCAGACGCACGACATCGGCATCCTGAAGGCGCTCGGCTTCACGGATGCGGCCGCCTTTCGCGTGATGCTCGCGCAGGCCCTCGTCCTGTGCGGGCTTGGCGGCGCCCTGGGGATCGGGAGCGCACTCCTGGCCCAGCCCGCGCTGATCCTGGTGCTCGGCACCTTCTTCCCCGGCTACGCCATCACCTCAGGCACGCTCGCACTCGCCGTGGTGGTCACCCTGGGGCTCGGCCTGATCTCGGGCCTGATGCCGGCCATGCATTCGTCGAAGCTGCGTTGCGTCGAAGCGCTGCGCAGCACGGAGTGAAGCCCATGCTCGTCCCCCTGACCTACAACCTCCGCAGCCTGTGGGTGCGCCGTGCGGCCACCCTGCTGACGATCCTCGGCATCGGCGCGACGGTCGCGATCGTGTCGGGTGTGCTGGCGCTGCAGCAGGGTTTTTCCACGATGTTCACGAGCGGTGGGCGTGACGACCTGGTCGTCTTCCTGCGCCCGGGCGCCACCGGCGAGACCGACAGCATCTTCCGGCGCGATCTGGGCCTGCGCCTGGTCAACACGCTGTCCGAGATCGAGGTCGGGCCAGGGGGGCCGCAAGCCTCGATGGAGTGCTACCTGGCGGTGCTGCACGACAAGGTCTCGGGCGGCAAGACCAACGTGCCGCTACGGGGCGTGCAGCCGGAGACCTTCGAACTGCGCGGCGACGAGATCCGCATCGTCGAGGGTCGGAACTTCATCCCGGGCAGCGACGAGGTGATCGTGGGCCAGAGCCTGGTCGGACGCATCCAGGATTGTCAGGTGGACGACGTGATCGTGCTCAACACCACGCCCTTCCGTGTCGTCGGGGTGTTCGCGCACGAGGGCGCCTTCGCCAGCGAGATCTGGGGCGATCTGGAGCGCTTCCTGCCAACCCTCGGCCGCTATGGACCGAACCGTGTCATCGCGCGCATCAAGCCGGGCACCGTGATCGGTGACGTCGATGCCGAGGGTGGGCCGGAGCCGGGCAGCCTGGCAGCGCGCCTCGAGAACGATCGCGAGGTGCCGGCCAAGGTCATGAGCGAGCGGCGCTTCCTCGAGTCCCAGACGCAGGCCATGAGCACGGTGCTCATGTACCTCGCCAAGTTCCTGGGCGTGATCATGGGCGCGGCGGCCATCCTGACCGCGACCAACACCATGCTCTCGGCCGTGGCCGCGCGCACGCACGAGATCGGGATCCTCCTCGCGATGGGTTACCGGCCCGTCCCGATCTTCCTCTCGTTCCAGTTCGAGGCGCTCGTGCTGGGGCTGTGCGGCGGCGCCGTCGGATGCTTGTTCTCGCTGCCCTTCAATGGCATCGAAACGGGCACGATGAACTTCCAGACGTTCACCGAGTTCGCGTTCGCCTTCCGCGTGACGCCCACCGTGCTCGTCACCGCGGTCGCGTTCTCCTTGTTGCTCGGGCTCCTGGGCGGTGCCTGGCCCGCCTGGCGCGCGGCGCGCCTGAGCCCCACCACGGCCCTGCGCCAGGGATGATCCCATGCCGTCCACACGCATCGTGCTCGTCCCGCTCTTCACCGTCTCGCTCGGGCTCGGCCTCGTCTTCGGCCGCGCCCAGGAGTCGTCCACCGTCCGCGTGCAGCCCGTGGCGGGCAAGGTGTCCGTGCTCTTCGGGGAGGGCGGCAACATCGGCGTCTCGGCCGGGCCGGACGGGATCCTGATCGTCGACGACCAGTTCGAGCGCCTGGCAGGGGAGATCGAGGCCGCGCTCGCGAAGCTCGCGTCCAGCCCGGAGCGGAGCGCGCCGCGCTTCCTGGTGAACACGCATCACCACGGCGACCACACCGACGGCAACAAGCACTTCGGGAAGCTCGCCGTCGTCGTCGCCCACGAGAACGTGCGCGCGCGCCTGCTGGACGAGCAGGCGCCGGCCCAGTCGCTACCGCTCGTCACCTACGGCGAAGGCCTGGCGCTGCACTTCAACGGCGAGGAGATCCGCTTGCTGCACGTGCCCGCGGCGCACACCGACGGCGACACGGTCGTGTGGTTCACGGGCTCGAACGTGATCCACCTCGGCGACCTGTACTTCCAGCTCGGCTATCCGTTCGTCGACACCGCGAGCGGCGGCAACGTGCTCGGCCTGATCGAGGGGCTGCGCGGGCTGCTGCCCAAGCTGCCCGCCGACATGCGCGTGATTCCCGGCCACGGCGAGGTGACCGGCAAGCCGGAGCTCGAGGAGTACGTGACGATGCTCGCGACGATCACCGCGCGCGTACGCACAGGGCTCGAGCAAGGCCAGGATCTCGCGGCGCTGATGGCGTCCGGGGTGACGCAGGACTTCGACGCGCGCTGGGGGCAGTTCGACTTCGTGCCGCCGGAGCGCTTCGTGCAGAGCGTGCTCGACAGCTTGCGCTGACGCCCTGGGACCGCCAGGCTCCAGCCTGGCTCCGGTTCTCTTGTGCTTTCTCTTCTGCTCTTCTTCCGCCCGGAAGCGGAAGGAGCGGAGCCAGGCTGGAGCGGCGGTCCCGGGGAACCCTACAGGCCCCAGCGGAAGGTGGCTTCGAAGGAGAGCTGACCCACATCGATCTCGTCCACGTCGCCGGTGTCCACATTCTCGATGTCGACCGGCTCGGTCTTGAAGTAGCGCAGGCCGAAGCGGAAGTCGGAGGAGCCGCCGAGGTTGAAGCCCAACCCGCTGCGCAGCTGACCGGCGAAGCCGCTGCTGTCGGCGACGTCCAGGTTGCCGCTGTCCCAGGCCTCGTACTTGATCACGTCGGCCCAGCCGACGCCCGCGCCGAGGTACCAGGAGAACTGCGACGTGATGTGGGCATCGAGCGTGCCGTTGAACATGAGCGCGAATGTCTTGGCGTCGTCCTCGTTCCCGGGGAACGTGGGGATCGCGGGCAGGTCGTCCTCGTCCACCGTGAAGTACTGGTAGAAGAGCTCGACCTCGGGCGCGAGGCTCCAGCGCTCATTGAAATAGTGCTCGTAGCCGAAGGCCAGGCCGACGGAAAAGCCCGGGTCGAAGCCGATCCTGCCGCCGGGTACGCCAGTGGCGTCCTCGGAGAACACGATGCCCTCGCTGAGCTGGAGGTAGAAGTGGGAGCGCTCTTGCTGCGCCCAGGCGCTTGCTCCAAGAACGGGTAAGGCGATCAGCAGGGACGGGATCCTCATGGGGCTCTCGTGAAGCAGGGGGAGGCGCGAGACGGCGCCCGTTCTCCGGGACCGGAAGGGCGCAGATTGTAGGGCCGTGCGTGGTGCGGGCAAGGCCAACCCGGGCCGAGCCGCGCGACTTTCTACCTCCCTTCCCGGACCGGGCTACGCTTCACCTCGTCTTGGGCGGGGGGTCCCGAGCGCCGTGGGTTTTCGCTAGACTCTCCCGCCCGATGAAGACCAACATCCGCATGAGCAAGGCGAAGCACGCCAAGAAGACCGGCTACCGCACGCGCCAAAGGACGGCCGGGGGACGCAAGGTCAATCGGCGCCAGAGAGCCCGGCACGGCTCGTTCTGAGTCCGCGCCGATTTTGTCGGGGACCTCGGTGCCTTCGCCGAATTTCCCCTGAGGGAATCCGCTGACCATGACTGCGCTTGACCCCAGGAGCTCCTCGCTCGCCCCGTTCCTGCCGCGCACACGCGCAGAGATGGCGGCGCGCGGCTGGAAGGAGCTCGACGTGCTGCTGGTCACGGGTGACGGCTACGTCGATCACCCCTCGTTCGGGGTGGCAGCGATCGGACGCCTGCTCGAGGCGCGTGGCTATCGCGTGGGCGTGCTCGACGTGCCCGAACTCGAGCCCGACGGCTCGGGCTGGAAGCGCTTGCCGGCGCCGCGCCTCTTCGTCGGGGTGAGCGCAGGCACCATCGACTCGATGGTCACGAACTACACCGCCGCCCGCAAGCCGCGCCGCATCGACGTCTACCGCCCGGGCAAGAAACCGGGACGTCCGAACCGCGCCACGATCGCCTACACGGCGCAGGCGCGGCATCACTTCCCGGGCGTGCCCGTGATCGTCGGCGGGCTCGAGGCCGGGCCGCGGCGCCTGGCGCACTACGACTACTGGCAGGACCAGCTGCGGCGCTCGATCCTGGTCGACAGCAAGGCGGACCTGCTGGTGTGGGGCATGGGCGAGCGCCAGGTGCTCGAGATCGCGCGCCGGCTCGCGCACGGCGAGACGCTGAGCGGGCTCGGCAGCACGTGCGAGATCGTGCGCGCGGACGAGCTGCCGGAAGGGGTGCGCCGCCTGCCCTCCTACGAAGAACTCCTCGCGGACCGTCAGCTCGAGATCGAGCTCTTCAACGCCGTGCGCGAGGAGAACCACCCCGGCGCGCGCGCGCTGGCGCAGGGCCACGGAGCGCGCTTCGTGCTGCAGCACCCGCCGCTCCCGCCCTCGTCGCAAGAGGAGGTCGATTCCTATTACGACCTGCCCTTCCGGCGCGAATCGCACCCCGACCACGACGCGGCCGGCGGCATCGCCGCGCTCACGCCCGTGCGCTGGAGCATCAACACGCACCGCGGCTGCATGGCGGATTGCTCCTTCTGCTCGATCACCTTCCACCAGGGGCGCACGATCCAGGGGCGCAGCGAGGAGTCGGTGCTGCGCGAGGCCGCGGCGCTCACCGCGCACCATGATTTTCGCGGCACGATCACGGACGTGGGTGGGCCGACGGCGAACATGTGGGGTCTCGGCTGCAAGCTGCTCGAGAAGGGCGATCCGTGCCTGGGGCGCGATTGTCTGACGCCGAACGTGTGCCCGGCGCTGCGCATCGACAAGACTTCGGAGGGCTACCGGCGACTGCTCGCGCTCGTGCGCGGGACGAAGGGCGTCAAGCACGCCTTCGTGAGCTCCGGCATTCGCCACGACCTGCTGCGCTCGAAGACCGGCGAGCTGCTGCCGATCCACCATGATCTCGTGGCGCACCACGTCAGCGGGCGCATGAAGCTCGCGCCCGAGCACGCCGCGCCGGACACGCTGCGCGCGATGAACAAGCCCTCCTTCGACGTATACGAGGCCTACGAGGCCGACTACAAGGAAGAGTGCGCCACGGCCGGCAAGGACCAGCACCTGGTCAACTACTTCATCGTCGGACACCCGGGCACGACCCTGGCGGACGCGGTGCTCCTGTTCGAGAAGCTGCTCGAGCGCAACTATTCCCCAGAGCAAGTGCAGGAGTTCATCCCGCTGCCGATGACGCGCGCCTGCGTGCAGTACGTCACCGGCAAGGATCCGCTCACGGGCGAGGAGCTCTACGTGCCGCGCGGCGGGCGCGAGCGGCGCCTGCAGAAGGCGCTCGTACGCTGGAAGGACCCGGCCAACAGGTCGCTCGTGCTCGAGGCGCTGGAGCAGGCCGGGCGCAAGGATCTGGTGCCGGGGTTCCTGGCTGCGCTCAAGCGGCCGCAGCACGCGGCGCGGGGTAGCGCGCGGCCCGCGGGGCGGTCCGAGGACCTCGATCTCGACACCTGCGGTTGATTCACCCGGGAGCGCCGGGCTCCAGCCCGGCTCCGCTCTGCTTCCGCTTCCTTCCTCCGAGGCCCTGGGGAACGGAAGAACCAAACCATCCGGGATGCCACCAACTACAATAGCACCACCTCCGCGCTTTTCTACGGCCTGAAGAATGATTCGAGCAACAGCAGCAGCTATGCGGGGAGCGAAGCTGATTTCACGCAAA
>JANOGB010000323.1:0-17411 GCA_031413955.1 Planctomycetota bacterium | reverse complement strand
GCACGCTCCGCCGGCGCGCCCGAGCGCATGCCCGCGACGAACGACGGGCGCGTCGTGGGGAAGGCCGGCGAAGGTCCACCCATCTCGGTGTCGGAGCTCACGGCAAGGGACAACGCTGGGTCAATGAGACCACCCGGGCCCGGTGTGCGGAAGGACCGGCCCGGGCGGAACCTACTTCCCATCCGGGATGATGGCACACCGCGCCATCGGGTTCCGGGCCGGCAAGGGGTCGTGGTAGCCTGGAGGCTCGCTTCTCCAAGGTCGTTCTCGTGATGAACCTTACTTGTCGTTTCTCTTGGCTCGTGGCGCTTCCCGTGTTGCTCGGCGCCAGCGCGCTCCCCGGCCTCCTCGCCGCCCAGAATGTGAAGCTCAACGGTCCGCTGGCGCAGGAGATGCGCAGCGGCTCGGTGTCCGACTTCCTGTTCACGCAGGACGGGACGCGCGTCGTCTATCGCGCCGACCGCGAGGCGGATCTGCGCTTCGAGCTGTTCAGCCGGCCGCTCGACGGCTCGGGCCCCTCGCTGAAGCTGAACGGGCCGATGCACTCGCAAGGAGACGTGGGCGTCAACGGGAACATCCAGGGCAGCTTCGCCATCGGAGCGAACGACCGGGTCGTCTACGTCGCGGACGAAACAGTCGAGAACGTGTCCGAGCTCTTCAGCGTGCCAGCCGACGGCAGCGCGAGCCGCGTGCGGCTCTCGGCGGCCGGGGTCAACGTGTACCCCTTCAAGCTGACCCCTGCGAAGACCCATGTCCTCTACGAGAACGGTTCGATATTCACCTTCAACCCCGGGCTCGGTCCCCTCTTCGTCGTTCCGGTCGACGGCAGCGCGGCACCGATCAACCTCACGCCGGGCCGGATCGTCCACCGCTTCTGGATCAGCCCGGGCGGGGCCACGACGGTCATCAGCGTCGACCCGACTCCACAAAGCCATGAGAAGCTGTACGCCGTCCCCAGCGACGGCAGCGCGCCCCCGCTCCTCCTGACCCAGGCCCACCCTTCGCCGCGGTTCGGCTCCGTGTACTGCGACGACGTCGTTTTCACCCCGGACGGTCTGCGGGTCGTCTACAACGAGGTCGACGACTTCGACGGCGATTTGGAGCACGAGCTCTACAACGTGCCCCTCGACGCCAGCCAAGCGGAGACGTTGATCACGAACGGCCCCTTCTACACCGGGAGATTCGTCCTCGATTCCGATTCCCTGCCCGCGCGAGTCGCGTTCCAGGTGAACGGAGGCGTGGCCTCGACCGCCGCCAATGGCTCCCAGTTCGTGACGCTCTCCCCGCCGGGTTGGACAGCCTTCGACCCGCTCCTCGTCGTGGGGACCGAGGTGCTCTTCACCGGTTTTCTCTCGGGAACGGGTAGCACGATCTTCCGAGTTCCGAGCGCTGGCGGAGCCGCGACGGCGCTCTTCCCGGCCGCACAGAACATCCTGACGTTCGGGCTCGCCGGCCCCACCGAGGTCGCGCTCATCCGCTACTTCGCCGGGTTCGCCAGGCAATTGAGTGTGGTCCCCTTGGCGGGCGGCACTCCGGTTCCCCTGCACACTCTTCCCCCCACGCAGCAGGGTCCGTTCCTGTTCGTGCCCCATCCCGACGGGCAGCGCGTGCTCTTCCCGAGCGACGACGACACGGCCGGCGTCTACGAGCTCTACGTCGTGCCGCTCGACGCGAGCAGCGCGCCCACCAAGCTCAGCGGCCCTCTGGCGTCGAATGAAGACGTCCACGAGATCAAGGTCACGCCGGACGGAGCGCACACCGCCTTTCGCGCCGGCATAGGCAACGGCGGGCCCGTCGATCTCTTCCAGGCGACGCTGGACGGGAGCTCCTTGTTCCAGGTGAACGAGCCCATTCCTGGCGACACCGTGGGCGACGTCACGGGCTTCCGCGTCACGCCGGACGGGGCGAGCCTCGTGTACCGGGCAGACCAAGATAGCGACGAGGACTTCGATCTCTACGTACTGGACACGAGCGCCCCGGGAAGTCCGCTGCAGCTCAGCAGCGGCCTCGCGAACGTGCTCCCCGACTTCGCGTTCTCGCCGCTGAGCGAGCGCGTGGTGTTCCAGACGCAGGGCGCCCCGTTCGCGCTCCACAACGCGGACCTCACGGGCGGTTCACCGATCGCCCTCGATACCTCCTCCGCGGTGGCCTTCCCGACCGGCTTCCTTGTCTCGGCCGATGGAACGCGTCTCGTCTACCGGAGGAAAGCCTCCGGGCTGAACTTCGAGTTGTGCAGCGTCGCCATGGACGGCTTGTCCGCGCCCGTAGTCCTGCACGCGCCGCTCTCCACGAGTCGCACCGTGTCGCAGTTCCAGATCAGCCCGGGCGGCGTGGTCGTGTTCCTCTCCGACCTCGGGCAAGACGAGGTGTACGAGCTCTACGCCGTCCCGGTCGATGGTAGCGCGCAACCGATCCGGCTCAGCCAGACGCTGGCCACCGACGGGGACGTGACCTCCTTCCAGCTCGATGCGAAAGGGGGCTTCGCCGTCTACCTCGCGGATGCCAAGGCCAACAACCGCTTCGAGCTCTACAGCATGCCCCTCGACGCCACCCTCAGGCCGGTCCGACTGAACGGCCGGCTGCCCGCGGGCGGCGATGTGACCGATTTCGCGCTCGCGCCGGAAGGGAAGCGCGTGGTCTACCGCGCCGATCAGGTCAGCGACAACCGCTTCGACCTCTTCAGCGTGCCGATCGGGGGCCCCCGACCTCCGCACGGACAACCGGATGGAGAGCGGCGGAGCCGGGTGACGCTCCTGAGTGGGCTGCCGAGTGGCCGCGCCGTCGAGCAGGGTTGGTCCATCAGCCCCGACGGCACCCAGGTCGTCTTCCGGGCGGACGCGGATACGGCGGGCGAGCTCGAGCTCTACCGCGCGCCGGTGGACGGCAGTGTGGCTCCGGCGAAGCTCAGCGCCGCGCTGGTCGCGAACGGCGACGTCCTCTCCTTCGCGATCGCCCCCGACCAGAGCCGCGTCGTCTACCGCGCCGACCAGCGCGTGGACGAGGTGATCGAGATCTTCAGCGCGCCCTTCCTGGGCGGCACGGCGGTACAGCTCGATCTCCTGCCGAACTTCGGCGACGTGAGTGTCTTCCAGATCGCTCCGGATTCGTCCGACGTGGTCTTCCTGGCCGACCGTGACACCAACGCCGTCTTGGAACTCTTCCACGTGCCGCTCGATGGCAGCGGGCCGTCCGTCAAGGTGAACGCGAGCCTTCCGGCGGGCGGAGAGGTGCAGACGGACTTCGTCGCGCTCGACGATGCACGCTCTACCGCGCCGACCAAGAGCAGAACGACGTCTTCGAGCTCTTCCTGGATCAGTAGGAGGGCGCCTGACTGCTCTGGAAGCTGCCGGTGCTGGCGGCCTTCGTCCTGGACCGCGAGCGCTCCTGGACCAGGGCCCCGCGCGATCCCGTGACGCGCCGCTGGAGCGCCTCGAAGATGGCCGAGGCGAGCACGGGCGGATGGCGCAGGACGTAGCGCGCGAAGTAGCGCCGCGGCGCGGCCAGGAGCTGGAACAGCGCTTCCAGCGCGCCGACCTGCATCCAGCGCGGCAGGTCGCCGGCCAGGACGTCGAGCTCCTTCCCGACGCCGATGCCCACCGGGATCCCGAGGCGCACCAGGTTCTGCGCGAGCCACAGCTCCTGCTTCGAGCAGCCCAGTCCGACGAACACGAAGGTCGGCGCGAAGACGCGGATGCGTTGCTCCAGCACGGCCGCGCGATCCGAAATGCCGTTCTCGTCGAACCGGCCTCCGTATTCGCCGGCGACCATGAGGCCCGGATGGCGCGCGGCCAGGCGCTGCGCCGCCCGGACGGCGACCCTCGGCGCGCCGCCGAGGAGTAGCACGCGCCTGCCCGTCTCGGCGGCCAGCGCGCAACAGGCGTCGACCAGCTTGTGTCCGGTGATCGGCTCGGGCAGGCCCCGGCCTGCGAGGCATCCGATCCACTGGAGGATCTTCCCGTTGCACAGCGCGAGGTCGGCGCTCTCGAGGGCCCGTGCCAGATGCGGATCGCGCCCGGCCAGACGGATCAAGTCGAGATGGATCGTCGCGATCCGGAGCGGCGTTCCCTCGAACACGCTGCGCAGCACGCGCTCCATGGTTGCCGCGCGATCGAACGGATCGAGGCGCACGCCCAGGACCCTCGTGTTGTCCAAACAGCTCGGTGCATCGACCATCGTCTCTCCTCGTGTGCTTTCGTTGCCTTGCTCCCCAGGTTCTCCCGGCGCTGCAAGAGCACGCCCGCCGTGACACCCGCGCTTGCCGGCAGCGCCAGAACGTGTGTCCGAGTCCCGATTGGCCTGGTAGAGCACGAGCGCGATCCGGCCCGCGTGCAGGCGCTCGAACCGAGAAAAGACGACCGCCCTCCCGTGGGCGATTTCTTCCCCCTCCCCGATCCCCTTCTCCGCGGACCCCTTCTCGGAAGCCTACCCCGATTCGCGAGTCGTGGGAGCCCGTGCCCGGAGCGCGTCTCGCGCGAGGCCGGCGCGCTGCATCCATGCGGGCGCACGCCGACGAAACCGCGCGCGCTGAACCCGATCCAGGCCACGCGGCGTCCAGGGGGAGTAGCTTCTTCCCATGGCACCGCCCAACCCCGAAGCCCTGCTCAGGCACCAGGCCTGGATCCGACGCCTGGCTCTGCGCCTGGCGCGCGATGCGGCGGAGGCCGATGACCTGACGCAGGACACGTGGCTCGCCGCGCTGCGGGCGGAAGCCGACTCGGTGCGCGACCTGCGCGCATGGCTGGGCACTCTGCTGCGCAACCGCCTGCGCTCGCTGCGACGCTCTAGCGCGCGCGCGTCCGTGCGCGAAGCCTGCACGGCACGGACGGAAGACGCCTGCGCCACCGACGCGGTCGTGCAGCGCATGCAGGAACAGCGTGTGCTCCTCGCCGCCCTCGACGCGCTGGACGAACCCTACCGCACGACCTTGCTCCTGCGCTTCTTCGAGGACCTCTCGCCAGCGACGATCGCGCGCCGCACGGGTCGGCCGGTCGAAACCGTGAAGACGCACCTGAAGCGTGGGCTCGCGCGCCTACGGCTCGATCTCGAGCAACGACACGGGAGCCGTGAAGCCTGGCTTGGTGCGCTCGTCCCGCTCTTACGCCCGCCCGAGGGCTCTCTCGCCCCCCTTCTAGGAACCCTGATGGTGAAGCAAGAACTCAAACTGCTGGCGCTCGTGCTGCTGATCGGCGGCGGCGCCCTCGGTCTGTTCGCCTGGCAACGCGCTGCACACCCGCAAGAGCTCGTGCCCACGAGCGCGGCGCTCGTGCCGCCTGCGCGCACGACCGCGCCCGGGGAACAACGGCCCGAGGCTCCGTCCCACAGGGAAGAGCGCGCCCCGACGGAAAGCGCCCCATTCCCGGCCAGGGCCACGTCCGAGGCTGAGGTTGCAGCCCTGCGCCCGATTCCGGGGCGTGTCTTCGATTCTGAGGGCCTGCCCCTCGGCGGCGTGCGCGTGGCGCAACGCGGCGGATTCGAACAGGCCGTGAGGACCGATGCGGACGGCCGCTTCGTCCTGCCCGCGCACGCCGGCGCGGGAGTGCTGGTGCTCGCCGAGCCCGACTGGATCACCGTCTTCTACGGCACGGAGGACGGCGGCGAGCGCTCCGATCGCATCCTCGTGGCCGCCCGCTCGGCTCTCTACGCCGGTCGAGTCATGGACGAGAGTGGCAATCCGCTCGCGGCTGTCGAGCTCCAGATCGATCCGCCCGCCGGCTTGCGCGCGCGTTTCCCCGCCGTGCTCGACTACTCCGGACGGGAGTACTGGATCACGCTGAGCGACGAGGAGGGGCGTTTCGAATTCGCGTTTGCGCCGCGCATCGAGGGTTCCGGGATCGAGGCCGAGCGTGCAGGCTTCGCGGCCGCGCGTTTCGAGCTCGGAGCGCCCGAGTACCCGCTCGAGCTCGTGCTGCAGCGCCTCCCTACGGCGAGCGACGATCTGCGCGGGCGCGTGATCGACGAGCACGGGCTCGCGGTCGTGGCCGCGAACGTGGCCGCGGGCGAGGCCGCGACCCAGACCGACGAGCGTGGAGAGTTCGCCCTGCCGCGGGCGGAGATCGGCGCGGCGCCCACGCTCGCGGTCGTGAAGCGCGGCTTGCTCCCGGTCCAGGCGGCCCTCGGAGAATCGAACGAGTACGTCCTCGTGCGCCTGACCGGCCCCGCGCTGACGCTGTCGGGCCGCGTGCGCTTCGACGACGATCGGCCGGCCTTTCCCGCGCGCGTGTGGATCGCCGACCCGAGCTATTTCGGACGCGCCTCCGATCTAGGAATGGAGGTCACGAGCGAGGGCCTGGCCGCGGCGACGGTCACGCGCGAGGCCGTGAGCGCCTACTGGAGCGGCAGCAGCGCCCACTCTCTGTCGCCCGAACGCTTCCACACGCCCTCGATGCCCTTCTGGAGCTTCGTGCGCACCGACGAGCACGGCCGCTTCCGCCTCGAGGGCCTGGCGCAACGCGACTACAGGGTGCGCGCCATGGACGAGCGCACGCTGCAGATCGTCGAAGCCGGCCCATGGGCGGCCGGCAAGACCGACCTCGAGCTCGTCCTGCCGCGCCAAGATCTGTGGCCGCGCCTTGCCGGGCGCGTGCTCGCGCTCGATGGCCAGCCGATCGTGGGCGCGGCCTTGACGGTCGCCACCACCACGCTCGCGATCGACCGCGGTGACTACACGACCTACCGCGGCGAGACGCGCGGTGAAGAAGCCCTGACCGACGCCGAGGGCCGCTTCGAGCTCCGCGACGTGCCCTACAGCGCGACCGTGGTCGTGACGGGCGACCACATCGAGCGCCTGGAGTTCGGCTCGATCCGCACCGGCGGCCTGCCGCAGACCGTGAACGGAGCCCCGGATGACGTGCGCATCGTCGTGCGCGACCGCTACCACTTGCGCATCGACTACTCGAGCCGGCCCGACTTCGCCGATGCGGCCGAGGTGCAGGACGAGCAGGGGCAGATCCTGTGGTGCGATCGCATCGAGGGCGACAGCACCTACGGGCGCCAGGTGATCGAGCTCGACGGCGGCAGGAGCGGCTCCTGGAACGTCGCGCCCGAGGCGCGCACGCTGGTCTTGAAAAAGGGCGAGAGCGTGGTGCAGCGCCTCGAGCTCTATCTCGTGAGGCGCCAAGAGAACCTGATCGTGCCTTGAACGACGAGCGCGCGGGCCTCGGCCGCCAGCGCGTCTACCGCCTCGACCGTCGGCGTCTCGAGTTCGCGCGCGACTGGCTGGCCTGAGGCACAGGCAGCAACTCGCGGAGCACCCGAGTGACACGGTCGGCCTTCATCGTCTTCATCCCGTTCCTCCTCACCCTCGCGCGCAACACGTACGGCACTCATTCCTTACCGCCTCCTGGCTGCGGCCTGGAGCGCCAGCACTATCGTCGGGTGCATGGTGCTCATGCCGATCGCGCTCCTGTGCTCGCTCGCTTCTCCGACTTCAGGCCCTGACGACTGGACCGGCTGGCGCGGTCCGCGCGGCGACGGCACGGCCGAGGGCTCGCCGCCGATCGAGTGGAGCGAGGAGAGGAACGTGCGCTGGAAGGCGGCCCTGCCCGGCACGGGCCTTTCCTCGCCGATCGTGTGGGGCGGGCAGGTCTTCGTCACGACGGCGGTGCCCACGGGCAAGAAGCGCGCGGGCGAGGTGAGCGAGCACTTCCGACAGCCGTTCGAGCTCGAGGAACAGGAGTTCCTGGTGCTCGCATTCGCGCGCGAGAGCGGCAAGGAGCTCTGGCGCAAGCGGGTCAACCAGGCCATGCCGCACGAACCGACGCACCCCACCAACACTTACGCCACGCCCACGCCCGCGACCGACGGCTCGCGCGTGTATTGCTCCTTCGGGTCCTTCGGTCTGTACGCGCTCAGCCTGGCGGGCGAGCTGGTCTGGCAGGTCGACCTTGGGGACCTGACCAATGGCGGCCATGGCGAGGGAAGTTCGCCGCTGCTCTACGACGGGAGCTTGATCCTCCTGTGGGCTCACCGGGGGAATAGCTTCCTGATCGCGCTCGACGCCGCGAGCGGCCAGGAACGCTGGCGCACGCCGCTCCCCGAGGGCAACAACTGCTCGACACCGCTCGTCGTGCACGCGGAAAGCGGAGACCAGATCGTGGTCGCGGGAAGTCTCGTGATCGCTTTCGAACCGGAGAGCGGCCGAGAGCTGTGGTCCTTCGGCGAACGGGAGCCCAGCGGCATCACCTCGATGGCGAGCCGGTGGCGATCGGCGAACTCGTGCTGATCCCGGGCGTCGATCGCGGGGACCTGCTCGCGTTGGTCGCGCTCGGCGGTGGCGAGCCGGCCGAGATGCTCTGGTCGAGGCGGTCCAGCGACAACATTCCCTCGCCGCTCGCCTACGAGCAGAAGTTCTACTTCCTGAAGGGCGATTCCGGGCAGCTCACGGTGTTGGACTACGCCAGCGGTGACGTCGAATACGGTCCGGAGCGCTTGAAGGGTGTGAGCGAGGCCTGGGCCTCGCCCGTGATCGCCGGCGGCCGGCTGTACGTGACCGGGCGGGACGGCACGGTCGAGGTGCTCGCGCTTGCGCCCGAGGTTCACACGCTGGCCGTGAACGTGCTCGAGGACGGCTTCGACGCCTCGCCGGCCGTGGCCGGGAACGAGCTCTTCCTGCGCGGCAAGAGCCAGCTCTTCTGTGTGGCCGAGAAGGAATCGAAGTAGCGGCCGCCTTCAGAGGCTGAGCGGTCGGCACGATGCCCAAGAGAGGCCCGGCATCACAGATGCTGGGCGAGCATCGCGCTCAAACCCGCAACCCAGAGCGGATGCGCGTTCAGGGAGGGCACGAGCACGAGCTCCTCGCCGCCGGCGGCACGAAAATCCGCGCGCGCTCGGATCCCGATCTCCTCCAGGGTCTCGAGGCAGTCGGCCACGAAGGAAGGTGAGAACACGGCCAGACGCTTCACGCCGCGCTGGGCGAGGCGCACGAGCTCCTCGTCCGTGAAGGGCCGGATCCAGGGCGTGCGGCCGAGGCGCGACTGGAAGGTGATCGTGCTGCGGGAATCGTCGAGGCCGAGGCGTTCGCGCAAACCGCGCGTGGTCGCAAAGCACTGCGCGCGGTAGCAGTTCTTGTTGGCCTCCACGATCCGCGCGCAGCAATCGGCGCGCTTCAGGCAGTGCCGCCCGCTCGTGTCGGTCTTCGTGCAGTGGCGCTCCGGCAGGCCGTGGTAGCTGAAAAGCACGTGCTCGGGCCGGAACTCCGCCAGCACCGGCCGTCCGAGCGCGGCGACGGCGTCGAGGAAGCGCGCGTCGGCGTAGAAGGCGGGGAGCGCGTCGATGCAGGACGTCTTCCAGCGCCCCGAGGCCTGGAAGAAGGCCTCTTGCAGGGACGATCCGGTGGAGCTCGAGGCGTACTGCGGATAGAGCGGCGCGACCACGACGCGCTCGCAGCCCGCGCTCGCGAGCGCCTCCAGCCCGGCGGCGATCGAGGGCTGGCCGTAGCGCATGGCGAGCTCCACGGGCACGGGCAGGCGCTCGCGCAGCCGATCGCGCAGATCCAGGCTGTTGAAGAGCAGCGGCGAGCCGCGCGCGCCCCAGATCTGCGCGTAGGCCCGGGCGGACTTGGGCGCGCGAAAGGGTGCGATGACCCCGTTCACCAGCAGGAAGCGCAGCGGCGCGGCGATGTCGATCACGCGCGGGTCGCTCAGGAACTCGCGCAGATAGCGGCGTACCTCGCGCGTGCGCGGCGCCGCGGGCGTGCCGAGGTTGACGAGCAGCACGCCCGAGAGTGCGCCCTGCGGCATGCTTTTCTCCTGGACGTCGACCGGCTCCATCGAGGCGCGGAGGATACAGCCGCCTCGCGCCCCTGGCAGCGCACATCCCTCGAGCGCAAGATCGTGGCGATGAAACCGCTTGCCCTTCGCCTCCTGCTCCCGGTCCTCTTTTTCTCCTTCCTCCCTTCCGGCTGCAGGTGCCCCTGCACTGTGACGCCCATGACCGGCACGCCCATGACCGCCGCGCCCGCGACCCTCGCGCTCTTCGACGGGGTGAGCCTGCGCGGCTGGCACGCCGACGTGCCCGCGACGGACGACGTGCCTGCGACGGACCAGGACAAGAACCTGCCGGCGTCGTTCGTGGCGCGCGATGGGCTGCTGGTCAGCCTGGGCTCACCCGAAGGCCACCTGATCACCGACGAGTCGTTCCGCGACTACCGCCTCGAGCTCGAGTGGCGCTGGCCCGGCGAGCCGGGCAACTGCGGGGTGCTGGTGCATTCCTCCACTCCACGCCGCCTGTACGGGATGTTCCCGCAGTCGCTCGAGTGTCAGCTCCACGCCGGCAACGCGGGCGACTTCTGGTGCATCGGCGAGGACGTCACGGTGCCCGACATGGAAGCCCGTCGCGGACCGAAGGAGAACTGGGGCGTCGACGGCGACCGCGCGCGCCGCATCCACAACCTGACCGACGGCTCCGAGAAGCCGCCCGGCGAATGGAACGAAATGGTGATCGAATGCCGCGGGCGCAGCGTGACGATCTGGGTCAACGGCACGCTCGTCAACGCCGGCACCGACTGCACCACGGACCACGGCCAGATCGCGCTCCAGGCCGAAGGCGCCGTGTGCGAGTTCCGCGGACTCGAGCTGACACCGCTCGCGCCCGAGCGCTGACTCCGGCCCGAGTCCGACAAGCCCATGCGGTCGGCTCTCCGGCGATGCGCCGCAGCCTCCCGGTAGACTTCCCGCGATGCGCAGAGCCTTCGTCCTCCTGCTCTCGGCGGCCCTGACCGCCTGCGCCGGCGATCCGGAGCGGTGCTCGACGATCCTCGTCACGCTCGACACGACGCGCGCCGATGCGCTGGGCTGCTACGGCAACCCGATCGCGGGGGTCTCGCCCAACCTGGACGCGCTCGCGCTGCGCGGAGTCCTGTACGAGAGCGCACACACGGTGGCGCCGCTCACCCTGCCGGCGCATGCCTCGATGCTGACCGGGCTCGTTCCGCCGCGGCACGGGATCCGCAACAACGGGCCGTGGCTGCTGCCGCGTTCCGCGCGGACGCTGGCCGAGGGGGCGCAGGAAGCGGGCTTCCAGACGGCCGCCTTCGTGGCCGCGGTCGTGCTCGACCGCGCCTTCGGCCTCGACCAGGGCTTCGAGACCTATGCGGGGCCGACGAGCTCCGCGAACGAGAGCTACGAGGTCGCCAGCCTCCCCGCCCGTTTGGTGATCGATTCGGCGCTCGCCTGGCTCGCGGGCCGCGATCGAACGCGGCCGTTCTTCCTGTGGATCCATCTCTTCGACCCGCACCAGCCCTACGCCCCGCCCCCGGAGTTCGTGCTCGCGGACGAGCACGCGGACGCCTATCTGGGCGAGGTCGCTTCCATGGATCACGAGCTCGGGCGCCTGCTCGAGCACCTCGACGCACACGCGCTCTTCGCCTCCACGGCCGTCCTGGTGGTCGCCGACCACGGCGAAGCCCTCGGCCAGCACGGCGAGGACACGCACGGCGTGCTGTGCTACGAACCGACCCTGCGCGTACCGTTCCTCCTCGTCCGCCCTGATGGAGCCCGCGCCGGCGAGCGCTCGCGCGCCCAGGTCAGCGTCGCCGACGTCGCGCCCACCCTGGCCGCAGCCATGGGCGTCGCGCTCGCGGACGACCTCGATGGACGCAGCCTCTGGTCGGGCGATCCACCGGCCGAACGCGGCGTCTACTTCGAATCGTACATGGGCTACCTCGAGCTGGCCTCGAGCCCGCTCGCGGGCTGGATCGACGCGCGCGGGAAGTACCAGCAGAGCTCTGCACCCGAGTTCCACCGGCTCGACTCGGATCCGCGGGAGGAGACGAACGTCTACGCCGCGGCCGAGGTCGAGCACTATCGCGCGGCACTGGCCGAGACGCTGGCACGAGCGCCGCTCGCGGCCGAGGAGAGCGCGCTCGACGATGCGCTCCTGGCGGGGATCCGGGCCCTCGGCTACGCGGCGGGCGCGAGCCATGCGAGCTTGCCGAACCCGTTCGAGGCGAGCGCGCGCCCGAGTCCGCCGGCGATGGTCGCGGAACTCGCGGAGCTGGTGCGCGCGGCCGGACTGGTCGACCAGGGACAGCACGAGGAGGCACTCGTGATCGTGCATCGACTCACGCTCGCCCATCCGGAGATGGCGCGCGCACTCGCGCTCGAGGCGACCTGCCTGATCGCGCTCGCGCGCAACGTGGAAGCGCTCGAGCCGCTGCAACGCTACCTCGCGCTCGCGCCGGGACGCGCGGCGGAGTACTACAACCTCGGCGTGTGCCTGAAGGACGCTGGTCGGACGCAAGAGGCCATCGCGAGCTTCGAGCGCGCGCTCGAACTCGAGCCGGCGAAGCCGAGCTGGCTCCCGGCCTTCCTCGCTTACCTGCGCCAGTCCGGCAAGGAAGCCGAGGCCGCGAAGCTCGAAGCGCGCGATCGCGAGAACTGATCACCTCATGGCCGCACCACGACGTAGAGTCCTCCCCGCGCTCGGGCCGGTCTCATCTCGAGCCTGCGCCGGAACTCTGGGCCACCGCCTTCCCCGGCTCGCTCGGGTCGGTCAGCACGATCTCGATGCTCGCGGGTGATTCGCGCGAGACACGATCGAGCACCACCGGCGCGCTACCTGCGCGAGTCCGCGTGGAGGCGACGATCCCGATCGCATCCGGCGGAAGGTCGACGAGAAACACGGCACGATCGCCTTCCCTTCGCTTCGCCGGCGCGTAGTAGAAGGCGGTCTCGCCGTCCGACATCACCAGGCCCAAGCGCGTCCTCTCACCAGCCTTCACGCGAACGCCCACCTCCACCTGCGCGCTGCGGACGAGCCGCACGAGTTCGGACTGCGCGTCGCCCGCGCGCATCTCGACCCACGCGGGCCGGTGGGCCAGGCCCTCGGCCCGGAAGGAGTAGTCGTGCGTACCGGGCATGACGCGCGCCGTGAACGTGCGTCCGTCGGGACCCGGCGCCAGCTCGTACTGCGAAAACGTGCCGTAGGGCGCGTCGAAGATGGGGTTTCCGAAGCCCGTGCGCGCGATTCGTCCTTGGACAGGCGCGTTCGGCACGTCGATCGGGAGCTCGACCAGGAAAGTGATCAGCGACGGATTCGGGATCGCGATGCGCCGGACCTCGTTGCGCTCGAGCTTCGACCGGCCGAGGTGCAGCGAACCGAGGCCCGGGATCCAGGCGAGGAGCACGATCTCCTCGCCTTCCGGCGCGTACAACTCGCAGCGCTGGTTCGTGCGGTCGACGGGGCGGAGGATGGACTTCCGGAGGCTCACCACGCTCAGCTCGATCATCGAGGGGATCAACGCCGGATCCTCGCTCACGAACTCGAGCACGAGCGAAGTGAGCGCAGGAGCGGCGCCGAGGATCAGCTCGACCGGCTCGGCCCCGGGCCGCACGGAATCCAGCCAGTGAGCCGGCCAGGGTTTTCCCTCGACGTAGAGCGCGAGCGTGAACTCGTCCTGCACGCTGCAGGGGAACGAGAACCGTCCCTGCGCGTCCGTGACCGTGCTGGCCTCTCTCCTCAGCGCGTCGATGCGCACCACGCGCGCTCCAGCGAGCGGTTCGCCAGAGCCCGTGGCCCGCCCGCGCAGGTTCCAGCGTGGCGAGAGCTCGAGCAAGGGCGGGGCCTGCGGGTCCTCGCCGAGGTGCAGGTTCATCACGGCCGAATCCGTTCCGTGCGCGGGATCCTCGACCGCCCGCAGCTCGCAGGCTCCCGGTTCCAGACCCGTCAGGAAGAATCGGCCCAGCTCGTCGGTCCTCGCTTCCGCGCAC
This sequence comes from Planctomycetota bacterium, assembly GCA_031413955.1. Classification (GTDB taxonomy): domain Bacteria; phylum Planctomycetota; class UBA1135; order UBA1135; genus JABFRZ01. The sequence goes on along the minus strand of JANOGB010000323.1, from coordinate 3,705 downwards.
AGGCGTCCGTCGTCCTGCAGCCCCTCGACCCGCGCGCCGGCGGCGGGACGTCCGCGCGCGTCGAGCACATGGCCCGACAGGACGAGCGGCTCGTCCAGAGTCAGGTCGAGCGCCTGGTCACCGGGCACGAGGTCGAGCATTCGCGAAAGGCTCGCCTGCTCGCCGCGGTGTACGCGCAAGCGGGCCTTTTCGCGCCGAGGGATGGGGAGCAAGACACAACCGGCGAAGTCGGTGAGGCCCGAGATGCTTCTCGTGGGTACATGGACCGCTTTATCCCCATCCATCAGGACGGCAGGGATCTCCGCGCGATCCCAGTCGAGCTCGACCGGCATGTGGGCGAGGGGCGAGCCGCGCCAGTCACGCAGGCAGAGCGTCGCACGTCCAGCCGGGGCCTCGAGGCGGAGATCGACGGGCTGCTGCTCCAGGCCCATCTGGACGTGAACGCGGCGCGACGAGAGGAAGTCGGGGTCGGTCGCCCACAGGAACTCGGACACTTCGACGCGCGCGACGAAAAACTGCCCGAGCTCGTCGGCAGTCGCCGCGAGCTCGCTGTGCGAACCGTCGGAGGAGCCGCGGAAGACCAGTGCGCCCGCAAGAGTAGCGCCGTCCGGCGTCCGCACGATGCCCGAGGCTGGCCGAGCGAAGGAAAAGTCCTCGAGCGCTGGAGCGGCGGAGACGATCGGCTGGAGCGGGCTCCGCGCGCCGGACGAGGCGATCAGGATCGACGGAACGCTCGCGGGCGCGCGCGCGACGTCCTCGCCCGCAACGTCCGCCCCCTGCCCCTCGCGTATGGGCCAGACCAGGAAGCCGATCAGCGCGATGACGGCCAACGTGCCGGTCCCGAGCCCGACGAGGTGCCGAAAGTGCGCCTCGAACAGGCTTCCGAAACGGCGCAGGAGCGCCAGCGGCAGCATGCCCAAGTGCTCGCGAGCCGATCGTTCCTCGATGCGCGCACGCAGCCGTCGCAGACCGCGTTTCAACTGCGAGCGGATCGTGGCCTCGGAACGCCGCAGCCGCTGCGCGATCTCCGCGACCTCCTGGTCCTCCACGTAGCGCAGGCGCACGACCTCGGCGTAGGGCTCGGGCAGCTCCTCGACGAGTCGCAGGACCTTCGAATCGAGGCTGGCCGGCGGAGCCGCCCAACGCTCGCGCCGAGCCGCCTCGTGCTCGTGGTCCAACCGACTCCTGCCCTTGCGGGTGAACTCGACCAGCACACGCGCTCCGACGACGCGCAGCCAGGCTTCCAGTCGCTGAGGGCGCATGCGGCTGCGGAGCGTGCGCAGCCAGGCCTCCTGGATCATGTCCTCGGCCGCGTGCCCGTCCACCCCCTTGCGGCGGAAGTCCGCCATCAAGGTCTCGGTCACTGACTCCACGCTCTCGCGATCGAGGGACTCGTACTCCATACCGTGTGCCGCCCTGACTGCTTGCGGCGAGAACGATGCTACCCCGATCAGCGAGGGCCGGTAACACGGATCCAGCTTGTTGGCGCCCAAGAAAAGCGGACGATCGCGCGCTGGTGCCGAAAGTCGGATTCTTGCCACGCGCGGCGTCTGTGATGCATCTGCCGCCCCTCGCATCCTCGCCACTCCGCTGTGCTGAGGTCTCCTGCTCCCTCTTCCCCACAGAACGACGCCCGGGCCGTGCCTCGACCGCACGGCCCGGGCTTTGGTCATCGATTCGCGGTCAGTTTCAGTCGACCGCCCCTTGCAGGTTCGACAATGTCGTACCGATCATCCGAGCTGTCGAACCGAGCTCGGCGTTTCCGCCGGGCCCAGGCCAGCCTGGATTCACGAGGCCCAGCGGCGAAGCGTCGAATGGCCGCGGGCTCAGGGCCCGCCGTGGTTGGGATCTAATTCGTACGCTCCCATGTCGACGATCGGCGGCGTCCCGGTTCCCGTGTCCGGCGCCATCGGATCGTCGATCCGGCGCAAACGCTCCAGGAGATCGAGGGGCAGCTGCTCGTTCGTGTCACCATCGGCGTCGAGATCGAGGAAATCGTTGACGAGCAGGTCGTTGCTGCCCGCGTCATTGACGGGCGAGCCGGCGCCCGGGCGGTCGATCGTCACGAAGAGCGGATCGAAATTGACGTTGCCGGCGCCCGGGTAGCCGGCCTCGACGTCGCTGAAACGCACGTCGAGGCCGGCGCCGAAGATCGAGGGGCTGGCCGGAGCGACGTTGTTCCACAGGATCGAATCGAAGATCTCCGCTTTCGCCCGCACGGGAGTCGTGGTGATCGCATAGAGGACTCCTCCGACCTGGGTTGCCTGGTTCTCGACGAACGTACAGTTGTACCAGGAGGCTGCTCCGGCGAACGACGCTCCTCCCTTGAGGTAGGCGACACCGCCGAGGCGCGCATCGTTGCCGTTGAACACGCAGTTGGCGAACTTGACCAGGTCCAGGACCGTCTGCGCGTCCGCGTAGAGAGCCCCGCCCAAGTTGGCGGTCTTGTTGTCGGAGAAGCGCGTGTTGACGGCGCGGAGCACTCCGGCCCTGGCGTAAGCCGCCCCGCCCTGGCTCGACGCGAAGTTCTCCGTGACGGAGCAGCGCTGGAGGTGCGCGACGCCGAAATCGAGCACCGCGAGCGCGCCGCCTCGAAGGGCATTGTTGGCGCTCAAGGTGCAATGCCGCAGGATCACCCGCGGGGGAGTCCCCCCCGAACCCGGTCCCTTGACCAGCACGCCGCCTCCGTTGCCAACGGCGTTTCCATCGGTGATGTGGAAGCCGTCGAGCAGCGCGAAGCCGATCGTAGGGAAGCCCGACGAGACCTCGACTACCCGGAAGGCGTTGTCGGATGGATCCGCCGGGATCCCGATGTCCCCGCTCAGGATCGTGTCGTCGAATAGGCCTGGATCCCGCTCGCTCAGGCTCGTCTCGGTCCCGTCGAAGCCGCCGAAGAGCTGGAAGGGATCATGGAGCCAGAAGCGTGCGCTGCGGGGGTCCGAAGGGTTCGAGAGCGCCGTGGGGCGGTACGTCCCGGCCGCCACCCAGATCTCGTCGGCCGTCGAAGTCACGTCGAGCGCGGACTGGAGCGAGTTCATCGCGGTCGCCCACGTCAGGCCGTTGCCTCCCGGCGCGGCGGCAGCATCGACGTGCCAGGTTGTTTGGGCCTGGACCCTGACGCTCAGGAGCCCGAGGCCGAGGAGGCCGGTCAGGAAGCCTGCAGTGCGACGTTGGCCGCTACGCGCGATGCCTGACGCGCTTGCCGACCGACTCCAGGCGAGGGTGGTCATGGTCTCGAGGGAAGACATCGCTCGAGGAAGGTTGGGAATGCGACTCGCGATCAAGAGCGTTCTCCAGGAAAGAGGTGGCCGTGCGTTGGTGTCCGGGGTTTCGGCGATACAGAGAACTCCCGCTGTCGCCATGGCTCATGAATCTGCTGAATCCGGCCCGACGGCAAACACGAGAACGCCGGGCCACCGTCTCGCTGCCTTTCTCGGATTCCTGACATCGCTCGCACTTCAGCAGTATCTATGGGGGCAAGCGAAGGCCGGAGGCCTTCCAAGTGGTTCCATGTCGCGTCTTCTCAGCCAACGAGAACGGAGTCCTTCATGCACAAGTCCCTGATCGCGAAGTCCCTCGGAACTCTTCTCGCCACTTCGGCGATGATGTACCTCGGCCCCAGCAGTGTCGCCTACCCGCAGAAGCCCGTCGCGTCCTTCTGCGACTGTCTCCCAGACCTCTTCCTCTTCCCGGACACCGCATGTC
>JANOGB010000322.1:0-3721 GCA_031413955.1 Planctomycetota bacterium | reverse complement strand
GTGAGCTGGAGGCGCGTTGCGGGCGGACACTCCGGTTCGAGTCGATCCAGGTGCAGCGCTCCGCGACTCGTCGTGAACAGCAACCACCTTCCCCCATGCTCGAGCTCCACTCGGTCGAAGCCGTCGCGGTCCAGCGGCCATGCCGTTGGCGAGACGGTCGTGCCGTCGACTGCCCAAGTGCGGATCTCGCCCTCCGTCTCGAAGACTCGCGTGACCCGATCCTGTGAGTAAGCGGTCTCGGGCAGCGGGGCGGAGTCGAGTTCATCCTCCGTTTCTGGCGTGGGAGAGAACCGCGTCAACTCGGAGTCTGCGGAGAGGATGCAGGAACCGCTCGCCACGCTCCAGACCTTGCGCGTTCCGTCCTTCATCTGGGCGACGAGCCGGCCTCGCAAGCTCGGGAACTCGATCGCTTCGAGCCCGGCAGCCGCCTCCTCCAACACCACCGCTTCCAGGGACTCCTTCCGAGTCAGGTCCCAGGTGACGACGCGCCCAGACCGCGTTGCCGCGAACAAGCGGTTCCCTCCCGCGTCGAAACCCACCGCAGCGACTGGATCCTTACCCGCCTCGCATCCGAACCCGCCCGCACTCGCCAGCGCTCCGCGCAGGGCCTGATTCACTTCGCTCGCCACGGGCTCGGCGCGGGACCGCGTCGTTTGGACCGCGGTCTCCGCTAGGAGCAACCCCAGTTGCGGCGCCCGCTCGAGCTCGCCGCGCCCCTCCGCGGCCAACCGCTGGGCTACGGCCGTTCGCGTCCTGCGTTCGGCCTCCGCTGTGGCCCGGGCCGAGCGCCACCAGAAGAAGGAGGCGAGGACCATCAGGAGCGCGAGCACGAGCGCGGCCCCCGCGAAGAACCGCAGGCGCCGCGTCGCCTGACGAGTGAACGTCACCCGCCGGGTCAGGCGCGCCATCACGGCCTCGGACGGCCCCACGGCCAGAGCATCGGCCTCGAGAATCCGGTTCCGCTGCCCGACCAATTCCTCCAGCCAGGTCGGATCGCGCGCGAGGAACCCGCCGAGGTCGATGGGCACGAGCGGGCGGCCGAGTCGGGCGAAGGTCGCGACCTCCTCCTGGACGTACGTCGATCGACGGGTGCCGGGAGTGCCAACGAGCACGAGCAGCGAGCTGCGCTTCAAGCTCCTCGCGAGGGTCGGGCTCACGTCTTCGCCGCCCGGCATCTCCCGCGTGTCGATGAAGCACGTCAGTCCGTTGCGCTCGAGATCCTCCGTCAGAGAGCGCGCGTACGTCGCCCCATCGCGGCGCGCATAGGAGACAAAGACATCATAGCCGAAGACCCAATCGACCAGCCTCTCGACGCTCGACAGGAGCCTTGCACGACGGCGGGTTCCTTGCGGAGCCGGGGTCACGGAACTCGGCTCGCGCGCCGCGGAATCAGGCATCCCCTTCACGTCGCAGTCCTCGTCGTTCATCCTCTCACCCGCGTTCATCGCAGTCGAGCACGGGCCTCGCGCGGCGCGGGGCGGACGGCGCGCGAGGAGCCTCGGCTTGGCTTTGGCAGAAGCCTCTCCTCGACAGACGATAGACGCATGGGCCTTCTGGGAGAAGGGTTCCCGCTCCACTGACTGAGAAGTGCTTCAGCGCCGCACGCGCGCAAGGCGCCCTGCGTCGTCGACCTCCTGGTCGCTGAACCTCCGGGCCCACGTATCGATTTCCTCCGCCGGACGCTGGTCCGCTGTCACGTCCCAGGCCTGGATCCAGCCGTCCGATGTCGCCGCGAGGAGGCGCTCCTCGTTGCCGACCGCCAACACGCCGAAGTAGGAAACGTCGCCCCCGAGCACGAACGGGAGAGAAGCGGCCTGCGCCACCCGAGCGCTCCACAACTGAAGGTTGCGACCGCTACGCGTCACGACTAGATCCGCTCGGTCCGCGAAGCGTCCGAGCGCTGCCTCGGCGTGGAGCAACGGCGGCCCCTTCGGAAGGCCCGTGGCGACATCGAATAACTGCGGCGCCGTATCACTGACGCGATGCACGAGGGCGAGCTGCGAGCGCGTGTCGAAGTGGACGATCCCTGAGAGCTCATTCCCAAGGCGCCGCCCGTTGACGAGGTCCCAAGCTTCGCTGAACTCGCCGTCGCGCGAGAAGCGCGCGATCCAGAGAACCTGGCCGTCCGGTGAGAAGCTCGCGCTCTGGCAGTCCTGGACCTCCGGTCCGAGGATGCGTTGACCGCTGCGAAGGTCCCACAGCTGAATCGAGCCGACACGCATCCAATCCTCGCCGATCGGTGGGACCTCAGGAGGCTGGCCCTCCGCCGACCCGTAGGAGACAAAACCCGCGTCGGACCAGAAGTCCGAGGCGGCCTGCAGCTGAAACACGGCTTGGCGCCTCGACGTTACTTCCCTCACGTGCACGAGAGCGCGCGCTCCGCCGGCGTCAATCTCCACCTCGAGCACCTCTTTCGATTCCGGTTCGAGGCGCAGCAGCGGATTCCCACCTAGGTCGCGCAGCTCGAGCCGGCCCACATCGTCCTGTTGCGCCACGCCGCCCCGAGACAGCCACACCGCCGTGTGCGTGGAGGTCTCGACGAACGTTCGTGCTTCGAGGTCCCAGGCGCGCAGCTCCACCGGCATCGGCTCGCCCTTGCGATTCCAGCGCACCGAGCGAAGCCACAGGCGCTGTCCGGCCAGGCGGCACTGCGCAACCGGGAACTCGAGGTCGGGGAGCACCTGGAGCGGCTCGCCGCTCTCAAGTGACAGCACCTCGAGGCGCGTTCGGTCGCGCGGAACCTCTGGATCGGCAGCAACCAGGCGCCCGGTTCGGACATCGCACGGCACGTCACCAAAGACGCTGCGTCCGCGCGCGCGAAAGCGGATGGGCGGAGCACCTGGCACTAGCTGCTCCGGGAGTTCCCAGCCACGCACCCAGGTGCCGTCGAAGAGCGTGAAGAAACCCTTCCCATCCGCAGTCCATGCAGGATGCGCGCACCCGAGGAGCTCGGGCGTGACGGGGCGTCCGTTCGTGTCGAGGACTTGTGCGCGCATGAGATCGTTCGAGTTCTCGTCCCCGCTCCACACGGCCAGCCTGGAACCATCCGGCGAATAGGAGAACTCCTTCATCGCCAGGCGACCACGTTGGCTCGTCCCGACCAGCCCGAGATGAGAGGCGCTCCACAGTCGGAGCGTCCCGTCGAGCAGCACCGCGATAGAGTGGCCGTCGGGAGCAAAGCGCAGTGAGTCGCTCGGGTAGAACTTGCCCGCCAAGAGATCGGAGCCGAGAACCTGCAGCGGCTCGATCTGGACCCAAGCGAGGCCCATGCTCTCCCCCTTCTGCCCGAGAATCGCGAGGGTGCTCCCATCCGGAGCGAGAGCCGCCGTCTGCGCGGAAAAGCCCGTCGTGATCGCCTTGGGATGGGGCTGGCCCGTGTCGAGGTCGTCGATGTCGACGCCGCGGATCGGCGCGGCGAGCTTCATGAGGCGCTCGACGCGGTGCAGGCCGCAGACCTCGCCGCGCTTCTTCAACGCGGCGTGGATCCGGGGCGAGCCGTAGGTCCCGCGGCTCTTCTCGTGCTCCTCGCGGATCAGAACAGTCAGGCGACGATCCCCGAGCGTGTGCCGCGACTCACCGCGCCCGAGCCAGGCGTAGTAGCCCGTGCGGGAGACCTCCAAGGTCGAACTCATCCGGCCGACCCCGAAGATCTCCCGGTTCTCGAAGATGAACTCGAACCTCAGCTCCGCTCTTTCGCGAAGTAGGCCAGCGCTTTTTTTAA
>JANOGB010000321.1:0-6444 GCA_031413955.1 Planctomycetota bacterium | reverse complement strand
ACGAGCGACTCCGGTCCGCGCTGGTTCGCGGCCGCCTTCGACGTGCCCTGCGTGACCGTCATGGGGCCGAACTTCCCCGCGCTCACGGCGAGCTCGCTGGAGCACTGCGAGGTGGTGCGCGTCGCGGAGCTCGAGTGCGCTCCGTGCCTCGCGCGCGTGTGCCCGCTCGGCCACCACCGCTGCATGCAGGCGCTGGAGCCGGAGTGGGTGGTGGCCGCGGCCGAGCGCTTGCTGGGGAGTGCGAAGGCGCGGGCGAGCTCGGACGACACGGCGCCACGATGAGTCGTGGCGCGGACGACACGGTGCCGCGATGAGTCGCGGCGCGGGGCTCGGCCGGCAAGCGCGCGTGCTCGTGCGCCTGCCGGCGTGGCTGGGAGACTTCGTGATGAGCGAGCCCAGCGTGCGCGCGCTCGAGGCCTGGCTGGAGGACGGTGCGCTCACGCTGTGCGCGCGCGCCGAGCACCTGGCGCTGTTCGAGGGGCGTTTCCCGCGCGCGCGCCGGATGCCGGCGGAGGAGCGCGGCCGCGGCGCGGGGCACACCTGGCGCGGACATGACGTGGCGTTCCTGTGCACGGGCTCGTTCCGCAGCGCCTGGAGCGCATTCTCGGCCGGGATCCCGCGCCGCGTCGGCTTCGCGCGCGATGGACGCGGTCTCCTGCTCACGGATGCGCTGGTTCCGGCGTGTGAGCGCGGCGCGACGCCGCTCGGACTCGGCCGGCCCGGACGAGGCCGGCGTTTCCTGCCGCGGCCGCTCGAGCGCAGCCTGGCGGAGCTCCTCGGGTGCCTGGGTGTCCCCGTGCGCGACGCGCGGCCCCGGCTCGAGCTCCAGGGCACCTGGCTCGCGGCCGCGCGCGCGCGGCGGCTGCGGCTCGGTCTTGCTCCGGGCGAGCCGTACCTGCTCGCGAACGTCGGCGCGCGGACGGGCTCGGCCAAGGCCTTCTTGCCCGAGCTCTGGAGCGCGGTGCTGGGCGAGCTCGAACGCCGCACGCAGCTCCCGCTGCTGCTCGTCTGCGGCCCGGGCGAGGAGCCCGCTCTGGCGGCCGTCCGCGACGGGCTGCCTTCCGCGCGCGTGGTGCTGGATCCGCCCGCCGCCTTGCCCGAGCTCGCCGCCCTGTGTGCCGAGGCGCGCCTCGTGCTGACGGCCGACTCCGGGCCCCGTCACCTCGCGCGCGCGCTGGACGCGGCGGTGGTGAGCGTGGCCGGTCCCACCGACCCGCGTCACACGGCCGGGGAGCGCGGTCGTGAGGAGCTCGTGCGCACGAGCGTCCCTTGCGGCCCGTGTCACCGCGAGCGCTGTCCGCTCGCGGGTGCCGCGCACCACGCGTGCATGACGCGCATCGAACCCGAGCGCATCTTGGCGGCCGCGCTCGGGCTGCTCGCGCGCGCTCCTTCGGTTACGATCCCCGGCCGATGACGCGCGTCTCGTCCGACTTCCCTGCCGACGTCCCGCTGGAACCCGGACTCGTCTCGTGCCGGCGCGAGGGTGATCTCGCCTGGCTCACGATCGAACGCGCGGAGGTGATGAACTGCCTCTCGTTCCCGACGCTGCGGCGCCTGCGCACGCTGCTCGCGGAGCTGGCCGCGGATCTCTCGCTGCGTTGTCTGCTGTTCACCGGCGCGGGCGAGAAGGCATTCTGCGCGGGCGCCGACCTCAAGGAGCGCAAGGCCATGCCGCTCGAGCGCGTGCCGCTCTTCGTGCAGAACATCCGCGCGCTGATGGACGACGTCGCGGCCATGCCGCAGCCGACCGTGGCGGTGATCAACGGCTTCTGCTTCGGGGGCGGGACGGAGCTGGCGCTCGCCTGCGACCTGCGCGTCGCCGCGCCGCACGCCGAGCTGGGCCTGACCGAGACGACCCTCGCCATCCTGCCCGGGGCGGGCGGAACGCAGCGCCTGCCGCGCCTGATCGGGAGCGCGCGCGCCAAGGACCTGATCCTGACGGGGCGCAAGCTCGGCGCGAGCGAGGGCGAGCGCATCGGTCTGGTCAACCGCGTGGCGGAACCCGGGAAGCTGCGCGAGTGCGCGCTGGCCCTGGCCGAGGCCATCGCCGCCAACGGTCCAGTCGCCGTGCGCGCGGCCAAGGACGCGATCGACGGCGGCCTCGAGCTGCCGCTCTCCCAGGGGCTCGCGCACGAGGCGCGCTGCTACGAGCGCGTCCTCGGCACCCAGGATCGCCTGGAGGCCCTGGCGGCCTTCGCCGAGAAGCGCAAGCCGCGCTACGTCGGCCGCTGAGCCCCGCTCGTCGCCCTGCTCGCTGCCCTACGGGTTCAGCAGCGCCTCGATGGCCACGTCGCACACGACCATGGCGCGCGGCGGCGCGAGCTCGTTGCCTGCCTCGCCGAACGCCAGCTCGTAGGGGATGGCGAGCTTGCGTTTGCCACCCACTTTCATGCCCACCATGCCCGCGCTCATGCCCTTGAGCGGCGCGCCCGAGATCACGAATGTCTCGGGACGCTTGGTCTCCCAGGTGTCGTGCAGCTTGATGTTGTCGAGCAGGAACAGGCGGTAGTGGACCTTGACCTTGGATTCGGCCGTCACTTCCGCGCCGTCGCCGATGGTGAAGTCGAACAGGTACATCCCGTTCTCGAGCTCGGTGGGCTTGCTGGCGCGCAGCGGTTCACCCGCGAAGCGGTCGAGCATGAGCTTCTGCTTGACCACCGGCTTGGCCGCGTTGACGTGGAACGAGTAGCGTCGGATCAGGTCGTTCTTCCAGTCGTTGCCGAGCAGCTCGCACTTCCAGATCGGGGCCTGGGGCTCGGGCACGAACTCGAGCTTGCGCACCCGTGGCTCGCGGATCATGGCCTCGACTTTTTCGCCGGCCGAACGGTCCTTGCAGAGCTGGATGGCGACCGCGGCGGGTGTCTGGGCCTTCGCCAGCACCGCCCAGGCCTGCTTCTCGGATTCGGCCAGCGACAGGAGTGGCGTGCGCTGCAGCACCTTCGGCTCCGCCGTCGAGATCTGCAGGTTGACGCGCTTGGGCTGGGCGTTCTCGCCCTCGACGAAGAGCTGGAGATCCCAGATCATGCCGCTCTCGCCCGCCTTCAGCTCGCACGCCAGGGGGCGAATGGGAGCTCCCTCGGTCTGTTCGGCGAGCTCCAGGGCCTGTTCCAGCTGGACCTGCGCCTGGCCGAGGGGCTCCCAGAGGGTCTCGTTGGCGGGCTGGAGGTGGGTGTAGTCGAACAGAGGGTCCCATTTCTTCTGGATGGGCGGGCAGAGACCGGCCACGAGGAGGAGCGAGGACAAGGCGGCGGACGGCAAAGGCATGCAGGGCTCCGGAGGCGAAAGATGGGCGGGCAACGTCCAGGACATTGTAGGCATCCGGACGCCGCGCCGGCCTTGCCCGGTACGAGCAAGGCTACGGCCGGACGCGCAGGTCGTTGGCGCCGTTCGAGCGGCGTTCCTCCGGCTTGCGTGGAACCTGGTCAACGACGCGCCAAGAGAGCCTAATCTTTCCCTCCCTCCATGAGCGGCTACCCCACCGTCAACTTCGGCCAGGCGGAGAGCGGGCTGTTCTCGCCCGCGGAGATCGCCAGGCTGATGGAGCGCGAGTACCAGCGCGCGCTGCGCTACGGTCAGCCGCTGTCGCTCCTGTGCGCCGAGATCGATCGTCTGGAGTCGTTGCACGATCTCTACGGGGTCGAGTCGGAGCAGCGCATCCAGGCCGCCGTCGCCACGCTCCTGCGTTCGTCGACGCGCCCCAGCGACGTGCTCGGGGCGGCCCGTGGAGAGCGGCTGCTGGTGCTCTTGCCGCACACGCCACGGGCGGGAGCGGTGGCCGTGGCGCGGCGCCTGCTGGCGGGCTGCCGCGAGCTCGAGTTTCGCGGCGAAGGACGCAGCCTGCGCGCTTCGCTCTCGATCGGCATCGCCGCACACGGCGACGAGGACGGACTGGCGCGCCTGACCGAGATGGCCGAGCTGGCGCTGCGCGCGGCCACGACGGCCGGCGGCGACCGCTTCGTGGAGTACGAGCGGCCGCGCGCCGCCGATCCGGAGAGGGGTAGCGAGCGCGCGCTCGCCGCACCCAGGAGTGCGCGCAACGCTCCGCCGCCTGCGCTGCCCGCGGTGGACGAGCTCGCGGGCACGACGCTGGAGGAGAAGGTGAGAAAGCTGCTGCAGCTCGCGGGCGGCCCCGGGATGGTCGAGCTGGAGCGCGAGGTGCTCGCCATCCTGCAGCAGACCGTCGGCGAGGCTCGCCGGCCACGCGCCTCGCGCGCCGAGGTGCTGGAAGAGATGCGCGTGCTCGAGGAGCGGATCGCGCAGCAGAAGCGCCTGCTCGACGCCAGCGAGGAGGAGCTGGCGCGCATGATCCAGGAGAAGTCCGTGGATCCGGGCGTGGCCTCGCTCTATCGCACGGTGCAGGGCCTCGATCCCTCCGAGCAGGACTTCCGGAAGAAGAAGGAGCTCTTGGCTGTGATCTACCGCGCCAACGTCGAGCTCCTGCGGCAGCTGGAGAAAGAGGCAGGTCCGGGATAGGAGTGCCCATGCGGAGAAGGCTTCCTATCCTCTGCTCGTGACGCGGCTCGTCGCGCTCGTCTGGCTCGCCTGCGCCGTCCTGTGGGGCGCCTGGATCCGGTTTGACACGGCTCTCGCCGATCCGAACTTCGATGCGCGCGATCCGCGTGGGATGCTGCGCAGCGATCCGGCGCTGCTCTACTATTTGACGAGCGAGATCGGAGGCAGTCTGGGAGCGGGGCGCCTGACGCCGGAGGACTTTCGCGCCGATCCGCGCATCCAGCATCCCTTCGCGACCGACGTGCCGGCCGAGTTCCCGGTCGGGCAGGAGTTCCTGGTGGCGGGCGTCTGGCACCTGCTCGGTGCGGAGTCGGCTCCGCCCCTGCACGTCGTGGCGCTGGGCGTGATGGCGGCGGTCGCGGCGCTGTTCCTGGTGGGCGTGTTCCTCGTCGTGCGCGCGCTCACGGCCAGCGACCTGTGGGCTTCGCTGGCCGTGGGCCTGGCGCTCGTCACGCCCGCGAACTACCGCACGATCGGGTTCCTGCTGGTGGGCGAGGATCTGGCCTTGCCCCTGTTCCTGCTGCACCTCGGCTGGCTCGCGCGCGCGACGAGAACGGGCCGGGGGCGTGACCATCTGGCGAGCGGGGTCCTGGCCGCGGGCGCGCTCGCGACCTGGCACGCGGCGAGCTTCGTGCTGACGCTGGAGCTCGGCGTGCTGGCCCTGGGAGCGCTCGTCTCCGGGCGCAGCCCGCTGGAGGCGCGGCGTTCCTGGCTGGCGCTCGTGGCACCGGCCGCCGCCGGGTTGTTCGTGCCCGTGCTGCGCGCGAATGGCCTGCTCTTCTCGCCGGCCGCGGCCCTGGTCCTGGCGCTGCTCGCGCCGGCCCTCGTGCGTCGCCGCCGCCAGCTCTCCCCGGCCGGCGCACGCGGCCTGGTCGCGGCGGTGCTGCTCCTCGCGCTGCTCGGGTTCGGCGCGGTCGCGCCCAGCTCCTATGCGCACGTGCACCAGGTCGTGTGGGCCAAGCTGCGCTTCCTCGGCGAGTTCCCCGATGATCCGAACCGGATCCCGTTCGACGCGCGCCTCCTGTGGCAGGGGCCGTTCGAGACGCTGCGCCCCGCGGCGCTCCTGGCGTGGAGCGGCTGGCCGCTGGCGCTGCTCTTCGGGGCGGCGTGCTGCACGAGCCTCCGTGCGCGCGCGCCGCGCGGTTTCGAGGCGTTGCTCTTCGGCCTCGCGCTGTGCGCTCTCCCGGTGGCCTGGATGTTCGCGCGCCTGGCCGTGCTCGTCGGGCTGCTCGCGCCGCCGTGCGTGGCCCTGGCGTTCGCGCGCTGGCCGCGGCGCGGGCTCGCGCTGGTGCTGTTCGCGGGCTTGACGCTGGCCCAGGCTGCGGGCTTCGCGAGCTTCGTGCGCGAGCAACGCAGCGACTGGTATCTGCCCGCGCGCGCGCGCGCCGAGCTCGTGGCGCTGGTCGAGTACGTGCGCGCCCACGTACCGCCCGAGGAACCCATCGCGGGCGACTTCGTGAACTCGACGGCGCTCCTGGCGCACACGCGGAACCCGATCGTGCTGCAGCCCAAGTACGAGACCGCTCGCAGCCGGCGCCAGGCGGAAGCCTTCCTGACGACGTTCTTCCAGCGTTCGACGGAGGAACTCGCCGAGCTGCTGCGCCAGCGCTTCCAGTGTCGCTACCTGCTCGTCGATCGCCACGTCCTGTGGGATCTCTCGCGCACGACGGCAGGGCTCTCGGCTTCCGAGCGCGAGCCGCGGCCCGGGACGGCGGCGGCGGCGTTCCTGTCGGGCGCCGAGGACGTGCTCGCGGCCATCCCGGGCTTCGAGCTCCTCTATCGCAGTCCGGTGGGCATCCCGGAGGCCGACTATCGCCTGTTCCGCCTGCGCTGACGGCTCGCGAGGGGGTTTCTCAACCGGGAGCGGCGGGGGCCAGCCCGGCGCGCCCAGATGAGCCGGGTCAGGGCGCGGGCGTGGCGCCGACCGGCGCG
>JANOGB010000320.1:0-6942 GCA_031413955.1 Planctomycetota bacterium | reverse complement strand
GGCCACGGCCGCGGAGCTGCTGGCGTGCGGAGCGGCGCGGTTCGAGGCCGAGGATCTGGCCGGCGCCCTGAGCGCCTTCGAGGAAGGCGCGTTGCGCTTCCCCGGCGAGTGGCGCTTCCCCTGCAACGCCGGCACGGTCCTGCACCGCCAGGGTCGCATGGGCGAGGCGCTCCGGGTGGTCAACCAGGCCCTGGCCATGGCGCCGTCCGCGCTCCTCTTGCACCACAAGCTCGGAACCTGGCTGCTCGAGCTCGACCAGCACGAAGCCGCGCTGCGGCTTTTCGAGCGCGCGGCGGCGCTCCCGGACGCGGGCCTGGACGGGCTTTTGCACCTCGGCGTGGCGTGCCTCGAGACGAAGAAGCTCGAGCGCGCGCTCGCGACCATCACGCGGGCTCTCGCCCTGGCACCCGAGAGCGCCGATGCGCATGCCCTGCACGGCATGGCGCTCGCCGTCCTGGGCGAGCGCGAGGAGAGCGACGCGGCCCTGCGGCGCGCGCTCGACCTCGACCCCGCCTGCGCGCAGGCCGCCTACCACCTCGCCCGGCGCGGAGCGCCGCTCGACCCGGCGCCCCTGCGCGCGCGCCTCGCCGACGCGCACCTTCCGGCCGCGATCGCGAGCAAGCTCCACTTCGCGCTCGGGAACCTGCACGACCAGCGCGGCGAGCACGCCGAGGCCTTCCCGCACTTCGCCCGCGCGAACGCGCTGGCGCGGCGCAAGTGGGAACCGGAGCAGCACTCGAAGCTCGTCGACGCGCTGATCGCGCTGTGCCGCGGCGAGTTCTTGGCGCGCGCCAAGCAAGCGAGCGCCGAGCCGGGCCCGATCTTCCTCGTCGGCTTGCCGCGCACGGGCTCGACGCTGCTCGAGCAGATCCTCGCCGCTCACCCACTCGTGCACGCCGTCGGCGAGCACTCCCAGGGCTTGCCGCGCCTCGTGCGCGAGTTGCCACGCCTGCGGTCGAGCGTGCGCGCCTTTCCGGCCGGGCTGGAGGACCTGACCCCGCACGACCTGGAGCGCCTCGCGGAGAGCTACCGTGTCTCGCTCCCGCCTGCCCCCGCCCCCGGGCTGCGCTCCGTCGACAAGCTGCTCGCGAACTTCCAGATGCTCGGGCTGATCGCGCGCCTGTTCCCCGACGCGCGCATCCTCGACTGCCGGCGCGACCTCCGCGACTGCGGGCTCTCGAGCTTCTTCCTCGACTTCCAGCGCAACGAACTGCCCTGGTCCTACGACCTCGCCCACATCGCGCAGTACTACCGCGACTACGAGCGCCTGATGGCGCACTGGACCGAGCACCTGCCGCTCCCCGTGCTCGCCGTCCCCTACGCAGGACTCGTGGCCGAGCCCGAGACGTGGACGCGGCGCGTGCTCGAGTTCGTCGGCCTGCCCTGGGACGAGCGCTGCCTGCGCCACGAGCGCGCGCAGCGACCGGTCTTCACCGCCAGCGCACTCCAGGTCCGCGAGCGGACCCACGCCCGCGCCTTCGAGCACTGGAAGGCCTATGCACCGTTCCTGGGTCCGCTGGCGCAGTTCGGTCCGGCCTCCGAGAGCGTGACGTCGCTCAGCTGAGCGCGCCTCAGGCCGAGGTCGGGCGCTCGAGCCGGAACACGCACTCCAGGTGCGGCGTGTGCGGGAAGAGGTCGATGGGCTGGACGCCCGCCAGGTGCCAGCCGGAGGCAACGAGAAACAGCAGATCCTGCACGGCCGAACGCGGGTTGCAGGAGACGTAGACGATGCGCCGGGGCTCGAGCAGCCGCAGCGACTCGAGCGCGCTTGCGTGCACGCCGGCGCGCGGCGGATCGACGATGCAAACCGCGGGGCGGGGCAGCTCGCGCAGCGCGAGCCACTCGGGCGTGAGTGTGACGGCCAGGTCGCCGGCGACGAAGCGCACGCCGGGAAGGCCGTTGCGCTCGGCATTGGAGCGCGCGTCCTCGATGGACGACGTGGAGAGCTCGAAGCCGATCACGCGCTCCGGTCCGGCAGCGCGCGCCAGGGCCAGGGCGAACAGGCCGCCGCCGCAGTAGAGGTCGTAGACCGTCTCGCCGGGCCGGGGCTCGGCCCAGGCCAGCACCTGCTGGACGAGCTGCGCAGCCTGGGGCGTGTTCGTCTGGAAGAAGCTGTGCGCGGAGATCGAGAACGCCAGCCCGTCCACGCGCTCCTCGATCGTGCCAGAACCGCGGAAGACGCGCGCGAGTGCGCCGCTCGCGACCAGCGCCACACCCGGGTTGACGTGCTGCACCAGGGTGGTGAGCTCGGGGTGACGCTCGAGCAGCGCCGCGGCCAAGGGCTCGATGCGCGCGCGCGCCTCCTCGGTCGTCACGAGGTCCGCCAGGATCGCGCCGCTGGCCCAGCTCTTGCGCAGCACGAGATGGCGCAGGAGGCCGGTGTGCGCGCGCACGTCCCAGGGCGAGAGCGCATGCTCGCGGGCGAGCGCGCGCATGCTGGCGACGATCGCGGCCGCCTCGGGGAAGGCGATCTCGCAGGCCTGCACGTCGAGCACCTTGTGGAAGTGCCCGCGCGCGTGCAGGCCGAGGGCGAAGCCGTTCGGCGCGCCGGCCGGCTCGCCGGGCTCGATCCAGCGCGCGTTGCCGAAGGTGAAGTCCATCTTGTTGCGGTAATTCCAGGGCGAGGCGCAGGCCAGCACGGGCTCGATCCGCGCGGGCGCGAGCGGTGCCAGGATGCGCGCGAGCAGGCGCTCCTTGGCCGCGAGCTGCGCGGAGTAGGCGAGTGTCTGGAAGCTGCAGCCGCCGCAGCTCGCCACGTGTGGACAGCGCGCCGTCACGCGCGCGGGCGAGCCGGCGAGCTCCGCCACGAGCACGGCCTCGATGCCGTTCCGGCGCCGCTTCAGGACGCGCGCGCGCACGCGTGAGCCGAGCACGCCGTCGCGCACGGCCACCGTGAACTCCTCGAAGCGCCCGAGCGTGCGCCCACGCTCGTCGATCTCCTCGAGCACGAGCTCGAGCAGATCGCCGCGCGCCGGTTTGCGGACGGGTCCCTGCAGGGCGGGAGAGGCTCCCGCGCTCATCCGTTCGTGACCCGGCTGGCCACCGCCTCGGGCTGCGCGGCAGGGACCAGCGCGAGGTCCTCGTCCGCGCGCGCGTCGGGCGCCTGAGCGCCGTCGTTGTCCGGCAGCGGCACGCCGGCGCGCACGAGCGCGGTGTAGGTCGCGAGCGCAACGGCGTTGGCGAGGTTCAGGCTGCGCACGCAGGGCCGGATCGGGATGTACACGCGGCGCGCGGAATGGGCGTCGAGGAGCTCGCGCGGCAGCCCGCGCGACTCGCTCCCGAAGACCAGGACGTCGTCGGGCGCGAAGCTCGTCTCGAACAGCGAACGCCCGCCGCGCGCGCTGAAGAGCCGCAGGCGCTCGGCGAAGGGCCGCGGCGACTCGGCGCCAAGCGCGCGCGCCGCCACGGCCCAATCGCGGTGCACCACGAGCTCGACCGCCGGCCAGTAGTCGAGTCCGGCGCGCTTCAAGTAGCGGTCCGCGAGCGAGAACCCGAGCGGCTCCACCAGGTGCAGCCGCAACCCGAGCGCCGCCGTGAGGCGCGCCGCACAGCCCGCGTTGTGCGGGATCTCGGGGTGAACGAGGACGACGTCCATCGCAGGCGGCCAGCGTATTCTCAACCGGGAGCGCCGGGCTCCAGCCCGGCTCCGGTTCTTCTTCTTCTCCCAGAGGAAGTGCGGGGCTGGTGCCCGGCGCTCCCGGCTGAAGGAGAATCGTTCGGTATCTGTTAGGGTCTGGGGGTGCTCCCCCACCGCGACCAGCGCCTCGCGCGCGGGACCCGCCGCATCCTGCACCTCGACGTGGACGCCTTCCTGGCATCGGTCGAGCAGGCGCTGCACCCGGAGCTCGCCGGGAAACCCGTGGTTGTCGGCGGATCGCCCACCTCGCGCAACCTGGTGATGTCGTGCTCCTACGAAGCGCGCGCCTGCGGGGTCCGCGCGGGCATGCATCTCTCGGAAGCGCAGCGGCGCTGCCCACGCGCGCTCTTCCGCGACGGCGATTCACAGGCAGCCAATCGCCTGCGCGACGAGGTCACGCGCACCCTGCTCGGCTTCACGCCGAAGGTCGAGGTGGCCTCGATCGACGACTTCTACCTCGACCTCACCGGCAGCGCGCGGCTCCTCGGCGCGGCCTTCGACGCGGCGCTCGCGATCCAGCGTGCAGTGAAAGAGCGCACGCGTCTCGGGCTCACGATCGGGGTGGGCACGAGCCGGCTCGTGGCGCGCCTGGCGGGAAAACTCGCCAAACCCGGCGGCGTGTGCGAGGTCCTGCCCGGGGGCGAGCTCGCCTTCGTGGGCGCGCTGCCGCTCGAGCACCTGCCCGGCGTCGGACACGCGACGAGTGCCCTGCTCGAGCGCTTCGCGCTGCGGCACGTACGCGAGCTGCGTCTGCTCTCGCGCGAGGTGCTGTTCACGGCCTTCGGCAGCGCCGGGCTCGTGCTCTTCGAGCGCGCCCACGGTCGTGACGAGACGCCGGTCGAGACGACGCACGTGCTCGCGGAGGACGGCACGCTCGTGGCGCGTCCGCCGAAGTCGCTGCAGCGCGAGACGACTTTCGAGCCCGAGGAGGGCCGCCCGGAGGTGGTCGAGGCCATGCTCTCCTACCTGGTCGAGCGCGGCGCGCACCGCCTGCGCGCGCTGGGCGTGCAGGCACGCACGCTCGAGGTGCGCGTGCGCTGGGTCGACACGAATCCGCGCCCAGGTTCGTGGTCCGAGGACGGACTCTCGGCGCACCGCCGCCGCACGCTCGCCGCCCCGAGCGACGCGACCGACGAGCTGTGGCAGGCCGCGCGCGCGCTCTACCGCACGCTGCCGAAGAAGCGCGCGCTCCTGAAGCGCATCGGGATCGTCTTCCACGGCCTCGCCGCCGCGCCCGGCTGGCAAGGTCAGCTCTTTTCGAGCGCCGACGAGCCCGCGCTCGGCCCCGCCTCCGCCGCGCACGACGCCAGCCGCGCCGACCGCCACCGGCGCCTGGACCACGCCCTCGATCAGCTGCGCGCAAAACTCGGCTTCGGCCGCATCCTGCGCGGAACGAGCACCCCCCTCGCCACCACTCACCCGCTCCGCGCCGACGGTTTTCGCCTGCGCACGCCGTCGCTCAATCAGTGACGGGCTCGACGCTCAGGCCCGCCGGCGCTTGTCGACGTCCTTGACGTCGACGGTGACCTCGCAGCCCAGCACGATGAGCAAGCGGATGAGCTGCTCGAACGACTTCTGGGAGTTGCCGGTGTCGAGCAAGCGATAGAGCTGCGAAGCCGAGGTACCCAGGCGCCTGCAGATCTCGCGCGTGGACAAGCCCGATGCCTTGCGCTTGTCGTCGGCGCGGCAGGTGAGATCGTGCATCAAGAGCTCCGAGAGCAGCTTCGGGTCACGGTTGTCGTGCAGGACCCAGTCCATGAGCACGGTGTCCCCCGCACCGGACGCGAGCTCGTAGGTGAAGCCCTCGTTCGCCACTTCCGGATCGACGAACACGCGCACGATGCGGTTGCGAGCCGTGGGGGGCGTGTCCGTGGCCGCGTAGGGGAAACTGTACAGCCCCTTGCGCGTCTGGACCTCGAAGCACTTCTTCCGGTTGTTGGCGTGGACGCTCAGGATCTTCATAGACGGCCCTCGCGGCGGAGCTCGATCAGGATGCGCAGGATCTGGAGCGGGGGAATCCCACTCCCACGCAACGGCCTCCACCGATCCAGGTCCCAGCGGAGCAGCAGGACCCGATCGCGGAAGACGTGGACATGCCTGGGCGGGTGATCGCCCTTCCAGGTGAGGAAGAGGTAGCCGCCACGCCGGATTCGTACCATGAGATCTGTTACCTGTCGAGGTAGCACTTCGATGGGAGCCCATTCGCCACTCCCATTCACGAACGGCACGGAGCTCGGTTACAGTCCGTCGATGGATCTCCAGAACCGACGGGCGCTGCTCGTGCTCGCGCTCCTCGCCACGCGGGCAGACGATGCACAGGACGAGCGCGAGCGCGAGGCGATTCGCGCGACGCTGGCGCGTATCGGGGGCGAGAACCTCGACCACGAGACGCTGCTGCGTGAAGTCGAGAGTGGCCGGCACGAGCTCGGACGCACGGCCAGCGAGCTCACCTCACCCGCAGCGCGCGAACTCGCCTACGAGCTCGCAGTCTGCGTGTGCACCGCGGACGGCGCGGCCGGCGAGAAGGAGCGCGCGTTCCTGGGCGAGCTGGCGCGCGCACTCGGGCTCTCGAGCACGGTCACCGAGCGTTTTCGGCGCGAGGCGGATGCGCTCGTGAGCGCGCCGCTCGCCGCCGCGAACGCAGACAGTGAGATCGACGAGCAGATCCTGCGCCAGGCGATCCTGTGTGGCGGGCTCGAGCTCCTGCCGCAGAGTCTGGCCACGCTCGCGATCCTGCCGCTGCAGATGCGCCTCGTGTACCAGGTCGGGAAACGCCACGGGTACGAGCTCGACCGCGGGCACATCAAGGACTTCCTCGGCGTGGCCGGCGTGGGCATGGCCTCGCAAGTGCTCGAGAGTGTCGCGCGCCAGCTCGTCGGCGGGCTGCTCGGGCGCATGGCGGGCGGGCTCCTCGGCGGGCTCGCGGGCGGTGCGACCAGCGCGGGCTTCTCTTTCGCGACGACCTACGCGCTCGGTCATCTGGCCAAGCGCTACTACGCCGGTGGGCGCAAGCTCTCGGGCACCGAGCTGAAGGAGCTCTTCACCACGCTGCTCGGCCGCGCGCGCGAACTCGAGCCGCGGCACGCGGCCGAGATCGCTTCTAGCGCTCGTCGCGCCGACCTCGGCGCGCTGCAGCGGCTCCTGTCCGTTTAGGCACAGGTCCGTCTGAGAGCGTGAGCAGAAATCCAAGTTCGACGCGATTTGCCCACCCGGCGGCCGGCGGCATCTTGGATATCGGGCGCGCTGGATCCTGCGGTCCAAGCCAAGATCCGGCTCAGGAGGCCGGCTCGATGACGAAGTTGGAT